>JAFKJW010000189.1 GCA_017305925.1 Hyphomicrobiales bacterium | reverse complement strand
CCAGGACGCCGGAGCGCGCGAAGCCGTAACTGACCACCAGCGCGCTGCCCACGATGACGACGATGTCGTCGCTGAAGCCGCTGAATGCCTTGTCGAAGGGAACGACGCCCACCGCCAGCGCCGCCAGCAGCGACACGGCCGCGACGACATCGTAGCGGAAACGCCCCCAGACGAACGCCGCCATCATCAGCGCGATGACGGCAAGTGACAACAACTGGCTGCTCGTCAAGGACGCTCCCCTCGTCGATCCGGTGCCGAGCATATAAGGTGACGCCTGCCGAGGGGAACCTCGTCCGGAGACTATTTGGCATGCGCTCCGGCCGCGGCGCTCTCGACAACCTGTCCGGCTGGCTGTATGCCGCACGCGCCCTACCGGCGCTTTTCCGGACCTTGAGAATGTCGACCGCCAGCACCCAGAACCGTCCCCGGCCGCGTCCCGGCGTCATGGATATCGAGGCCTACGTCCCCGGCAAGAGCCATGCGCCGGCCGGCGTCGCGAAGGTCCACAAACTCTCCTCGAACGAGACGCCTCTCGGGCCTTCGCCCAAGGCCGTCGAAGCCCTGCGGCAGGTGGCGGACAGGCTGGAGCTCTATCCCGACGGTTCGGCGACGAAGCTGCGCGAGGCGATCGCGGAAGCGCACGGCCTGAACGCCGCGAACATCCTGTGCACGAACGGCTCCGACGAAGGCCTCGCCCTGCTCGCCCAGACCTATCTCGGCGCCGGCGACGAGGCGATCTATACGGAGCACGGCTTCCTCGTCTACAGGATCGCCACCCAGGCGACCGGCGCCGTCCCGGTGCGCGTTCCCGAGAAGAATGCGCGGGCCGACGTCGACGCCATCCTCGCCGCCGTCACGCCGCGCACCAGGATCGTCTTCCTCGCCAACCCCAACAATCCGACCGGCACCTATCTGCCGCACCAGGAGGTGCGGCGCCTTCAGGCCGGCCTGCCGCCGCATGTCCTGCTGGTGATCGACGCAGCCTACGCCGAATATGTCCGCCGCAACGACTACGAGGCCGGCATAGAGCTCGTGGCGGGCAGCGACAACGTCGTGATGACCCGCACCTTCTCGAAGATCTACGGCCTTGCCGGCCTGCGCATCGGCTGGATGTACGCGCCGGCCCATGTGGTCGACGCGCTGAACCGCGTGCGCGGCCCCTTCAACATCAACGTCGCCGCGCAGGAGGCCGGCGTCGCGGCGATGCGCGACCGCGCCCATATCGCCGCGGCGGTGGCCCATAACGACCGCTGGCTGCCCTGGGTGACGGCCGAGTTGGAGAGGCTGGATCTGGAGGTGACGCCGAGCGTCGGCAACTTCGTCCTCGTGCATTTTCCCGCGGATGGAAAACACTCCGCCGCCGAGGCGGACAATTATCTCATGGAGCGCGGCATCATCCTGCGGCGCGTCGGCGCCTACGGCTTCCCGAACGCGCTGCGCGCCACGATCGGCTCCGAGGAAGCCAACCGCGCCCTCGTCGCGGCGCTGGCCGGGTTTCTGAAAGCTTGAGCGGCTCCATGGGAATGGCGCACTCCTTCACACCCCCCTCTGTCCTGCCGGACATCTCCCCCTCAAGGGGGGAGATCGAGTTGGCCGCCCGGCTTTCGCCAATCGTCGGCGTCGCAGGAAATGCACCGAGAGCAAAGCTGCCGATCTCCCCCCTTGAGGGGGAGATGTCCGGCAGGACAGAGGGGGGTGAGGCATCGCGGCTTGGCTTCGCGGATTGGAGCCACCATGGCCTCTGAACCCCTCTTCGACAAGATCGCCCTGATCGGCATCGGCCTGATCGGCTCGTCGCTGGCGCGCGTCGTCCGCCGCGAGAACCTTGCCCGCCATATCGCCATCGCGACACGCGGCGAGACGACGCTGAAGCGCGCGGAGGAACTCGGCCTCGGCGAAAGCTACACGACCGACTTCGCCGAAGCCGTGCGCGACGCGGACCTCGTGGTCGTCTCGGTGCCGGTCGGCGCGTCGGGCCAGGTCGCCGAGGCCATCGCGCCGGCTCTGAAGACAGGCGCGATCGTCACCGACGTCGGCTCAACCAAGCGCTCCGTGATCGCGCAGATGGCGCCGCACATGCCGGAGGGCGTGCATTTCATCCCGGGCCATCCGCTGGCCGGCACGGAGAAGTCGGGCCCCGACGCCGGCTTCGCCTCGCTGTTCGAAAACCGCTGGTGCATCTTCACGCCGCTGCAAGGCACCGATCCGGCCGCGCTGGAAAAACTCTCGGAATTCTGGCGGCGCTGCGGCTCCAACATCGACACGATGGACGCCGGGCACCACGACATGGTGCTGGCGATCGTCTCGCACCTGCCGCACATCATCGCCTACAACATCGTCGGCACGGCGGACGACCTGGAATCGGTGGCCAAGGGCGAGGTCATCAAATACGCCGCCTCCGGCTTCCGCGACTTCACGCGGCTCGCCGCCTCAGACCCGACGATGTGGCGCGACGTCTGCCTGCACAACAAGGACGCGATCCTTGAAATGCTGGCCCGCTTCTCCGAGGATCTCGCCTATCTCCAGCGGGCGATCCGCTGGGGCGACGGGGACAAGCTCTTCGACCTCTTCACGCGCACCCGCGCGGTCCGCCGCTCGATCATCGAGGCGGGACAGGAGATCGACGCGCCCGACTTCGGCCGCCAGGCACTGGAGCATCCGCCAAAACCGTCCTGAAAGCCGGCTCAGTCGAGCGGCGGAACCTCTCCCAGCGGGATGAAGCCGAGCAGCGCCTTGCCCTTGGCGATCTTCAGCGGCAGCGACGGATTGGCGCCCAGCATGCCGATCGCCATCACCGCCTGATCGATCTTGCCCTTCGCCTCCGGCGCCACCCCGGACGCCACCGCGGCAAGTCCCTTCGGATTGCGCAGTGTCAGCGTGAGGTCGGCGTCGACGAGTCCGTCGGCATCCACCGAAAGCGTCCCCTTCAGGTCGACGCCCGTGGCGGCATCCGTCGAGACGGAGAGCTGGCGGATGGTCGCGGACCGGCCGCGCAGGCTCCGCGCCTTCGACAGGAGAAGCTGCACGCCGTCCTTGACCGTCGCATCCAGGGCGCCGGAAAGCGGCGGCAGTTGCCGGCCCTCCAGAAGGCGCGCCGCCGGCGCCAGGTCGACGACCGTGCCGGCGAGGTCGAGATCGGCACCGTTCGGCCGCATGTGGCCTTGGAACGCCTGCGCGGTCAGCAGCGGCTCCGCGCCGGAAAGCCCGGCCGACAGCCCGCTTCCTTCCAGCGAGATCCGTTCGGGAAGCGGCGTCGCGATGCGTACGCTTGCCCTGAGACCGGTCCAGTCGAGAGCGAGGCTGTGGGCCTGCGGCACGGCAACGGTCGCCGGTCCATCGAGCTCGCCGACGATGTGGAGAGGGCTGTAGACTTGTGCGGCGGAGCGGAAGGCGCCGGCCGAGACCGTCGTGCCCTTGCGGTCGTCGAAGCGCACGGAATCGCAATAGAGCCCGATCCGGAACGGGAAGCCCCGCGCCGTCAGCCGGGCGCAGTCGGCCGTCACGCCGTTTGCGTTGACATCGGCGAGCACGGTCTTCGCCTGCGCCTCCAGCCGGTCGGCGGCATAGTACCACAAGGCGCTGTAGCCGCCGAACAGCACGGCGACGAACAGGGCAAGCCACAGGATCCGGCGGGAATAGCGCGATTGCGGCGTCCGGCTTGACGTCATGCGAGGCTCTTCGTTACGGCTTGTCCCGGCTCGGCTGCCGCCGGCGAGGATGTGACGCGGATATGGGCGATTTTTGGGTGTTTGGCTATGGCTCGCTGATGTGGCGGCCCGGCTTTGCACATGTGGATGTGGAGCCCGCCCGGCTGCACGGCTTCCGCCGCTCGCTCTGCATCTACTCGTGGATGTATCGCGGCACGCAGGCCCGGCCCGGGCTCGTGCTCGGGCTCGACCGCGGCGGATCCTGCGTCGGACTGGCGTTCCGCGTCCCCGCCGCGCTGCGCGAGGAGGTGCTTGCCTATCTGCGCGAGCGCGAGCTCGTCACCAACGTTTATCTGGAGCGGACGCTGCCGGTCAGGCTCCATAGCGGCAATACCGTAAAGGCCGTCTGCTACATCGCCGACCGCCATCATGAGCAGTATGCCGGCAATCTCGACGCCGGGCATGCGGCCGAGATCGCCCGCGGGGCGGTGGGCGAAGCCGGTCCCAATGCCGAATACGTGCTCAACACGCTGGAGCACCTCAAGGCGCTCAACATCCGCGATCGCTGGCTGGAAGAGGTGGGAAGGCGAATGGTGAATGATGAACGGTCGGGAGACGAACCGGCTGTTGGCCTGCCGATCCGGTGACGCGGCCTCACTCAATCATTCTACCATTCACCGCTTCCAGAGCAGCGACTTCGCCGCCAGCACGGCGCCCGCCGTGATGAGCAGGCAGGCGAGCAGGATGTGCGGCGTGGCCTGCGTGAAGCCGGCCGCGATCAGTATCAGCGTCGAAAGCAGCGGCGCCGCGTAGCTCGCCGCGCCCAGCACCTGGATGTTGCCGTGCTTCACGCCGTAGTCCCAGGCATAGAAGGCCGCGCCGACCGGCATCAGGCCGAGCCCGGCGACGGCGGCCCACTGCCCGGCGCCGGACGGCAGGACCGTCGTCTCGAGCTTTAGATGGCAGAGGAGCGAAAGCAGCGCCGTCGCCGCGCAGAACCATGTGACGACGGTCGTCGGCACGGAGGGGAAGCGGCGCGACAGGAGCGAATAGGCCGCCCAGATGAAGGCGCACACGCCCGCCATGGCATAACCGAACAGGTAGCGTTCCTCGAAGGCGAGCCCTCCCCCGTTGGTGACGATGAGGAAGGTGCCGGCAAGTCCCAGCAGCGCGCCCGCGACATGATGCCAGCGCAGCCGCTCGCCCGGCATCAGCGCCGAGCCGAGCACGATGAGGAGCGGCCACAGATAGGCGATGAGGCTCGCCTCCACTGCCGGGGCGTTGCGCAGCGCGGTGAAGTAGAAGAAGTGATAGCCGAACAGGCCGGCAATGCCGATGACCCAGACCTGCGGCGGGATTTTCACGGAGGTTCCGGCCGAAGGCGAGAGGAAGCGGTAGGCAAGCCCCACAGCCGTGCCGATGGTGAAGGTCAGCGCCGAGAGCAGGAAGGGCGGCACGTCGCCCGACGCGTCCGTCAGGAGCGCCAGGAGCGCCCACATGGCCACGGCCGAAAAGCCGATCAGTGTTGCCCGCCCCACGGAACCTCTCCGGGGGCGTCGCCCCGCTAGTCGATCATCTCAACGTGCCGCGCTTCCAGATAGAGCGTCCCGATCTGGGTGCCGACGCTGGCGCGCACCGGCGCATATACGCCGGTTGTGCCGAGCGGTGCAAACGTGATCGATATGCGGCTCTTGTCGCGCATGAACTTCACGGATTTCTTGCTCGCGCGATAGCCGGCCAGCGGGCTGAACCGCGCATTGCAGGTGATGGAAGGCCCCTCATAGCCGGAGAGCTTGACCGTCTCCTGCTTCTGCCGGTCGAGCACGAGGTCGGCGCGCATCGCGCCGTCGAACATCCTGAGCGGCTTGGCGCAGACCTTGTCGATGCTGTCGGCGCGCACCAGCAGCGCCGAAAGCGGGTCGGCGACCGAACGCAGCTGGCTCGGGCTGACGGCGATCCAGTCGGCCGCCCGCGGCTTCGGCGGCGGCGTCTCCTGCGTCCCCACGACATTGCCGCCGGAAAAGCTGATGGTCAGCGTCTTTTTCTTCTTGTTCTGCCGGTAGTCCGAATGCGCCCGCGCCGGGACGGCGCCGCCGCCGGACAACTGTCCCCTGACGTCGAGGGTCGCCTGCGTGTCGTCGAAGATGGCGCCGAGCCCGGCGGACCGGACCGTGCCCTCGATCGTATAGTCCTTGCCGTCGATCCTGGACCTCAGGCTGGACTGCGCGACGGGCAGGCCGAGATAGGTGACGGTGTAGTCTCCCTTGAATTCGGTGGCGCCGGCCGGCACGGCCGCGCCACAGAACGTCGCGGCGGCAAGGGCCAGCGGAAGGTGGAGGAGACGGGACGAAATGCGTTTCATTTTATCGAAGATAGGCATCCGGGGCAGATTTGCATCCCGCTAGGGCGCGATTCCGGCAATTCTGTGGGATCGCGAGACCGGTCGGAGCGGACTTGACGCTTCCGGCAAATGCCACTATGGAACGCCGACTTTCCCAAGGCCGCTTTACGAGACTGCGCGCCCCTTTCGGTGCGACTTCGTTTTTTGGCCGGATTAGACCAAAGGTAACACGATGTCCCGTACTTGCGACCTGACCGGCAAGGCCGTGCTGACCGGAAACAATGTCAGCCACGCCAACAACAAGTCGAAGCGCCGCTTCCTGCCCAACCTCGTCAACGTGACGCTCCAGTCGGAGGCGCTGAACCAGAACGTGCGCCTGCGCATCTCGGCGAACGCGCTGCGTTCGGTCGAGCATCGCGGCGGCCTGGACGCTTTCCTCGCCAAGGCCGACAGCGCCGAGCTGTCGCCCCGCGCGCGGCTCCTGAAGAAGCAGATCGCCAAGAAGGCCGGCGAGCAGGCTTCCGCCTGATCGTCGTAGTCCGGGCGGGAAAAGCCGCCCGGCCCGCCTGATGCGGTCCGAAGGGGCCGCTTGCCGCTGGTTCCATCACCCAGGATAAAAAAATGAACCGCTCCTCCACCTACGCGCCCTTCGTGGCGGCCATGGCGCTGGTCGTCGTGGCCTCGAACGTGCTCGTGCAGTTCCCGGTTCAGGGAACGCTCGGCCCCTTTTCGCTCGCCGACGTGCTGACCTGGGGCGCGTTCACCTATCCCTTCTGCTTCCTCGTGACCGATCTCGCCAACCGCCGGCACGGCCCGCAGATGGCGCGGCGCATCGTGTTCGTCGGCTTCATGATCGCCGTCATCTGCTCGATCGTTGTGCCGCCCCTGCTGTTCAGCCTCGGCCTCATCGAGTTCGGGACGGCCGCCGGCCGCCTCGTCAGGATCGCGATGGCCTCCGGCGCCGCCTTCCTGACGGCGCAGCTTCTCGACATCGGCGTCTTCAACCGGCTGCGCCGCCAGAGCTGGTGGCGCGCGCCGATCTTCGGCACGCTGGCCGGCTCCGTGGTCGACACGCTCGTCTTCTTCTCGGTGGCCTTCGCCCCGGCCTTCGCCGTTCTCGGACCGGACGACGGCTTCGCGCTCGAACACGCGCCGCTCCTCGGCCTGCTTCCGCTGGATGCGCCGCGCTGGCTCTCCTGGGCGCTCGGCGACCTCAGCGTCAAGCTGGCGATCGCCGTCTTCGCGCTGATCCCCTACCGGCTGATCGCGGCGCGCTGGCGCCAGCCGGCCGTCGCATAGGCTCGCTTTTGAGCGTCAATAAAGCCCGAGCGCATGGGCGCCGATGGCGAAGCATCCGATGATGACCGCCATGCGGAAGATCTGGCTGCTCCAGCCTCCGCCTGCGACCGGGCTGTCCGCGCCGACCGCGATGGACGCCGCGGCGGGATTGGCCGGGTCGTAGCTCACCGGGACCTCGCGCCCCACGGAATAGGGTTTCAGCCGCGCTTTCGCCGCCTCCGGCGTGCGTTCCGCCGCCTGTCCGTCGGGTATCGCGGTCCTCAGCGTGTAATCGAGCCCGCGCACCCTATAGCTGATCTCGATGGTGGGCTGGTATGTCGGCCTGCTTCGGCGTCGCGAGTCGGAGCTGTCGTCCGGAACGATGGTCTCCACCTCCGCGGAGGCAATCTTGCCCGGCACGCGCAGGGCCGCCACGGCCGGCTCCTTCTTTCGCATCAGGCTCCAGATGTTCACGACGAGCAGCAGCGTGCCGATGCCGAAGCCCAGCAGCGCCTGCGGCGCGCGCGCATCGGGAAAGCGCTCGGAAATCCATGCCGAGGCATAGCCGGACCCGTAATAGAGAACGGCGCCCAGCACCGCGACGCCGGCGGCAAACTTGAGGAGGACGAGCAGGATGCCCTTGTTCGCGTAGGGTTCGAGCAGGCAGTCGACGGGATTGGCGGGATTGTAGGCGACCTGGACCGCCGCCCCGACGGGATATTTCGTCACCAGCGCACTGACATCCACCCCGGCATACTCCGTATTCAGGCCGATGCGCGTGCCGATATACGGCTTGCCGGAGACCTTGAACCGGTATTCCACCGCCGGGATGTTGTCGAGCCGCGCCGCCTGCCCCCGGAACTTGCGGACGCGGGCCTGCAGGTTCGACTTGACGATCGTTCCGGCCGCGATCGGCCATCGGCGGACCCGCATTTCGCGCGCCGCCTTGGTCCCGACCATGACGAGCAGCCCGAGGCCGATGCATGCGAAGAACACCAGCATCGATTGCGTGAGATAGAGGAGGCCGAATCCCAGCCCCACGAAGAGGATGACGAACCCGAGGGTCCGCTGCGAAAACTCCTCCCGGCCGGCAAGGACCTTGTCTTCGGCGCGTTTGGCCTCTTCCCGAGGCTCGGAAGGTGGGACAGCGCCGCCGGCGAGGAAATCGCCGAGGATGGACTTCGCCTTGCCGGTCGTGACCGTGTTCGGAGCAAGCCTGTGGGTACCCTCCTCCTCGTCGCCATGCGCGATCCGCAGCATGCCTCCGGTGCCGGAAGGCTCGACCTCGATATAGAGGCCGTCGGGGCGCGTCAGGACAAGATACCAGTCCTTGTCGTCGCCGCGAGCATCGAGGGCGCTGGCAATGTCGGATGCGGCGGGATTGGCAACGATCCGCCCATTGATATCGAGCTTCATGCATCACCACCAGTCGAGGCCTGCAATGGACGGATGGTCCATCTTAAAGCATCGCGCCGAAAAGTGGAGGCCGGTTTTCGGCAAGAGCGATGCGAAAACAGAAGCGGCGGCGACGGCAGGGTCGGCAATCGCCCCTTGCTCAATCCTCGTGGAGGATGAACTCCAGATAGAGGTTGCGCTGCAGGATGGAGTGGTTGTCGTCCGACATCAGCGACACCATGGTGGCGCCGTCGGCCCGCGTCCAGACGTCCATCGCCTCCATATTGTCGATCTGATAGCGCATGTCGGCCTCCATCAGCACCGGACCGTCGGCGACGGAGCCCTTGGCGATGCTGTCGGCAGTAAGCCGCCGCAGCCGCATGCGGATGCCTTCGGCGAGCGAGAACTTCCGTTCCAGGAGGAGCAGATCACCATTGCGCAGGAACTTGCCGTCCGTGATGTCGTAGTTGTCGCGACGCCGCACCGTGAAGATGCCCTTGCCGGGGCCTTCGAGGATGGCGGTGAACATGTTGCCATCCGGATCCAGGCTCTTTTCCGAGACGACCACGAGCGGCCCCCTGCCGCTCTTGACGGGCATCCGCGTTACGGTCTCGAAGCCGCGATTCTGGCGCAGCTCCTTCTTCGGGATGAGGAAATCCAGCATCCGGAACGGCGCCCGCATGTTCTGCCGGTCGATGCGGAACTGGGCGACGCGATGGTTGCGCTCGAAGCCGACCGTGGCGAGATCGCCGTCCACGTCGAGGCCTTCCGCATCCACCTCCCACTTGCGCGAAACGGGATTGCCGGCCCGGTCGACCATCTGCTGCAGGGTGAAGTCGCTCACCCCGGACGGGCGCCCGTCCCCATCGCGCTCGATCCGGCCGAAGAACCAGAAGCCGGTGTCGTCGACGCCGACGAAATCGGCGCCGGGCGTGAGGAAGCGGAATGCCGAATTGGCCCCGAAATCACGGGAGCTGCCGTTCATCTCCAGGCCGCCGACGAATTCCAGCGGACCGAACATCCTGTCGTCGCGGCCGATCCGGAACGCCGTGATGGGCCGTGTGGTGATGGTGACGGGGACCGGGGCCGCCGACGCCTGGGCGGCCTGCGACGCTTCCGCGAAGCCCGGACCCGCACAGGCGGCTCCCGCCAGAAGGCAAACGGCCAGGAAGCTGCGCCGGGCCGCTTCCCTCATCCGGCCCGCCGCAGCTCCGTGCGGCGCGACCGGGGCGTGGCTTCCTCGAACAGAGCGGCCAGTTGCTCGGTCATGGCTCCGGCGAGTTCTTCCGCATCGACGATGGTGACGGCGCGCTGGTAGTAGCGCGTCACGTCATGGCCGATGCCGATGGCCAGCAGCTCGACCGGCGACCGCGTCTCGATCATTTCGATCACCGCGCGCAGGTGCCGCTCGAGATAGTTGCCCGGATTGACCGACAGCGTCGAATCGTCGACCGGCGCACCGTCCGAGATCATCATCAGGATCTTGCGCTGCTCGGGCCGGCCGAGCAGTCGATCGTGCGCCCACAGGAGCGCCTCGCCGTCGATGTTCTCCTTCAGGAGGCCCTCGCGCATCATCAGGCCGAGATTGCGCCGCGCCCGCCGCCACGGCGCATCCGCCGACTTGTAGATGATGTGGCGCAGGTCGTTGAGGCGGCCGGGATTGGGCGGCTTGCCGTCCTTCAGCCATTTCTCGCGCGCCTGCCCGCCCTTCCAGGCCCGCGTGGTGAAGCCGAGGATCTCGACCGAGACGCCGCAGCGCTCCAGCGTGCGGGCCAGGATGTCGGCGCAGGTGGCGGCGACGGTGATCGGGCGGCCGCGCATCGAGCCCGAATTGTCGAGCACGAGCGTCACGACCGTGTCGCGGAAGCGTGTGTCGCGCTCCTGCTTGAAGGAAAGCGGCTGCATCGGATCGATGACCACGCGCACCAGCCGCGCCGTGTCGAGATAGCCTTCCTCAAGATCGAAATCCCACGACCGGTTCTGCTGCGCCATCAGGCGGCGCTGCAAGCGGTTGGCGAGGCGTCCCACCACGCCTTGCAGATTGGCGAGCTGCTTGTCGAGGAAGGCGCGCAGGCGGTCGAGTTCGTCCTCGTCGCAAAGCTCCTCGGCACCCACCGTCTCGTCGAAGGCCGTGGTGAAGATCTTGTAGTCGATGTCGCGGGGAAGCGTCGTGAAGGGGTTGTCGGGGCGCTTCGCCTCGCCGGGCGTCTCGGCCTCGGCATCGTCCTCGGAGGTATCGTCGGCATTGGCGTCGGCGGCCTCCATCTCGCCGGCCTGCTCCTCGTCGGACGAAGCGTCGGCATCCTCGGCCTGCGACTGCTCGCCGCTGGCATCGTCCTCGCCGCTCTCCTCGTTGTTGTCGTCGCCCTGCGGCTGGTCCTCGTCGCTCTCGTCCGTGTCGTCCTGCTGCTGGTCGTCGCCGAGTTCCTCCGCCATGTCCATGGAGGCCAGCATGTCGCGCACGAGCCGGCCGAAGGCCTGCTGGTCCTCGACGCTGCCGGAGAGCGCGGCGAGATCGTCGCCCGCCTTGTCCTCGATCCATTCGCGCCACAGCCCGACGAGCCGCTCGCCGCTCTTCGGCACCGGCTGGCCGGTGAGCTTCTCGCGCACCACCAGCGCGACCGCCTCTTCCAGCGGCGCATCGGCCTGCTCGCGCACCTCGGAGAGGTTGCCGCGCAGATACTTGTCCTCCAGCATCGAGCCGATGTTGCTGGCCACGCCCGCCATGGCGCGGCTGCCGATCGCCTCGCAGCGCGCCTGCTCCACCGCGTCGAACACGGCGCGCGCGAGCTTGCCTTCGGGCGCGAGCTTCATGTGGATGCGGTCGTCGTGGCAGGCGCGCTTCAGCGCCATGGAATCGCCGATGCCGCGACTGATCGCCAAGTCGTTGGCGGTCGGCTTCTTCGGAATGTCCGGCAGCCGCGCCCGGCTTCCCGCCAGCGCCGGCTTGTCCTTGGCGAACGCCACCTCCAGCTCGTGGTCGCCGGAAATGGCGCGCATGCAGACCGTCAGCGCACGCTTGAAGGCGTCCGCCTCGCTGCCCGTCTTGGACTTGTTGCGTATGTTGTCGCCCGGTCCGGCCATGGCTCAGACGCTCCGGGGAAAGAGCGGCACGGGGCGGCTCTCTACGTTGCCCCCCTCTGTCCTGCCGGACATCTCCCCCACACGGGGGGAGATCGGCAGCTTCAAATTCATCGCCAGTCCTGCGGCGCTGACGATTGGCGAAACCATGGATGACAGCCGATCTCCCCCCGTGTGGGGGAGATGTCCGGCAGGACTGAGGGGGGCAACGCAGGGAGCCGCCCTTTCGGCTGGGGTCGGCATGGACAACCGCCTACCCCAGCACCACGTTCGCCGCGCTCTCCGGCAATTCCTGGCCGAAGGCGCGCTGGTAGAACTCGGCCACCAGCGGCCGCTCCAGCTCGTCGCACTTGTTGAGGAAGGTCAGCCGGAACGCCATGCCCACGTCGCCGAAGATCTCCGCGTTCTCGGCCCAGGTGATGACGGTGCGCGGGCTCATCACGGTCGAGAGGTCGCCGTTGATGAAGGCCGAGCGCGTCATGTCCGCGACGCGCACCATCTTGTTGACGATCTCCTTGCCCTTGGCGTCGCGATAGTGCTTGGCCTTGGCCAGGACGATGTTCACCTCGTTGTCGTGCGGCAGATAGTTGAGCGTCGTGACGATCGACCAGCGGTCCATCTGCGCCTGGTTGATCTGCTGCGTGCCGTGGTAGAGGCCGGTCGTGTCGCCGAGGCCGACCGTGTTGGCGGTGGCGAACAGGCGGAAGGCCGGGTGCGGGCGGATGACCCTGGACTGGTCGAGCAGCGTCAGCCGGCCCGACGATTCCAGCACGCGCTGGATGACGAACATCACGTCCGGACGCCCGGCATCGTATTCGTCGAAGCAGAGCGCGATGTTGTGCTGGTAGGCCCAGGGCAGGATGCCGTCGCGGAACTCCGTCACCTGCTTGCCTTCCGACAGCACGATGGCGTCCTTGCCGACGAGATCGATACGGCTGACATGGCTGTCGAGGTTGACGCGCACGCACGGCCAGTTGAGGCGCGCCGCCACCTGCTCGATATGGGTCGACTTGCCGGTGCCGTGATAGCCCGAGACCATGACGCGCCGGTTGAAGGCGAAGCCGGCCAGGATGGCGAGCGTCGTCTGCTTGTCGAAGAGATAATCGGGATCAAGATCCGGCACATGGGCGTCCGGCTGCGAATAGGCAGGCACGACCATGCTGGAGTCGAAGCCGAACATGTCTTTCACCGAAACGGTCGTGTCCGGCAGGTTGGCGATATCGCGGTCGATCTTGTTCATTCCAGGCCTCATGCCGGCTGCCTGGGGCCAGCCGGCTCGTCAAATCTCAAATCGGAGGCGGTCTTATCAGACCCTCGGCTCAACACAAACCAGCTTGTTTGAGCACGCGGTAGGCCTGCAGCACGTCGCGGAACCGGTCTTCCGAACCTCGGTCGCCGCCATTCGCGTCCGGATGGTGGCGCTTTACCAGTTCCTTATACCGGGACTTGATGTCTGCGCCAGTCGCCTTCGCGTCAAGTCCAAGAGTTTCCAGCGCCTTGGCCTCAAGCGGCTTGGCCTTGCGCTCCCGCGGCGGCGCCTGCCGGTCGCCGAACATGTTGAAGGGATCGCGGATGCGGTTGTAGTAGCCGGCGCGGCCGGAGCGCATCTGGGCGAAATCGGCGGCCGTGCGCGGCCCGCTGCCGCCCGCACCCATCACCCAGGTCGGCCGATGGCCGGTCAGCGCCTCCTTCTGGAAGCGCGCCACGTCGGTATCCGTCAGCCCGGAGAAGTAGTTGAAGCTCTTGTTGTATTCCTTGACGTGCTCGAAACAGAACCGGAAATACTCCCCCTCCTTCATGCGGCCGACGGGCGCGCGATGGGTGCCCGCCTCCTTGCAGCCGTCCCACTGGCAGGCGGGCGCATGCGCCTTGACCTCCGCCTGAGGGTCGGGGCGCACGCGGATCTTCTCGAAATATTTCGAATAGCTGCTCATCTGGGGCGAGGATTATGGGGTGTTCGCGGCGCGATACAAGAATTGACATTCGGGGCCGGATGGACCTAACCAACTGAATCGCATCCCCGCCACGGGCAAAGCAAGAGCATGTTGCCCGTGCACAACATATGGTGTGAGCCGGCTTCCATGTCCATGCAGTCGCGCATCGAGGCGAAATTGACGCAGGCGCTTGCGCCCGAGCGTCTGGAGGTGATCAACGAAAGCCACCTCCATGCCGGACACAGCAACATGGACCACGACCATGAGGAAGTGTTCGACGGCATGGGAGAGACGCATTTCCGCGTCCGCGTCGTCTCGGCACGCTTCGCAGGCATGGGGCGCGTCGCCCGTCACCGGACGGTCAACGATTTGCTGGCCGGGGAGATGGAAAACGGCCTGCACGCGCTGGCGATCGAGCCGTCCGCCCCCGGCGAGGCCACGCGGCGGTAGGCCCCCGGGAAGCGGTCAGGCCTCGTTGATGGCGTAGCCGGCGCCGCGGATGGTACGAATCACGTCCGGCATTTGACCGTTGTTCACCGCCTTGCGCAGCCGTCCGACATGGACGTCGACCGTGCGCTCGTCGATATAAATCGTCTCGCCCCAGACATTGTCGAGAAGCTGGCCGCGGCTGAACACGCGGCCGGGGTGCCGCATCATGAATTCCAGCAGGCGGAACTCGGTGGGGCCAAGCCTGATCTCGGTCTTCCTGCGATAGACGCGGTGTGAGTCGCGGTCGAGCACGATCTCGCCCACCTTGAGCACGCTGGAGAGCGCCTCGGGCTTGGCGCGCCTCAGAAGCGCGCGCACGCGCGCCACGAACTCCGGCGTCGAGAACGGCTTGACCAGATAGTCGTCCGCGCCGGTGGAAAGACCGCGCACGCGGTCGCTCTCCTCGCCGCGCGCCGTCAGCATGATGACCGGCAGCCGCTCGGTCTGGGGCCGCATGCGCAGGCGACGGCAGAGCTCGATGCCGGAGACGGCCGGCACCATCCAGTCGAGCACGAGCAGGTCCGGGACGCTTTCCTTCAGGCGCAGATCCGCCTCGTCGCCGCGCATGACGATTTCGACCTGGTAGCCCTCGGCCTCCAGATTGTAGCGCAGCAGCTCGCAAAGCGGCTCCTCGTCCTCCACGACCATGATTCTCGGTGCGATCATCGCTGTTTCGCCGTCCTATTCCGCCAGCATCGGCACCGACGTCTCGTCCTGCTTCGGGCGAGCCATCGGAAGTTGCTTGCCGGTCAGCACATAATACGCGTTCTCGGCGATGTTGGTCACATGGTCTCCGATGCGCTCCAGGTTCTTCGCGCAGAACAGCAGGTGCGTGCAGGTCGTGATGTTGCGCGGGTCCTCCATCATATAGGTGAGAAGCTCGCGGAACACCGCCGTGTATTTGATATCGATCTTCTCGTCCTCGCTGCGCAATTCAGTCAGCGCGGCGGCGTCGTGCGCCATGTAATCGCGGATCACGCCCTCGACCTGCTCCAGCACGAGGTCGGACATCTGCTCGATGCTGGCGGAAGGCGTCTTCGGCATGGCCGCGACGCCGACCGCGCCGACGCGCTTGGCGATGTTCTTGGCGAGGTCGCCGATGCGCTCCAGGTCGGCGGCCATGCGGATCGCCCCGACCACGGACCGGAGGTCCTGCGCCATCGGCTGGCGCCTGGCGATCAGCGCGATCGAGCGGTCGTCGAGCTCGCGCTGCCTCTCGTCGAGGATCGCGTCGTCGGAGATCACGCGCTGCGCCAGGCCGGTGTCGGAGGTCAAAAGCGCATGCGTCGCGTTGCGCACCATCTCGCCGGCCCGCTCGCCCATGTCGCGAATGAGCCGGTCGACCCGGTCGAGATCGTCGTCGAAGGAGGAAACGGTGTGTTCGCTCATCGCGTGGGCTCCCGCTGTCCGTTTGCGCTCAGCCGAACCGGCCGGTGATGTAGTCCTGCGTGCGCTTCTCGCGCGGCGCGGTGAAGATGGTCTCGGTCAGGTCGAACTCGATCAGCTCGCCGAGATACATGAACGCGGTCTGGCTGGAGACGCGCGCGGCCTGCTGCATGTTGTGGGTGACGATGGCGATCGTGTATTCGCTGCGCAACTCGTCGATCAGCTCCTCGATCTTGGCGGTCGAGAGCGGGTCGAGCGCGGAGGCCGGCTCGTCGAAGAGGATGATCTCGGGCTTCACGGCGACCGTGCGGGCGATGCACAGGCGCTGCTGCTGGCCGCCGGAAAGGCTGAGGCCGCTGGCGTTCAGCTTGTCCTTCACCTCGCTCCAGAGCGCCGCGCGCTGAAGGGCCTGCTCGACGCGGCCGTCCATCTCGGACTTGGAGAGTTTCTCGTAAAGACGGATGCCGAAGGCGATGTTCTCGTAGATGGTCATCGGGAACGGCGTCGGCTTCTGGAAGACCATGCCCACCTGAGCGCGCAGCAAATTGAGATCCTGACCGCGGTCGAGGATGTTCCGGCCGTCCACCAGCACCTCGCCTTGTGCGCGCTGGTTCGGATAGAGCTCGTAGATGCGGTTGAAGACGCGCAGCAGCGTCGATTTCCCGCAGCCCGACGGCCCGATGAAGGCGGTGACGCTGCGCGCCGGCAGCGCCAGCGAGATGTTCTTCAGGGCGCGCGACTGGCCGTAGAAGAATTCCAGATTCTTCACTTCGACCTTCGGCTTGGCGGGAACGGAGGCTGTCATGACGGCACTTTTCCCGATTGGCAGCATCTGGCTCATCTTGTTTCTCTGCGTCCGGTAAGACCGCGGGCCACGACGCTGAGCGTGAGGACCGCGACGGTGATGATCAGCGCCCCCGTCCAGGCGAGCTGCTGCCACTCCTCATAGGGGCTGAGCGCGAACTGGAAGATGGTGACCGGGAGGCTGGCCATCGGGGCGTTGAGGTTGGAGGTGAAGAACTGGTTGTTCAGCGCCGTGAAGAGCAGCGGCGCCGTCTCGCCCGAGATGCGGGCGATTGCCAGGAGCACGCCCGTGACGATGCCCGACAATGCGGCGCGATAGGCGACGGAGCGGATGACGATCCAGCGCGGCGCGCCGATCGCCGCGCCTGCCTCGCGCAGCGCGTTGGGCACCAGGAGCAGCATGTCCTCTGTCGTGCGCACCACCACCGGGATCACCAGCACGGCGAGCGCGAAGGCGCCGGCAATGCCGGAGAAGTGCCCCATCGGCCGCACCAGAAGCTCGTAGACGAACAGGCCGACGATGATCGAGGGCGCCGAGAGCAGGATGTCGTTGATGAAGCGCACGATGGTCGTCAGTTTGGAGAAGCGCCCGTACTCGGCCATGTAGGTGCCGGCCAGGATGCCGACCGGTGTGCCGACCACGACGGCTATGACGGTCATCAGGACGGAGCCGACGATGGCATTGGCGAGACCGCCGGCTTCGCCCGGCGGCGGCGTCATCTCGGTGAAGACGGCCAGGTTGAGACCCGAGAAACCCTTCCAGAGAAGGGCGCCGAGGATCAGCGCCAGCCAGGCGAGGCCGATGCCGGCCGCGGCCATGCACAGCCCCATCATCGCGGCGTTCTTGCTCTTGCGTGTCTGGAAACCGGCCATGGATCAGGCTCCCGTCCGCTTCTCGATGCGCAGCAGCATGGTGCGGGCCAGCGCCAGGATGAGGAAGGTGATGACGAAAAGGAGGAAGCCCAGCGCGATCAGCGACGAGGTGTAGATCTCGCCGTCGGCTTCGGTGAACTCGTTGGCGATGGTCGCCGAGATGGTCGTCGCCGGTGCGAAGAGCGAGGCGCTGATGCGGTGCGCGTTGCCGATGACGAAGGTGACGGCCATGGTCTCGCCGAGCGCGCGACCGAGCCCGAGCATGACGCCGCCCATGATGCCCACGCGTGTATACGGGATCACCACGCGGCGCGTCACTTCCCAGGTCGTGCAGCCGATACCGTAGGCGGACTCCTTCAGGACGGACGGCACCGTGTCGAACACGTCCTTGGTGATGGAGGTGATGAAGGGCAGCACCATGATCGCCAGGATCAGCGCCGAGGTGAGCAGGCCGATGCCGTAGGGCGGGCCGGCGAACAGCCCGGAGAGGCCGGGCACGCCGTGGAACAGGTTGATCAGAAAGGGCTGCACCGTCGTCTGCAGGAAGGGCGCGAAGATGAACAGGCCCCATATGCCGTAGATGATCGAGGGGATGCCGGCGAGCAGCTCGACCGCGATGCCGATTGGACGCCGCAGCGGGCGCGGGCAGAGCTCGGTCAGGAAGATCGCGATGCCGATGCCGATCGGGACGGCGATCAGGATGGAGATGGCGGCGGTGACGATCGTGCCGTAGATCGGCGCCAGCGCGCCGAAATTCTCGGTAACGGGATTCCACGATTGGGAGACGAGGAAGGCTGCGCCGAATTTCGACAGCGCCGGCCACGCGCCGGCGACCAGCGAGATAGCCACCCCGCCGAGGATGAGGAGCACCAGGAGTGCCGCGATACGCGTCGCGGCCCGGAATACCGCATCGGAAAGGGCGAAACGCCGGACCGTCGCGTCACGGGCGGTAGCGGCTGCGGATCGCGGCATCGCCGCGGAGACGCTGCTCATGGAAGGCCTCTCGAAAGCATGGGGAAGCGGAAGCGCGCGCCAGGCGCGCGCTTCCAATTGTCGGGGCCGGATCACATGCCCTTGTAGAGGGGCTGTCCGTCGCTGCCGACGATGTCCTTGGCCCACATCTGCTCGACGCTCTTGACGACGCTTTCGGGCATCGGGACATAGTCGAGCTCGGCGGCCATGTCGCCGCCCTTCTCGTAGGCCCAGGCGAAGAACTTCAGCGCTTCCGCCGTGGCGGTCGCATCGTCGGGCTGCTTGTAGACCAGGATCCAGGTCGCCGCCGTCATCGGCCAGGACTCCGCACCCGGCTGGTTGGCGAGGATGACGCCATAGCCCGGCTGCGAGCTCCAGTCGGCATTGGCCGCGGCCGCCGAGAAGGAGGCGGCGGTCGGCTCGACCTTCTGGCCGTCCTTGTTGATCAGGTCGGTGTAGGTCAGCTTGTTCTGCTTGGCATAGGCGTATTCGACATAGCCGATGGCCCCTTGCGTCTGGGCGACGTTGTTGGCGACGCCCTCATTGCCCTTGGCGCCGATGCCGACCGGCCATTCCAGCGCCGTGTTCACGCCGACCTTCTCCTTCCACTCCGCGCTGGTCTCGGCGAGGAAGGTGCTGAAATTGAAGGTCGTGCCCGAACCGTCCGAACGGTGCACCACGGCGATCGCCATGTCGGGCAGCTTCGCGTCGGGGTTCAGCTTCTGGATCGCCGCATCGTTCCAGTTGGCGATCTTGCCGGCGAAGATGTCGGCGAGCGTCGCACCGTCCAGCACGAGCTGGCCGGGCTCGATGCCTTCGAGGTTGACGACCGGCACGATGCCGCCCATCACCATCGGGAACTGGGCCAGCCCGTTCGCGTCAAGATCCTCGCCCTTCATCGGGGCGTCGGAAGCGCCGAAGGTCACGGTCTTGGCCTTGATCTGCTTGATGCCGCCGCCGGAGCCGATCGACTGGTAGTTGAGGCCGATGCCGGTCTCCTTCTTGTAGGCGTCGGCCCACTTGGCATAGATCGGATAGGGGAAGGTGGCGCCTGCGCCGGAGATGTCGGCGGCGACAGCCGCAGTGACGAATGCGCCTGACGCAAAGGCGACGGCGATCGCCGTCGTGCGGAGGAAATGTCTCATGGGCCTGCTCCTGTTCAGGATTGTCCGATGACGCCCTCTCGGCGTCTGCGGGCAGGCTCTAACGGCGCTTTGTAACAGCTGGATGACAGTTTTCTGAACGTTTGCGGACAGCGCCTTTTCCCATGTTTGACCCAGATCAACGCGGGCAAGGGCTTTCCGCCTATGGTCGGACCCGGATCGAAAAGGAGAAGAAATGTCGAACACACCCCATACGCTCGGCGAGGAATTCCCCGGCCAGCTGGACGCCATCCACGCGCTGAAGGCCAGCGACGACCACTTCGCCCGGATCCTCGAGGAATATGACGAGGTGAACGACCGCATCCACAGGGCCGAGACCCGCATCGAGCCGATCAGCGACGATGCCGAGGCGGCGCTCAGAAAGCAGCGCCTGCGCCTGAAGGACGAGATCGCCGCCGCGCTCGGCCGCGCCGCAGCCCGCTGATGGTTCCGGCAAACGGGAGCCCATCCGACCGCCCTCGAAGAAGAAAGACGGGAAAAATGGCTGAAGGCACCGAAAGCGCCGTCACGATCGAGGACGCAGGGGCGGCTCCCGCCCCTGAGATCCAGGCGGCCGAAGCCCCGCCTGCTCCGCAGGCGGCCGCCGCGAGCGCCGAGCCGCGCCTCGACATCCGCGCCCTGCGCGGCGATCCCGAAGCGATCCGCCACGCCTTCGAGACGGGCGAGTATCCCTATCGCACGCGGATGGCGAACAAGACCTATCTGGAGCAGATGGCGCATCTCCAGGTCGAGCTCCTGAAGGCGCAGAACTGGGTCAAGGAGACCGGCCAGAAGATCGTCGTTCTCTTCGAGGGGCGCGATGCCGCCGGCAAGGGCGGCACGATCAAGCGCTTCATGGAGCATCTCAATCCCCGCGGCGCCCGCGTGGTGGCGCTGGAGAAGCCGAGCGACCGGGAGAGGACGCAATGGTACTTCCAGCGCTATCTGGAGCACCTGCCGGCCGGCGGCGAAATCGTCTTCTTCGACCGCTCCTGGTACAATCGCGCCGGCGTGGAGCGCGTGATGGGGTTCTGCACGCCGAACGACTATCTCGAATTCATGCGCGAGTGCCCCGAGCTCGAGAAGATGATGGTCCGTTCGGGCATCCGCCTTTTCAAATACTGGTTCTCCGTGACCCGCGAGGAGCAGGCACGCCGCTTCGAGGCCCGCGAGACGGACCCGCTGAAGCAATGGAAGCTTTCGCCGATCGACAAGGCCTCGCTCGGCAAATGGGACGAATACACCGAGGCCAAGGAGGCGATGTTCTTTTTCACCGACACCGCCGACGCGCCGTGGACCATCATCAAGTCGGACGACAAGAAACGCGCCCGGCTGAACTGCATGCGCCATTTCCTGTCGTCCCTGCCCTATCAGCAGAAAGGCAGGCCGCGCATCGAGCACCCCGATCCGCTGATCGTCGGCTCCGGCGCGCATGTGATCGGTCGCGACGAGGGCATTCTGGTCAAGACGCTGCACCCGGAGAGCCGCCGCAACGCCCGCTGACCTGCCGGAGCGTCCGGCGGCTTCAAAAGAAAACCCCGGCGCGATGCCGGGGTCTTCGTCATCATAAACTCACACCCAGTACCACCGGGTGAAGCAGCGGCGCCGCCATCTTCCGTGCCGCCAGTAACGCTGGCAGACGCGCCGCCTGACACGCCGACGGCGGCGATGCCAGCGCCGGTGGCGGATAAGCTCGACCTCCGGAACGCCCTCGTCGTCGGCAAGGACATCCGGCATCGGCGCATCGAGCTCATCCAGGATTCCGCGGGCGTTCGGGACACCGGCAATAGCCTGATCGGGCCGGGCGACGCCCGCAAGCGCGGCAGCCCCGGCAATCCCGAACAGTCCGGTCAGAAACAAACGTCGATCCATTGAAACCTCCAGATCCGTTGACCAGACTTCGAAGTTCATCACGAAGAAGACGCCGTGTCGATACAAAACTGGACAAATGGCTTTCAGGTCTTGTCCCCACATTGCCGGCAAGACGGATCATCGTGCCATGGCGGGCCGCCCGAGCGCTGCGATCACCACCGCCGCCGCGGCGACGACGCACAGGCTGACGACCAGCGACGTGGACTCGGCGACGAAACCGATAAAGGGCGGACCGACCAGGATACCTGCATAGCCCATGGTCATGACGCGCGACATCGAGCTGCCGTTGGCATCGCCCGCGAGGCGCCCGGCCGCCGAGAAGATCAGCGGCACGATGTTGGCGAGGCCGAGGCCCGTCAGGCCGAGCGCCACGAAGATGAGCGGCAGGCCGTTCATGGAAAGGACCGCGGCCAGCGACACCGCGACCAGCAGCGCACCGGCGCGAACCAGCCGCCCGGGTCCGAAGGCATGGGTGACGAAATCGCCGGCCGCACGGCCGACCGCCATCGTGCCCGCCAGCACGGCGAAGGCGAAAGCGCCAAGGCTCTCCGGCGCGCCGAGATTGCGCACGAGATAGATGCCCGCCCAGTCGAGGATCGCGCCCTCGGCGAAGAGGCCGAGGAACGCGAGCAGTCCGAGCAGCCATATGCCGCCGGAGCGCACGGTTCCCTCGGTACGCTCGCGCGCCTGCCGCGAGCCGGCCTCCTCTCTCGGGCCGAGGCGGGCAGGCGCGAGCCGGGCGCCGATCACGGCCATGGCGACGACGGCCGCACCGCTGACCGCCAGGCACGTGTCGACGGTCACGCCATGCCGCAGGAGCTGGCCGCAGGCCGCGCCCGCGGCGAGGCCGCCGAAACTGAACATCGCATGCAGCGAGGACATGATGGGCTTGCCCGCATGGCTCTCGAGCTCGGCGGCCTCGCTGTTCATCCTGACGTCGAGCGCCCCGGAGGCCGCCCCCGCCGCCGCCGCGATCAAGGCCAGGCCGATCATCTCCTGGGCAGTGCCCACGACGGCCACCATCGCCCCGAACAGGCCGGCCGTGAGGGCGGAGAAATGCCATCCCCCGAAGCGGCCGACGAGGCGGGGAACGTTGAGCATCGTGACGATGCCGCCGAGCGCGAAGCACAGCAGGACGAGCCCGAGCTGCCCCTCGCTCAGGCCGAGCTCGCGGCTGAGCGAAGGCAGGCTGGCACCCCATGCGCCGAAGCCGCAGCCGCCGGCAAGAAAGCTCAGCGACAGGGCGACCCGCGATTTGACCCGCACGGCCGGCGCGCGGCTTTGTGAAGCGTCCGTCATGGCCGCCGCTTATTTGATTCGGCCCATGCCGTGTCGGAAACCTGCTTCGCCCACCGGAAAATTCCGCGCGCCGGAGCCGTCCTCCCGACCGCGGTCCGGTCAGCCTGCGGCGGTGGCGCCTGACAGGATCATCGCCGCCGCCCTGTCGCCGATCATCATGGAGGGCGCGTTGGTGTTGCCGCCGATCAGCGTCGGCATGACGGAGGCGTCGGCGACGCGCAGATTGTCGATACCGCGCACCTTGAGGTCGGCCGGGCCGACGACGGCCATGGCGTCGGTGCCCATCTTGGCGGTGCCGACCGGATGATAGACGGTAAGCGCCTCGGCGCGCAGATAGGCGAGGATCTCGTCGTCGCCGTTCACGTCCGGTCCCGGCAGGATCTCAGGCCCGCGAATATCCGCGAACACCGGCGAGGCAAGGATCGAGCGCGCCACCTTGATGCCCTCGACAAGCGTGAGGGCATCACGTTCGTCGCTGAAGAAGCGATGGTCTATCAGGACGTTGCGGCGGATGCCGTCGCGCTGGACGGTGATTTCGCCGACGCTGCCGGGCCGCAGCACGCAGGTGTGCACTGCATAGCCGTGGCCGTATTCGACGAGCCGGCCGCGATGGCTGCGATAGCCCGGCACGAAATGGAACTGGATGTCCGGGAGCGCGCCGGCATATTTCGTCCTGGCGAAGCCGCCCGCCTCGACATAGTTGGTCGTCAGCATGCCCTTGCGGCGCGCGAAATATTGAAACGGCGCCGCCAGCATGGCCGGCAGGTTGGCCAGCGAGAGGCCGAGCGTCCTGGCGCTGCGGGAGCGGACCGTGATCATGCCGTCTATGTGGTCGCGCAGATTCTTGCCGACGCCGGGCACATCCGCGACCGGCTCTATTCCGGCGGCGTTCAGCTCTTCCGCCGGGCCGATGCCGGACGCGAGCAGGATGCGCGGCGATCCGATGGCGCCCGCGCTGAGCACGACCTCCCCGCGGCAGGCCAGTTTCGCGGCCTCCCCCTCGACGATCAGATTCACACCGGTGACGCGGCCGTTTTCGACCGGGAGATCGAGCACTTCGGCGCGCGGCAGCACCTTGAGGTTGGAACGGCCGAGGACGGGCCGCACGAGGGCGGTATAGGCCGAGAAGCGCGCGCCTCTGTCCTGCGTGACGTTGTAGATGCCGAGACCGAACTGGCTTTCGGCGTTGAAGTCGAGGTTTTCCGGCAGGCCGACGCTCTTTCCGGCCTCCACCCACATTTTCGACACGGCGTTCGGGTCGCGCGGATTGTCGACCAGCAATTCGCCGTCGCGGCCATGATAGCGCGGATCCTGGCCGAGCAGGTTGCGCTCCAGCTTCCTGAAGACCGGCAGCACGTCCTCATAGGCCCAGCCGGCGCATCCGAGCCGCGCCCATTCGTCGTAATCCTCCGCCGCTCCGCGGATATAGACCATCGAGTTGATCGTGCTCGATCCGCCGAGCGCCTTGCCGCGGTTGACCGGAATGCGCCGGTTGTTCAGCAAGGGCTGCGGCACGCCCATATAGCCGTAGTCGAAGCGCGGATTGCCGTAGAGCGAGAGGATGCCGGCGGGCACCCTCACCCGCAGGCTGTCGTCGCTTCCGCCGGCCTCGACGAGGCAGACACGGTTCGCCGGATTTGCGCTCAGCCGGTTGGCCAGCACGCAGCCCGCGGAGCCCGCGCCGATGACGATGTAGTCGAACGTGTCGCTGGCCATGCCCCGCCTTCCGATCAATGGATGGGCCGGGCCGGAAGCCCGGCCGCGGGTCCTATTGCAGCAGCTGCGTCCACACCTTGGTGACGAGTTCCTGGGCGGCCGGCGAGCAGGCTTGCCCCATCTTGACCGGAACGGTGGGGAACAGCTCCGGCGCATTCTCCTTGTTGTAGAGCGCCTTCTCCTGATCCACCTTGATCGGCGAGGAATGGCCGTAATAGTTGTACTGCTCGGTGGCGTTGTCGAGCTGGGTCATGAAGTCGAGGAACTTCTTGGCGTTGTCGAGATTGGCGGCACCCTTCGGCACGGCGTAGGAATCCAGCCAGCCGACCAGTCCTTCCTTGGGCATGGCGTATTCGACATTGGCCTTGTCGTTGCGGCGCAGCCGCATCGTGTTGCCGTCCCACCAGAAATGCATCGCGACCTCGCCGCTGCCGACGCGGTTCTCGATGTTGTCGCTGGAATAGGCCGCGACGAACGGCTTCTGCGCCTGCAGGAGGTCGAGCACCTTCTTCATCTCCTGCGGGTCCTCGCTGCAATAGGGAATGCCGAGATAATTCTCCGCCGCCGGGATCACCTCGTCGGGCTGCGCGAGGCTGGCGATCTTGCCCTTCAGCTCCTCCGACGGCTCGAAATAGACCTTCCAGCTGTCGACGGGCCCCTTGTAGAGGTCGCGGTTGACGGTGAAGCCGGCATTGCCGAAGGCCAGCGGCACGGAATAGTTGCCGGTCGGGTCCCACCACTGCTTCTGCCATTCCGGCAGGATCCGCTCGAAGGACGGCAGCGAGGAGGCGCCGATGTCCTCCAGTAGGCCGCTGTCGACCATGATCTTCACGAAATGCTGCGAGGGCGTGACGATGTCGTAGCCGGAGGACCCCGCCTGAAGCTTGGTCAGCAGGTCCTCGTTGGAGGAGAACGCGTCGACCGTGACCTTGATGCCGGTCTCCTTCTCGAACTTCGCCACCGTGTCGGGCGAGATGGAATCCGCCCACGCATAGATGGAGAGGCTGCCCTCCGCATGCGCCGCGCCGGCGAAGGCGAGGCCGGCGGCCGCGGCCGCGGCAAGGAGGGAGATGGAGGTCATTCTGGTCATAGGTGTCCCCTGAGTTTTTTTGTCCGGGCGGACGATAGCAAACGCCCCCCGTCGATAAATTTGAATCGCCCGACGCGATGCTTAGGAAAAACTTCGCTCCCTCACCGGCGCCGCTGCACCAGGAAGGCGACGGTCGCCAGCATGACCGAGACGATCATGATGAGCGTGGAGATGGCATTGAGCTGCGGCGACACGCCCTGCTTGATCAGCGAGAAGATGTAGACGGGCAAGGTGGTGGCGCCGCCGGAATTGAGCAGATTGCTGGTGATGAAGTCGTCCATGGAGATGACGAAGGCGAGCATCGCGCCGCTGAACACGCCCGGCATGATCAGCGGCAGCGTCACGCGGCGGAACGCCACCCAGCCGGACGCGTAGAGGTCGCGCGCGGCCTCCTCCAGATCCGAGTCCATGCCCTGCAGGCGCGCGCGGATCGGCAGGAAGGCGAAGGGGATGCAGAAGGTGGTGTGCGCGATCATCAGCTTGAGCAGGCCGTTGGTCAGCCCGAGCTCCGAGAACAGGATGAGCACGGCGACCGCGACGACGATCTCGGGCAGCAGCAGCGGCAGGTTGACGATGGTCTCCGAGGCGCGCCGGAAGCGCACCCCCTTGCCCCGCACGATCACCAGCGCCGCCATCAGCGCCGCCACCGTCGACAGGACCGTCGCGACGGCGGCGACGAGCAGCGAGGTCTTCACCGCGCCGACCAGTGCCGCGTTCGACAGCGCGGTCGTGTACCAGTGCAGCGAGAAGCCGCCCCAGTTGGCCACGATGCGGTTGGCGTTGAAGGAATAGAAGACCACCACCGCGATCGGCAAATAGAGGTAGATGAAGAACAGCACGCTGAAGAGGCCGAAGCCCGGATAGCGCCTTACGTCCGTGTTCGCGCTCATGCCGCCGCCTCCGCCTCTTCCCGGCGTATGGAGCGCAGGCCCCGCCAGAGAAGGAAGACGAGCACGGCCGCCATCAGCACGATGGATATGGCTGCCCCCAGCGGCCAGTTGCGTGCGGCGCCGAACTGGAGCTGGATGAGGTTGCCCATCATCATCGTCTTGCCGCCGCCGAGCAGGATCGGCTCCAGCACGGCGCCGAGGCACGGCACGAAGACGAGGATGGAGCCCGCCACCATGCCGGGCCGGCACAGCGGCAGGATGACCCTGCGCAAGGTGGTGAGCCGGCTGCCGTAGAGATCGTGCGAGGCTTCGACCAGCGCCGGGTCGAGCTTCTCGATGGAGGCGAAGATCGGCAGGATCATCAGCGGTATGTAGCTGTAGACCAGGCCGATCAGCATGGCGGTGTCGGTGAACAGCAGGCTGCCCATGTTGTCCACGAGGCCGAGCGCGCGCAGCGTCTTGGCGATGACCCCGTCATTGCCGAGGATGATGATCCAGGAATAGACGCGCACGATCATCGACACCCAGAACGGCAGCGTCACCAGATAGATCAGCAGCATCTTCATCGCCGGCTTGCGCAGCGAGATGTAGTAGGCGGCGGGGAAGGCCAGCAGGAGGCAGATGAAGGTCGTCGCCGCGGCCAGGATCATCGTGCGGGCGACCACGATCAGATATTGCGGGTTGAACTCCAGTTCCCCCGACCATCCCTCGTTGAACAGGATCTGCTTGTAGGGGGCGGTGGTGAAGACATATTCGAAGCCGCCATACGGACCGCGCGTCGAGAACGACACCAGGACGATGATGCCGACCGGGATGATCAGCGTGGCGAGCATGATGAGCTGCGCCGGCAGGAGGCCGATCACGTTCCAGCGGGCGTTTCCCGGCGCCGCGCTCATGCCCCGAGGATCCTGACCGATTCGGCGGCGAAGCTCACCGTGATCGGCTGGCCGGTCTCGAACATGCGGCTGCGCGAGACGTTGTTGCGCTTGGAGACCCGCAGCTTCACCGCGCCGGTATCGACGACATAGTGCGTGTAGCCGCCGAGGTAATTGGCGCCCTCGATCGTGCCGTCCACGGCGATCTCGCCGGGACGCGCCGGCAGGCTGATCTTTTCCGGCCGGATGGACATCCAGCCGCGCCCGCCGCCGGAGACCCGCTTCTGCGCAGCGCTCAGCGTCATGCCGAGCGGCGTCGAGACCGTGGCCTCGTCGCCCTCGACGGAGAGGACGTCTACTTCGAGAAAATTTGTCTCGCCGATGAAGTCGGCGACGAAGCGGTTGGAAGGCTCCTCGTAGATGTCGGCCGGCGTTCCGAGCTGCTGGATCTCGCCGTCGCCCAGCACGCAGATGCGATCGGACATGTCGAGCGCCTCTTCCTGGTCGTGGGTGACGAAGACGAAGGTGATGCCGGTCTGGCGCTGCAAGGTGCGCAGCTCGTCGCGCATGGCCTGCCTCAGCTTGAGATCCAGGGCCGAAAGCGGCTCGTCGAGCAGAAGCACCTCGGGTTCGGGCGCCAGCGCCCGCGCCAGCGCGATGCGCTGCCGCTGGCCGCCGGAAAGCTGCTGGGGTTTGCGGCCGGCGAACTTCTCCATATGCACGAGGCGAAGCATGTCGGCGACGCGCGCCGCGCGGCGGTCCTTCGCCCAGCCGAGGTTCTCCAGCCCGAAGGCGATGTTCTGCTCCAGCGTCATGTGCGGGAACAGCGCGTAGCTCTGGAACACGGTGTTGACCCGCCTTTTGTGCGGCGGCAGGTCCTTCATCTCTGCGCCGCGCAGCAGGATCGCGCCCGTCGTCGGCTGCTCGAAGCCGGCGATCATGCGCAGGAGCGTGGTCTTGCCGCAGCCGGACGGACCGAGAAGCGTGAAGAACTCGTTCTCGCGGATGTCGAAGGTGACGGGCTTCAGCGCCTGGTAGCCGCCGAAGACCTTCGACACGCCCTTGATCTCCACAGCCTTCGCCTGCTGCACGGAGACGTCCATGTCCATGCGGTTGCTCCCGGTGGGACGGATGGCGGCATTCTGGGAAAGTGCTGCCGCAAATACAACCGCGCCGCCCGGGCGGGCGGCGCGGCTGCGGGCTTCTCAGCCTATTGCTTGACCCACTTGCCGTCCTTCACGGCGTAGATGTCGACCACGACATTCATCTGGATCTGGCCGTTCTCGTCGAAGGAGATGTTGCCGAGGATGCCGTCGTGGTGGATCGCGCGGATCGCCTGGCTCAGCGCCTCCTTGTCCTCGATCCCCTTCTCCTTGATCACCTCGAGCAGGATCTGGGCGGCCTCATAGGCATATTTCGCGTAGGAACCCGCCGGCTCGGCGTACCCCTTCGCCTCATAGGCCTTGTAGAACGCGTCGAGCTTGGGGTTGCTCTGGTCCGCCGGAATGCCGACGATGGTGCCTTCCGCCGCCGCGCCGGCGATCTCGATGAACTTCGGATCGTAGATGCCCGAGATGCCGTACATGGGCAGCGAGCCCATGCCGAGATCCGCCATCTGGCTGCGCACCAGCGCCGCTTCCGTGACCACGCCGCCGAAATAGACGGCGTCGGGCGACGCGGCCTTGGCCGTGGTCAGCATGGCGCGGAAGTCGGTCGTGCCCACGGCGGCGGCATCCGAGAAGACGATCTCGCCGCCCGCCGCCTTGAAGAACTCGCCGAACCATTTCGTGTTGGCCACGCCGTAGTCGGTGGTGTCGGAGATGATGGCGATCTTCTTGACCTTGCCCTCCTTGGCGATCTTCTCGGCCAGCGGCTTGTTCTCGTTGACGAGGGTCGGCGTGACGCGGGTCACGTTCGGCATGTTCTGCTCGGTGATCTTCGGGCTGACCGCGCCCCAGATGATGAACGGCATCTGCGCGCGGTTGAAGACCGGCATCGTCGCAAGCGCGACGGGGCTGTTCCAATGGCCGGTAGCGGCGACCACGGCTGGATCGTTGATCAGCTTCTGCGCCGCGGAGACGCCGACCGCCGGGTCCGAGGCGTCGTCGAGCACCACGGCCTCGACCTGATGCGGATAGCCGCTCTCGTTGGCCTGGTCGATGGCAAGCAGGAAGCCGTTGCGGGCGCCGAGGCCCTGCTGGGCATTGCCCCCCGACAGCGGCCCGATGAAGCCGATCTTGATCTGGTCGGCCTGAGCCTGCGCGGCGCCGAGACCGACGACCAGCACGGCGCCGGCAAGCATTGAAGAGACGCGACCGAGCGCGGTCCTCCGGTTCAACATTGTTCCACCTCTAAAGATTTATCCGCCGCCAGCGTAGCGGCCCGTCCGATCCCCGATGTCGGCTGACGGTAAGCTATTTGGGGCGGCGCCGCCGCGAAATTCGAAAATTGCTATCCGGTACTTCGGAGATTCATTATGTGCGGGCCGGCGGCACCCTGCTAATGCGCCCGCTCCAACCGGAAATCTGGCGCATGGCGGAACTGCTCATCCAGCAAATGCTGAACTGGATAACCCTCGGCTGCATCTATGCGCTGCTGGCGATCGGGTTCAGCCTGATATTCGGCATCCTCAACGTCATCCACTTCTCGCATGGAGACGTCGCCATGACCGCGCCCTTCATCTGCCTGGCGCTGGCGACCTTCTTCGGCGCGACGAGCCCCTACTGGCTGGTTCTCGCGCTGGTCCTGGCGATCCTCGCCGTCGGCCTGCTCGGCGTCGTGCTGGACAGGGTCGTCATCCGGCAGTTCCGAGACGCGCCGGCCATGATGGCGCTGGTGGCGACAGTCGCGCTCGGCATCGTCATCCGCGAGGCGATCCGCCACCTCTATCCGGAAGGTTCCAACCCGCATGCCTTCCCGCGGCTGGTTTCGGGCGTCGCCTTCGAGGTCGCCGGCGTGCCGGTCAACTGGTTTTCCGTGCTGGTGACGGTGCTGACGGTGGCGCTGATCGGCCTGCTCTTCGTATTCCTGCGCATGACCCCGCTCGGCCTGCGCATCCGCGCCGCCTCCGAGGACCGCGTGGTGGCGCGCATGATGGGCATACGCGACGGGCGCGTCTTTCGCGCGACGTTCTTCATCGCCTCGGCCATCGGCGCCGTCGCGGGCCTGCTCTTCGCCAGCTATGCCGGCGTCACCCGATTCGACTTCGGCATCATGGCGGGCCTGCTCGGCTTCTCGGCCGCCGTCATCGGCGGGCTGGGCTCCATGCCGGGCGCCATCCTCGGCGGCCTCATCATCGCCGGCATCGAGGTGCTGGCGCAGACCTTCGTGCCGGACGGCGCCTCCTATCGCCTGGTCTTCGTCTTCCTGCTGGTTATCGCCGTGCTGATCTTCCGCCCGGCGGGGCTTCTCGGCCGACCCGTCATGGAGAAAGTCTAGATGGAACGGCCAATGCCCTCCGGAGCACCGTCCGTGGCGACGGCCAGCCTGTTCGTCGTGGCCTCGCAGCTCGCCGGCGCGGTCTTCCTCTATCTCGTCCTGAAGGCCGAGGGCGGCTGGCAGGTGATCGGCCTGCTCGCCCTGCTCGGCGCCGGCTTCTTCCTGCTGGAGAAAAAACCCCGGATCGCCGACCTCGCCATGGCCAGCATGGCGCGCGTGCCGCTCCTCGCCGTCGCCATGGCGGCCGTGGTGGTTCTCGCCTTTCCCTTTGCGGTCGGTTCCAACACCTACATGCTGCACCTGCTGATCGTCGCCCAGCTCTATGCGGTGCTCGCGCTGGCGCTCAACTTCCAGCTCGGCAGCGCCAACATCCCGAACTTCGCCACCGGCGCCTCCTACGGCATCGGCGCCTATGTCTCGGCGCTGCTGGCGATCAATTTCGGCGTCAGCTTCTGGCTGACGCTGCCGGTGGCGGCCCTTGCCGCGACGCTGTTCGGCTTTCTCATCGGCATCCCGTCGATGCGCACGCGCGACACCTATCTCGCGCTCGTCACCATCGCCTTCGGCGTGGTCGTGCAGCAGCTTCTCAACAATTTCGATTTCACCGGCGGCCCGAACGGGTTGGTCGGCATCCCCGCCCCTAGCCTGTTCGGCCATTCCTTCGCCGACCCGCTGGTGATCTTCGGCCATAAGCTGCCCAGCCAGGCCAACTTCTACTATCTTGCGGCGGCGCTGGTGGCGGTGGCCATCGTCACGGCGCGCCGCCTGCACGGCTCGCGCATCGGGCTGGCCTGGAACGCGCTCAGGGCCGACGAGATCGCGGCGCGCGCGCAAGGCATCAACGTCGCCTGGTACAAGGTGCTGGCCTTCGCCGTGGACGCCTTCCTCGCCGCCTTCGCCGGCACCATCTACGCCTTCTACGTCTCCTACATCTCGCCCGACAATTTTACCTTCCTCGTCTCCGTCACCATCATGACAATGGTCATCGTCGGCGGCATGGACAACATCTTCGGCGTCATCGTCGGGGCCTTCCTGCTCACCATCCTCCCGGAGAAGCTGCGCGCCTTCTCCGACTACCGGCTGCTGTTCTTCGGCATCGTCATCATCGGCTTCCTGATGATCCGGCCGCAGGGGCTGTTTCCACAGCGCATGCGCGACTACGGGAGCCACTCATGAGCGCGCTTCTGGATGTCAAGGGCGTCACCATGCGCTTCGGCGGACTGGTGGCGGTCAACGACGTCGGCTTCTCGCTGGCCAAGGGCGAGGTGTTGGCGGTGATCGGCCCGAACGGCGCCGGCAAGTCGACGCTGTTCAACGTCATCACCGGCGTCTACCGGCCGACCGCCGGCAAGGTAAGCTTCGACGGCGCCGACATCACCGGAAAGCCGGCCTACGAAGTGGTGGAGCGCGGCATCGCCCGCACCTTCCAGTCGTCGCGCCTGTTCTCCGACCTCAGCGTGCTCGACAACGTCATCATCGGCATGCACACCCGCACGAAGACCGGCGTGCTGGACGCGCTGTTCCGCCCCGGCGCATCGAAGCGCGAGATGGCGGCCTGCGTGGAGAAGGCCGAGGCCCTGCTCAAGGCCGGGTCCGGCGACCTCCACGCGCAGCGCTACCGTCCGGCCGGCACGCTGGCGCAGGCCGACCGCCGGCGGCTGGAGATCGCCCGCGCGCTGGCCTCCGAGCCCAAGCTGCTTTTGCTCGACGAGCCCTCTGTGGGCATGGACGAGGTGGAGACGGATGCGCTGGTCGCCGACATCAAGCGCCTGCGCTCGAAAAACCCTGATCTGTCGGTCATCCTGATCGAGCACGACATGCGGGTGGTCGAAGCCTTCCCAACCCATGTCATGTGCATCGACTACGGCAGCAGGATCGCCGAAGGCAACTTCGAGACGGTGCGCGCCGACCCGCGCGTGCAGGAAGCCTATCTCGGAAAGGCGGCCGCCCATGCTTGAGCTGAAAGACGTCGACACCGCCTACGGCGCCGTGCCGATGCTGCGCGGCGTCTCGATCAGCGTCCGGCCGGGCGAGCTGGTCTGCCTGCTCGGTCCCAACGGCGCGGGCAAGACCACCACCTTCATGACCGTCTGCGGCGTGGTGAAGGCGCAGCGCGGCACGGTCGAGGTGATGGGCCAGGACATGGCCCGGCTGGGCACCGAGAACTTGGCCATCCAGGGCGTCGGTCTGGTGCCGGAGGGCCGCAGGCTGTTCCCCGGCCTGACCGTGCTGGAGAACCTGCGCCTCGGCTACGACGCCGTGTCCGGGCGCGGCCCGGATTTCGGGCGGCAGTTCGACCGGATGTGCGACCTTTTCCCACGCATCCGCGAAAGGCTCACCCAGGCCGCCGGCACGCTTTCGGGCGGCGAGCAGGCGATGGTGGCGCTGGCACGCGCGCTGATCGGCGAGCCGAAGATGGTGGTGATGGACGAGCCCTCGCTCGGCCTCTCGCCGAAGCTGATCGGCGAATATTTCGAGATCACCCAGGAAATCCACCGGCAGGGCACGACCGTGCTGCTGATCGAGCAGAATGCCGAGATGGGGCTGGGCATCGCCGACCGCGGCTACATCCTCGTCAAGGGCAAGGTGGCGCAGGAAGGCGCGGCGAAGGAGCTTTTGTCCTCGCGGACGGCGCGCAGCCTCTATCTCTGATCCATTCAACGCATGTCGACCGAAAACGGAAACCGGTTTCGGAACAACAACATGCGTAAAGATCAAGAATCTAATCCAGAACGTGAGGAGCGGGTCCGGAGGATCGCCACAGGCTTTAGGGACAGGCTAACCACTGGCACATGAAATCGTAATGTTCGCCGACCAGCCCCTCCAGTAATCAAAGGCAAACCCTCGTCGCATCCGCGGGTTGGCGGATGGCCAGAGAAAAGGACGCGCATATGTCGGTTGAGAAAGTGGATACGCTCGTCGTCGGCGCCGGTCAGGCCGGAGTGGCCATGAGCGAGCATCTGAGCAAGTGCGGCGTCTCCCATCTCGTCCTGGAGCGGAGCCGCATTGCCGAGCGCTGGCGCTCCGAGCGCTGGGATTCGCTCGTCGCCAACGGGCCGGCCTGGCACGATCGCTTCCCCAGCATGGAATTCCCCGGCACCCATCCCGATGCCTTCGTCGACAAGGAGAAGGTCGCCGACTATTTCGTCGAATATGCGAAGATGATCGAGGCGCCCATCCGCTGCGGCGTCGAGGTGAAGGAGGTGCGCCGGAATGCCGGCCGTCCCGGCTTCCGCGTCGAGACCTCGCAGGGCGTGATCGAGGCCAGAAACGTCGTCGCCGCCACCGGCCCCTTCCAGCGGCCCGTCATGCCCCCGATCGTCCCGGAGAACTCCGGCATTCTTCAGATCCATTCCAACGCCTACCGCAACCCTGCCCAGCTTCCCGAGGGCGCTGTGCTGGTGGTCGGCGCCGGCTCCTCCGGCGTGCAGATCGCCGACGAGCTGGTCCGCGCCGGCCGCAAGGTCTATCTGTCGGTCGGCCCGCATGATCGTCCGCCGCGCTCCTATCGCGGCCGCGACTTCTGCTGGTGGCTGGGCGTCCTCGGCAAATGGGACATGGAGACACCCGGCCCCGGCACCGAGCATGTCACCATCGCCGTCAGCGGCGCGCGCGGCGGCGAAACGGTCGACTTCCGCCGCCTCGCGGCGCAGGGCATAACCCTGGTCGGCATGACCCAGGCCTACAAGGACGGCGTCATGACCTTCGCCCCCGACCTAGCGAAGAACATCGCGGGCGGCGACGCCAACCTGTTTTCGCTGCTCGACGAGGCCGACGCCTATGTCGAGCGAAACGGCATCGACCTTCCCGAGGAGCCTGAGGCCCGCAAGCTCGATCCCGATCCGGACTGCGTCGCCCATCCCATCCTCGAGCTCGATCTGGCGAAGGCCGGCGTCACCTCCATCATCTGGGCGACGGGCTACGCGCTGGACTATGGCTGGCTGAAGGTCGACACGTTCGACGAGAAGGGCCGGCCGAAGCATCATCGCGGCGTCTCGCTGGAGCCCGGCATCTATTTCCTCGGCCTGCCCTGGCAGTCGCGCCGCGGGTCGAGCTTCATCTGGGGCGTCTGGCATGACGCCAAGCACCTGGCCGACCGCATTTCCACGCAGCGCCGCTACATCGATTACCACGAGGCGCAGCGCCAGTCCGAGGACGCGTGAGCGCTGGCCCGAACCCCAACAGATTCACGGAGAATACCATGGCGCATACCCGCATCCGCAAGTTCAACACCAAGGAGACTTATCCGGAGCAGAAGCTGGACAATGATCTCTGCCAGGCGGTCGTCACGCGCGGCGGCAGGACCGTCTATCTGCGCGGCCAGTGCCCGCAGGACCTCGATACGGCCAAGGATATCGGCAGCCACGACCCCGTCGAGCAGACCCACAAGGTCATGCAGAACATCCGGCAGCTCCTGGAAGAGGCCGGCGGCTCGATGGAGCATCTGGTGAAGGTGGTCGTCTACATCACCGACGTGCGCCACCGCGAGGCGGTCTACCGGACCATGGGCGAATACATCAAGGGCGTGCATCCCGTCTCGACGGGGCTGGTGGTGAGCGCGCTTGCCCGCCCGAGCTGGCTGGTCGAGATCGACGGCACCGCCGTCATCCCGGACTGAGCCGGCGGGACTTCGGGCCATGACCTTCTCCATCGTCGCGCGCTGCGCAAAGACCGGCATGTTCGGCGTCGCCGTCTCTTCCTCCTCGCCTGCCGTCGCCGCGCGTTGCGCCTACGCGCAGGCCGGCGTCGGCGCGATCGCCAGCCAGAACGTCACCGACCCGACGCTTGGGTTCCGCGGGCTGGAGCTGATGGCGCGTGGCGCCTCCGCCGCCGAGACGGTCGCCATCCTGAAGCGCACCGGCGCATATCCCGAATACCGGCAGGTGCTGGCCGTCGACGCGGCCGGCATAAGCGCCATCCATTCCGGGCCGAAGGCGCTCGGAACCTGGGCCGAGGCGCGGGCCGAGAACGTCGCCTGCGGCGGCAACCTGCTCGCCAACGGCGACGTGCCGCAGGCGATGGTCGACGCCTTCCTGGCGTCGGAAGGCCATCTCGGCGATCGCATCGTCGCCACCATGCGCGCCGCCCTGAGGGCCGGCGGCGAGGCCGGTCCGGTCCGCTCGGCGGGCATGAAGCTGGTGCGCGAGGTGGCCTGGCCGGTGGCGGATTTGCGCTGCGACTGGACGGAAGCCTGCCCGATCGAGGAACTCGCGAAGATCTGGGACATCTACAAGCCGCAGCTCGACGCCTATGTGACCCGCGCCATCAATCCCTCCGACGCGCCGAGCTACGGCGTGCCGGGCGACGAATAAGAGAAAGCGGCACCCAGCAGGAGCCTGCCATGAGCGAACTCGCCCACAAGGACTGGATCGACAGGGCAGCGGCCGTTCGCTTCCGCGACAAGGCCTTCATCGACGGCAAGTTCGTCGCCGCCCGCTCGGGCCGCACCTTCGCCAGCATCAATCCGGCCACCGGCGAGATACTGGCCGAGGTCGCTTCCTGCGGCGAGGAAGATATCGATCTCGCCGTGGCGGCGGCCCGGCGCAGCTTCGAGGCTGGCACCTGGTCGCGGGCGAAGCCCGCCCACCGCAAGGAAGTGCTGCTGAAGCTGGCGCAACTGCTGCGTGAGAATCTGCACGAGCTGGCGCTCCTCGAATCGCTCGACATGGGCAAGCTGGTCGCAGACGCCGCCACCGTCGACGTGCCCGGCTCGGCCGGCATCTTCCAGTGGTACGCGGAGGCCATCGACAAGCTCTACGACGAGGTGGCGCCGACGGGCTCGGGCGACCTCGTCCTGGTGCGGCGCGAGCCGCTCGGCGTGGTCGGCGCGGTCGTGCCCTGGAACTTCCCGCTCGACATGGCCACCTGGAAATGCGCGCCGGCGCTCGCCGCCGGCAATTCGGTGGTGCTGAAGCCGGCCGAGCAGTCGCCCTTCTCGGCGCTCAGGCTGGCAGAGCTGGCCATGGAGGCCGGCCTGCCGGCGGGCGTGCTCAATGTGGTGCCCGGCCTCGGCGAGACCGCCGGCCAGGCGCTCGGCCGCCACATGGACGTGGACTGCCTCGCCTTCACCGGCTCGACCGCCGTCGGCAAGATGTTCATGCAATATGCCGGCCAGTCCAACATGAAGCAGGTGTGGCTGGAGACCGGCGGCAAGAGCCCGAACCTCGTCTTCGCCGACTGCCGCGACCTCGACGCCGCCGCCGACATGGCCGCCTTCGGCATCTTCTTCAATCAGGGCGAGGTCTGCTCGGCCAATTCGCGCCTGCTCGTGCAGCGCGGCGTCAAGGACGCGCTGGTCGAGAAGCTGGTGCAGCGCGCCGCCGCCACGCAGCCCGGAGACCCGCTCGACCCCGCTTCGAAGATGGGCGCCATGGTCGATTCCGGCCACACCGCCAACGTCATGCGCTTCATCGAGGCCGGGCGGAAGACGGCGAAGCTGGTGGCCGGCGGCGAGCAGGTCACGGTCAACGGGCGCGGCAGCTTCGTGCAGCCGACCATCTTCGACGACGTGTCGCCGGCCGACACGCTCGCCCGTGACGAGATCTTCGGCCCCGTGCTGGCGGTCGTCCCCTTCGACGACGAGGAGGAGGCGGTCCGGCTCGCCAACGACAGCATCTACGGACTGGCCGCCTCGCTGTGGACGGACAGCCTGTCGCGCGCCCACCGCATCGCCGAACGGCTGAGGGCCGGCACGGTCTCGGTCAACACGGTGGATGCGCTGAGCCCGATGACGCCGTTCGGCGGCTTCAAGCAGTCGGGCTTCGGCCGCGACCTGTCTCTGCATTCCTTCGACAAATACACGGCGCTGAAGACCACCTGGATCAAATATTGAGCCGTCCGCCGCTTGATTGCGCGGCGTGAACCGGCAACATAGCCGGCCATGCCGCTCCGCTTCACGCTGAGACAACTGGAATACTTCGTCGCGGTGGGCGAAGCGGGCTCCATCGCCAAGGCCGCCGAACAGGTCAACGTCTCGCCGCCCTCCATCTCGGCCTCCATCGCGCAGCTCGAATCCGAGTTCGGCGTGCAGCTCTTCGTGCGCAAGCATTCGCACGGCCTCTCGCTCACGGCCGGCGGGCGCGTGTTCCTGAAGGAGGCGGCGCGGCTGCTCGCCGACGCCGACGCACTGCACGACATCGCCGGCGACATCGCGGAGAAGGTGCGCGGGCCGCTCGCCATCGGCTGCCTGATGACCTTCGCCCAGATCGTCCTGCCGCCGCTGCGCATGAAGTTCGAGCGCGCCTATCCGGAGGTCCGCGTCAGGCAGTTCGAGCGCAACCAGGGTCAGCTTCTGGAGATGCTGCAGCGCGGCGAGATCGACGCCGCGCTCACCTATGACCTCGAAGTGTCGCAGGACATGGTCCTCGAGCCGCTGATGCTGCTTCCCGCCTATGTCATGCTGCCGGCCGGGCACCGGCTGGCGACCAGGGCGTCGATCACGCCGGAGGAACTCGTCGAAGAGCCGATGGTGCTGCTCGATCTCCCCTATAGCCGCGAATATTTCCTCTCCGCCTTCCAGCAGAAGGGATTGCGCCCCAGGATAGCCGAGCGCACCGCCGACATAGCGGTGATGCGCTCCATGGTGGCCAACGGCTTCGGCTACGGCATGGCCAACATGCGGCCGCTGCACAACATGTCGCCGGACGGCAAGCCGCTGGTCTTCGTCACCTTGCAGGGCAACATCCGGCCGCTCACCATGGGCGTACTGCTGCCCAACGCCGCGCATCGGACGCAGACCGTGCAGGCCTTTGTCGGGCATTGCCGGCGCTTCGTGCTGGAACAGGGCGTGTTCGGCACCGGACACGCCGTCAAGTAGCCGGCAGGCGCCGCCGGCTCAGGCGAGGCCGGCGCCGAGCCTTTCCAGCAGCTTGCCAAGCATCTCGTCGCAGCGGTGCATCTGCTCGACGCTGACGAACTCGTCCGGCTTGTGGCCCTGCGCCATCGAGCCCGGGCCGCAGACCACGGTCGGCGTGCCGAGCTCGCGGCTGAACAGCCCGCCCTCGGTGCCGAACGCCACCTTGATCGTGCCGTTGGCGCCGGTCAGCGACTTGACGAAGGCCACCGCCTGCGAGTTCACCGGCGTGTCGAGACCGGGATAGGTATTGAACACCTCGATCGCGATCGCCGCCTCGGGCGCCTTGTCCTTCGCGGCTGCCGCGATGCGTTCCGCCTCGCCGCGCAGCCGTTCGAGGATCGCGTCGGCGTCGTCGGCGGCGATGTTGCGGATCTCGAAATCGAGCTGGCACAGGTTCGGCACGATGTTGAGCGCCACGCCGGCATTCATCTTGCCCACATGCACCGTGGTGTAGGGAATGTCGTAGTCGCCGTCGCGCGCGCCCTCGCGCGCCAGCCGCTCCTGCTCGGCGCGCAGCGCGGCGACGAAGTCGCAGCCGAGATGGATGGCGTTGAGCGCCAGCGGCGCCAGCGCCGAGTGCCCTTCCCTGCCTCGGCAAAAGGCGCGCGCGCCGATCTTGCCCTTGTGGCCGGTGGCCACCTGCATGGAGGTCGGCTCGCCGACGATGCAGAGCATCGGCTTGTGCGGCGCGGCGGCCAGCATCTCGATCAGGCTGTGCACGCCGATGCAGCCGATCTCCTCGTCATAGGAAAGCGCCAGATGCAGCGGCGTCTTCAGCTCCGTTTTCGCCGCCTTCAGCGCCATCGCCAGCGCACAGGCGATGAAACCCTTCATGTCGGCAGCGCCGCGCCCGTAGAGCTTGCCGTCGCGTTCGGTGAGCGCGAAGGCCGGCAGCGTCCAGTCCTGGCCGTCCACCGGCACCACGTCGGCATGGCCAGACAGCATGACGCCGGGCACGCCCGACGGTCCGATGGTGGCGAAGAGGTTCGCCTTGTGACCGTCGGCGCTGTGGATGAGTTGCGAGGCAATGCCGTGCTTCTCAAGCAGGTCCGCCACATAGGTGACCATGTCGAGGTTGGAATCGCGGCTGACCGTTGGAAAGGCGATCAGCTTTTCAAGAATGTCGATGCTGTTCATGCGGATTCCACCTGTGTTTCCACCCTGCCTAGCATGGGAGTGGCAGAACCGCGATTAGGTCCCTCCTAATCGATGCAGAAGAAAACTTTTGTTTCCCGCTCTCTCGCGCGATCTAAGAGTGGCCCCGCCATCCGGCTCGATGTCCGTGGCGCGGCTCAGCCGTGCCGGATCCGCCGCGACAGCAGGAGGAGCTTCATGCGCGACCCACGCTACGACATCCTGTTCGAGCCGATGAGGATCGGCCCGCACGTCGCGAAGAACCGCTTCTACCAGGTGCCCCATTGCAACGGCGGCGGCTATCGCGATCCGTCCGCGGCCGCGGCCATGCGCGGCATCAAGTCCGAGGGCGGCTGGGGCGTCATCTTCACCGAGCAGACCGAGATGCATCACACCTCGGAGATCACGCCCTTCATCGAGCTGCGCCTTTGGGAAGATCAGGACATTCCCGGTCTTCGCCGCATGTCGGACGCCATGAAGGTGCATGGCGCGCTCGCCGGCATCCAGCTCGCCTATTCCGGCATCAACGGCCCGAATTTCTACACCAAGGAGGTACCGCTGGCGCCTTCCTCCCTGCCGATCCGCACCTTCACCAACGATCCGGTGCAGGCCCGCGCGCTGGATCTCACCGATATCCGGAATCTCCGCCGCTGGTTCGTCAACGCCGCGAAGCGCTCGAAGATCGCCGGCTTCGACCTGATCTGCCTTTACGGCGCCCACGGCTTCGGCATCTTCCAGCACTTCCTGTCGCGCGCCACCAACCAGCGCACGGACGAATATGGCGGAAGCCTGGAAAACCGCTCGCGCTTCGCCCGCGAGGTGGTGGCCGACATTCGCGAGGCGGTGGGCGACACGACGGCGATCACCATGCGCGTCAGTCTCGACGAGACGATCGGCGACCTCGGCTTCTCCAATGCCGAGGTCCGCGACTTCGTCGCCATGAACGCCGACCTGCCAGATCTCTGGGACCTCGCCCACGGCGCCTGGGAGGATTGCTCCGGCCCCTCCCGCTTCAAGGAAGAGGCCGCGCAGGAGCTTCTGGTCAAGGGCATCCGCGAACTGAGCTCGAAGCCGGTGGTCGGCGTCGGCCGCTTCACCTCGCCCGACGTCATGGTACGGATGATCAGGTCCGGCACGCTGGACTTCATCGGCTGCGCGCGGCCCTCCATCGCCGATCCCTTCCTGCCGAGGAAGGTCGAGGAAGGCCGCATCGAGGACATCCGCGAATGCATCGGCTGCAACATGTGCATCACCGGCGACATGACCATGTCGATCTCGCGCTGCACGCAGAACCCGACCTTCATGGAGGAATGGCGCAAGGGCTGGCATCCGGAACGCATGCAGGAAAAGGGCGACAGCGAGAGCGTGCTGGTCGTCGGCGCCGGCCCCGCCGGGCTGGAAGCGGCGCGCGCGCTCGGCCTGCGCGGCTACCAGGTGGCGCTGGCCGAGGCCGGCACCGAGCTCGGCGGGCGCGTGGCGCGCGAATGCCGGCTGCCCGGCCTGTCGGCCTGGGGCCGCGTCCGCGACTACCGCCAGTTCCAGATCGGCAAGATGGCCAATGTCGAGGTCTATTTCGACAGCCGGCTGACCGCCGACGATATCCTTGCCTTCGGCTTCCAGAATGTCGCCATCGCCACCGGCTCGACCTGGCGGCGCGATGGCGTGGCGCGCGCCCATGTCGTGCCGCTGCCGATGGACCCAGGCATGCCCGTCTACACGCCCGACGACCTCATGGACGGCAAGGTGCCGACCGGCACCGTCGTGCTGTTCGACGACGACCACTATTACATGGGCGGCGTGCTCGCCGAGCTGATGGCGCGGCGGGGTGCGAAGGTGACGCTGGTGACGCCCTCCGCCTATGTCTCGGACTGGACGCGCAACACGCTGGAACAGGGCGCCATCCACCGCCGGCTGGCGGAGCTGGGCGTCGAGATCGTGCTGAACCGCGCCGTCACGCGCGTGACGGCGGACGGCGTCGCCACCGCCTGCGTCTACACCGGGGCGAAGCGCGACATCGCGGCGGACGCCGTGGTGCTTGTCGCCTCGCGCAGCCAGAACGACGGGCTGTGGCGGGACCTGAGCGCACGGCGCGAGGAATGGGCCGACAACGGCATCCGCTCGATCAGGGTGATCGGCGACGCCGAGGCGCCCGGCCCGATCGCCTGGGCGACCTATGCCGGCCACCGCTTCGCGCGGGAGCTGGACATGCCCGACATCGCCGACGCTCTGCCGTTCCGGCGCGAGGTGACGGCGCTGGCGGCAGAGTAGGCGGGACGCCCGACGGGCTTTCTCAGGCCGCGGCCTTCGCGTGACGGTCGAAGAACAGCGCCTGGCTGATCAGCGCCTTCACCATGTCAGGATTGAACGGCTTGGTGACGAGGAAGGCCGGCTCGGGCCGCTCGCCGGTCAGCAACCGCTCCGGAAACGCGGTGATGAAGATCACCGGCACGGAGCTCATGCCGAGTATCTCGTTCACCGCATCGATGCCCGAACTGCCGTCGGCAAGCTGGATGTCGGCCAGGATAAGCTTCGGGTTCGCCCGGGCGAAAAGCGCCGTCGCCTCCTTGTGCGTCCGCGCCGTGCCGACGACGGTGTGGCCGAGGCTCTCGACCATCTCCTCGATGTCCATGGCGATCAGCGGCTCGTCCTCGATGATCATCACCTCGGTCGCCACCTGGCGCGAGATCTCGGCGCTCGCCTCCGACAGCAGTCCGGCGAATTCCTGCTTGGTCACGCCGAGGACCTCGGCGGCCTCTTCCTCGCTGAAGCCCTCGACCGCGACCAGCAGGAAGGCCTGGCGCTGCAAAGGTGCAAGGGTGGAGAGGTTGGCCTTTGCCTGCCGCTCCCATGCCGCCGGAGGATTTTCCTGCGGGATTCGGATCGCCACCGAGGTGAACATGGTCGCGAAGAGCTTGTAGAGCGCCACCCGCTCGCTGGAGGCTTCCGGAAAGATCGAGATATCGGCGATCAGCGCTTCCAGCGTCGCCGCCACCAGCGCGTCCCCGCTCGTCTGAGAACCGGACACCGCGCGTGAAAAACGCCGCAGGAACGGCAGATGCGGCGCAATACGCGTTGATAAACTCATAAAGTCGTCTCCCTCTGGACGAAGTTGAATAAAGCCCGCACGGAGCCTGGGCCGCAAGGATACCCGTCTTGAAACGGGCAATGCAAAAAAAAGTTCCGCGATATCGGAACCGAATCCGCAGGCCGGCGTTTTGTGCGAGCCCGATCGACAGGCCAGCCGAAGAACTGGCCGTCGGTCGGCTTTCGTGCAAGGGTGACATGTCGGGGCGGTATTGGGGCAGATGGATCAAATGCAGAAACCTGAAGGCGCATGCAAAGGCGTGGCGCGTGGGATGAGACGCGAAGACCCGCTGGGAAGCAACAGCGAGATCGCGCGCAGGCTGAAGCAATACTACGACGACCTGGTAAGTGAGGAGATACCTGACCGTTTCGCGGATCTGCTGAGCAAGCTTGAGCAGGCAGAAAGTTCCAAGGGCTGATCGATGGCCGTTTCTCCGCGGTTCAAGACCGATCTGATCGCCGCGATACCCAGCCTTCGGGCCTTTGCGGTGTCGCTGTCGCAGAATGCCGACAGGGCCGACGACCTGGTTCAGGAAACTCTCGTCAAGGCCTGGGACAAGCACGAAAGCTTCCAGCTCGGCACAAACCTGAAGGCATGGCTCTTCACCATCCTGCGCAACGAGTTCTACTCGCAGATGCGCAAGCGCGGCCGCGAGGTTCAGGATACCGATGGCGCCATGACCGCCCGTCTGGCGGTGCATCCCAGCCAGCACGGCAAGCTCGACCTCAAGGACTTCCGCAGCGCGCTGGAGCAACTGCCGGAAGACCAGCGCGAGGCGATCATCCTGATCGGCGCTTCCGGTTTTTCCTACGAGGAAGCCGCCGAGATATGCGGCTGCGCCGTCGGCACCATAAAAAGCCGTGTCAGCAGGGCGCGCACGCGCCTCCAGGACATCCTGAAGGTGTCCGGGGAAGCCGAATACGGGCCGGACGCGATCTCCGCCCAGGTGATGGGATCATCCGCCGCGTGACGCGGCGGCAATGGCGGCAGCCAGCGCCTCCACCAGATCGTTCCCGGAATAAGGCTTGTTGACGACGCGAATTTCCGGGAATCCGTCCCGGATGTCGTCGCGCTCCGCATAGCCGGAGGCGAAGATGAACGGAATGTCGCGTGCCCTGAGATCGGCGGCGAAAGGCAGTGTGACCTCGCCGTCCGCCATCACGTCGAGGACCGCGGCATCGTAGCCGCCCTCGGCGTTCCGGGCCTCGTCGAGGTTGCGGCAGGTGATGACCGCGGCCGCGCCCTCGTCGAGACAGAGTTGCTCGACGTCCATGGCGATCAGGATTTCGTCCTCGAGGAGAAGAAGCCGTACGCCGCCCAGTTTGTTCGATGCCAAGGAGAATCTCCGGAAAAGGTGCGCCTTGTGATGGGCGGCCCTTGCGGTAATGTCATTTAAAAATGACATGAAGACTGCATTCGAAACCGTCTGAGGCAGGCGGGCGCTGCGACGGAGACAGTATGGCCGGCAAGTCGAGTCGAGCGGCGCATGTCAGGGCGACGCCGTGCAGTCGGTGTCCGTTGCGGCCTCTCCCGATCTTCCGCAATTTCGAGCCGGAGGAGCTCGATTTCGTATCGACCTTCAAGCGCGGCGAGCTTGTGGTGAACCGCGGCTCCACCGTGCTCGTGGAGGGCAGCCCGAGCCCGTATCTCTACACGCTGCTGGCGGGATGGGCGTTCCGCTACAAGCTCATGCCGGACGGGCGCCGCCAGATCCTGAACTACGTGCTGCCGGGCGACCTGATCGGCCTTCAGTCGAGCCTGCTCGGCGAGATGGAGCATTCGGTCGAGGCGCTCTCTTCGCTGGTCCTGTGCGTGTTCGAGCGCGGCCAGCTCAAGGAGCTGTACAGCAGGTTTCCCGGCCTCGCCTTCGACGTCACATGGCTCGCCGCGCGTGAGGAGCAGATGCTCGACGAGAACCTGCTCAGCATCGGCCGGCGCAGCGCGGTGGAGCGCGCGGCCTACCTGCTCGCCTTCCTGGCGATTCGCGCGAAGGCGCTCGGCCTGGCCGGCCCGGGTCCCGTCCAGTTGCCCGTCACCCAGCAGCATGTGGCGGACACGCTCGGCCTGTCGCTCGTCCATACCAACCGCACGCTCAGGAAACTGGCCGAACGCAAGCGCATCGCCTGGAAGGACAGCGCGTGCCTGGTTCTCGATGTCGAGGCGCTCCAGGCCATCGCGCACTGGAGCGGACCGTCGGAAAAACCGCGCCCGCTGATCTGAAAATCCGGTGCCGGATTTGCCGTAGCCCGTCTTCCCGTCTAGAATTCTCGTTGGGCGAAGGCGGGGTGGCTGGAACAAGCCCGGCTTCCGCGCATTATCGGGCTGTTCGAAATCAGGAGGCGGGCCGATGGCTGCTGCGAAATCCACGCGTGACGATATCGAGGACCTGGCCGGCGAGGCGAGGCTTGAGGCCGACATAAGGCAATTGCGGGAGGACGTGGCACGGCTCACCGAGGAACTGCGCAAGGTGGGCCGCGACGGCTACGGCACCGCGCGGCGGGCCGCGAGCGAAGGCGTCGAGCAGTTGCGTGCGAAGGGCAAGGCGGC
>JAFKJW010000171.1 GCA_017305925.1 Hyphomicrobiales bacterium | reverse complement strand
AGGTTGCGATCTGGAATAATGTAGAAATCGAGTTCGCCCGCACGGTCGGCCGCCGCGACATTGTGAACCGTCACGCACTCTTCGAGACCGTTCATCTCGACCGTCTCACGCAGCAGGCCGGCCATTGCGGGATTGGCCTCTATCGAGATCACGCGGCCGTTCGGCCCGACGCGGGAGGCCATGAGCAGGCTGAAATAGCCGACATTGGCACCGATATCGACCGCCGTCATGCCGATATCGCCGGCATCGACGAGGAGGTCGTAACGACCGAGCGCCCGGCAGGCAACGACACCTACATTCCCGGCGACGGCATCGACTGGATTTCGCTGTCCACGCTCGGCCTGACCGACCGGAACGCCTATGTCGGGTGGACGGCAACAACCTTATCATCGCCACCCCGCGCCAGCGGGCCGAACTCCTACGACATCATGTTCGAGTTCGATCCGGCGAAGGACAAGGTGGGTTCTCAGCGTAGTGCAACTCCGGTTCATCATCCGTGCTGGAGCGGCGCCGTGCAGCGAAATTCCACAAAGACGGGTTGACAGCCTTGGATGTAATCGATTTCATGCACTGGCATCCGACGCTTTCCACGAGCGGATATCCTTGCTTCGAAAGGCAATAAAAATGAACCTCGGGAACAAACTCATCGCGGCTTTCGCCGCGTCCACAATGGCTTTTTTCACCCTGCCCGGCACGGCCCTGGCACAGGAATTCACCGTAGGAGCCACGACCTACAGCCGCAGCTTTGAGTTCTATCAGGACATCGAGGCCGGCATGAAGGAGGAAGGCGGCGACCGGATCGCCTTCGACTTCCGCGACCCCAATGGCGACCTCGCCGTCCAGACCAGTCAGATGGAGGATTTTGTCGCCAAGGGCGTGAACCTCGTGACCATGGTTCCGATCGACTCGACTGCCGGCGAAGCCGCAGCCCGGCTCGTGACGTCGGCCGGCATCCCGCTGATCACGGTCGACATCGCCATAACGGCCGATGTCGGACAGGTCGCGCATATCGCCTCCGACAACCATCTCGGCGGCGAGATCGCGGCCCAGAAGATGTCGGAACTCCTCTCCGGCAAGGGCGAGGTCATCGTCATCAACAATCCGGCCATCGTATCGGTGGTCGATCGCGAGAAAGGCTTCACCGAAAAGCTCGCCGAAATCGCTCCGGACATCAAGGTCGTGGCCAGCCAGAGCGGCGACTCCAAGCGCGAAAAGGCGCAGGCGGTCGCGGAGGATCTCCTGCAGGCCCACCCGAACGCCGTCGGCATCTTCGCGGTCAATGACGAAATGGCGCTCGGCGCGTTGCAGGCGGTGATCGCCGCCGGCCGCCAGGATACGATGAGCATCATCGGCTTCGATGCGAGCAGCGAGGGCATTTCCGAGATCGCGAAGGGCAACTCGGCCTTCAAGGCGACTGTCGCGCAGGACCCTGTCGGCATAGGCCGGATCGTCGCCAAGACCGCCCTTGCGGTCCTCAAGGGCGAGAGCGTGGAGAAGTTCATCCCCGTGCCGGTCGTGATGGTGGACAGCTCCAATTTCAGCAAGTACGCGAAGTAGGCGCCCTGTCAGGCGACTTCCGACCGCAGTGGAGCGAATGACGCATGACTGACGTTGCGCCGTTTGTCGAACTGCGTGGAGTGACCAAGAGATTCCCGGGCGTCGTCGCCGTCCGGGACGTTTCGATCGGCTTTCGCGCCGGCACCGTTCATGCCTTGCTCGGCGAGAACGGCGCGGGCAAGTCGACGCTGGTCAAAATCATCAGCGGCATCTATGCGCCCGACGAAGGCCAGCTCCTCTTCGAAGGAAGGCCCGTGCGGCTGCGCTTTCCCGCCGACGCGGAACGGCATGGCGTGGCCGTCGTCCACCAACATCGCACTCTTGTCGACGACCTCAGCGTGGCCGAAAACCTCTTCCTTGGTCGGCTCGGTTCGGGATGGTCACCGTTCGACCGTGCCGCATGGAGGAGCCGCGCCGGCGTGCTGCTCGAACGTGTCGGCCTGAAGGTGGATCCGGATGCGAAGGTGCGCCACCTCAGCCCGGCCGAGCAGCAGTTCTTGGAGATCGCGCGCGCGATAGGGCGATCAGCCACGACCTCGACCATGCGCTGGCGCTCAACGATGAAATCACCGTGCTGCGCGACGGCACCGTGGTGGCCCACGAGACCGGCCTGAAGGATGTCGAGACGGTCGTCATGCACATGATAGGTCGCACGCTCGATACCGGCTATCCGCGAAGCCGGATCCCGTCTCGCGACGAGGTGCTGCATGTCGCCGACCTGCGCTCGGCGCGTCTGAAGGGCGTCGATCTTCATGTGAACCGCGGCGAGATCGTCTGCGTCGCGGGCCTCGTCGGCTCCGGACGCACCGAGCTGCTGCGGGTTATTTTCGGCCTCGACAGGCTGGATTCCGGCGCTATTCGGCTCAAAGGCCATGCCTTTGTCCCGCGCTCGCCCGGACATTCGATCGCGAACGGTCTCGGGTTCGTCGCGGAAGACCGCAAGCGGCAGAGTCTGGTGCTGGAGCTCGGTGTTTCTGCCAATCTCGTGCTCGGCAACGAGCCTGCCGTGCGACGCCTCGGCTTCATGTCATCCGGCCTGGAAGATCGGCTCGTTCAGAAGGCAATTCATTCGCTGCGCATCAAGACGTCCTCGGCGAGGACCCGCATTGGAACGCTTTCCGGCGGCAATCAGCAGAAGGTTGTCCTTGGGCGCTGGCTCGCGCGGCGGACGCAGCTCCTGCTGATCGACGAGCCAACGGTCGGCATCGATGTCGGCGCGCGGGCCGAATTCTACAAGCTGCTCGACGAATATGTGGCGGCCGGCGGCGCATGCCTGGTCGTTTCCTCGGACCTGACCGAAGTCCTCGGGCTTGCCGATCGGGTCGTGGTCATGCGCGACGGTGCTTCGGTCGCGGAAATGGAAAAGACGGAGATGAACCGGGAAAATCTGCTTCGCGCGATGACGGCGGTGGCGGCATGAGCGTTTCCGCGAAAGAGAAGGCCGGAGGGGCGAGCTCATCCCTTCGCGCCTTGCTGCTGAAAAGCGACGCGTTCGGCGGAACGGCGCTTGCCGCGCTGATCATCATCTGCCTCGTTTTGGCCTTGCTGGAACCGCAGTTCTTCACGTCCAGCAACCTTCTCAATGTCGGGCGCCAGGCGTCGGTGCTGATCATCGTGTCATGCGGAATGACGCTGGTGATTTTGTCCGGCAACATAGACCTGTCGGTCGGATCGGCTATCGCGCTCTGCGCTGTGGTCGGCGCCAGCCTCGCGACAGCCGGAGGGCTCGATGCCTTTTCCACTATAGCGCTCATGATCGCGCTGGGCGCGGCGATCGGCGCGGTGAAGGGCGCGCTCGTCGCCTGGGCCGGCATAAACTCCTTTATCGTGACGCTCGGCATGATGACCGTGCTTCGCGGCGCGGCGCTGACCTTCACCGGCGGCTATCCGATAGCGGGCGTGCCGGCCGCCGTGCGCTATCCGGGGTTCGGCGTCGTCGGCGGCTTTCCCGCTCCTCTGATCGTCATGACCGTCGCCTTCATCTGCGTCGCCATCCTCCTGTCGAAAACAGTTCTCGGGCGACACATCTACGCGATCGGCGGCAATGAGACATCGTCCCATATCGCCGGCGTCCCGGTCGCGTGGACCAAGTTCGCCATCTTCACGATCAGCGGCGCGCTGTGCGGCATTGCATCCGTGGTCCTCCTGGGGCGGCTCGGCGCCGGCCTGCCCACCTCAGCGCAGGGTCTGGAACTCGACGCGATCGCAGCGGTGATCCTCGGCGGCGCCAGCCTGTTCGGCGGGCGAGGCAGCGTGTTCGGAACGCTTTGCGGGGCGCTCATCCTTGCCGTCCTGCAGAACGGGCTGAACCTGCTTGGCGTCAATTCTTTCATTATCCAGATATTGTCTGGGGCAATCATCATTCTTGCGGTCTTGCTGGACCGGGTACGTGCGGGGTCGTTGCGATGATCGGAGATGAAGCGTGGATCGTGAGTGCGCTGGCGGAGCTGGTAGCCACACCCTCCCTGTCGGGACAGGAAGAGGCGGTGCAGCAGGTCGTCAGGCGCCTGATGCTGGAGGCCGGCGCGGATGACGTTCGCGTCGTTCGCGTCGACGCGGCGAGGCTGGAGAGCCGCTACGGCTTCAGGACCCCTACTCCCACGCAGGACATGTATGCGGTCGTGGGTTGCTGGGGCGATCCCTCATCCTCCCCCTTCGTGGTGCTGAACGGCCATGTGGACACGGTGCCGACGACGGAAGGCTGGGCGATCGACCCCTATGAGCCGCGCGTCACCGATGGCTGGATGAACGGGATCGGCTCCGCCGACATGAAGGCGGGCGTGGTCGGGGCGATCGCCGGCGTGGCGCGCGCGAAGGCAGCGGGCACGCTGCGCGGCTATGTCGAGATCCAGTCCGTTCCGGACGAGGAAGACGGCGGCGGCACCGGCACGCTCGCCTGCGTCGACCAGCTTCTGGAAAAAGGTCGTATCCCCGACTTCGCCATCGTCTGCGAGCCGACGAGCGTCGAGATCGCGACCGCGCAGGTGGGCAGCCGCGCCATGCATTTCAGCTTCCGCGGGGTACAGTCCCACGCCAACATGAAATCCGCCGGATCGAGCGCGGTAGAGGCCGCCATCGATCTCGCAAACCGCCTGGGCAGGTGGTGCGCCCTGCCCCATCGCGAGATGCATCCGTTGCTTGGACCGACATCGGTCAACATCGGCCAGATGAAGGGCGGCATCGGCGCCACCAGCGTCGCGCCCGATTGCGAGATGGAAGTATGTTTCACCTATCATCCGGTGGACGAGCATCTCATCATCCCGGAAATCGACGGCATCATCGCCGAGTGGCGCGCCGGCCAGCCAGCGACCATCACGATGCAATTTCGCGAACTCCACAATGTCCATCCGTTCTCGACGGACGAGAATCTTGTGCCGGTGCGTGCGCTCGCCAGAGCGCTCGGCCACGACAGGACCGATCCGCGCGGCTTTCCGGCCGGATCGGACGGACGGCTCATCAGCCGCTTGCTCAGGTGCCCGACCGTGATATTTGGCCCAGGCGACGTCAACCGCATCCACAAGATCAACGAGGCGGTCGAAATCTCCGAGATCGTTGCACACGCCGGAACACTTGAGGCGTTCCTATCCACGCATGCCTGATGGCAGGAACCTGTCGGCGAACATACTTCCGTCGGGAGTCAGCTCCTGCGCAGAACAGAAAGGACCATACATGTCGAACAAACGCATACTTTTCGCCGGCGAGAGCTGGGCGACCTATGGCATCCACACGAAAGGATCGGCCTCCTACACCACCTCCGGCTACGACGAAGGCGCGACGGTCCTGCTGGGTGCGCTGAGGGATGCTGGCTTCGACGTCACCTACATGCGCAACCATGAGGCGGTGGAGGGCTTCCCATACACCGCCGGGGAGATTGCGGAGAAGTACGACGCCGTCGTGCTGAGCGATATCCCCGCGGACTCCCTGCTCCTGCCGCATGCGGTGTTCGTCATTCATGTCCTTCGCGGGCTTCGAGGGTCGCGGGCGCTACGAGGCGACGCCGCTCGCCGATGCCCTGCCGGTTGTGATGAGCCATCACGACGACCGCATCGAGGAGCCGGAAGGCGTCAATCCCGTCATAGCCAAGGACCACCCTATCCTGAAGAACATGACCGGCGGCTGGCCCTATTTCCTCGGCTACAACCGGTTCAAGGCAAAGCCCGCGAGCGACGTGCTCCTGAAGGCCGGCGACGATCCGTTCCTGGTCGTCGGCCAGCACGGCAAGGGCCGCGTCGCGGCCTTCGCTTCCGATTGCTCGCCCCATTGGGGAAGCCCGGAATTCATGGCCTGGAAGCACTACGCGCCCTTCTGGGCGCAGCTTGCGGGTTGGCTGGCCGAGTCCTGATCTCCTGTGCTAGGTGCGATTCGGTCGTCCCGGCATCCGGGGCGCCGTCAACGCAAACGCCGGAGTAGCAGCCAGTGGTGACGATGTTGGACGTCTCCCGGGAGGCCGGGGTGTCGTCGGCCACCGTATCGCGCGTGCTCACGGGTTCGGCCGAGGTCGAGCCCGCAACCCGGACGGCTGTTCTCGCGGCGGTGGAGAAGCTGGGCTATCGGCCCAATCTGGTGGCAAGGGGCCTGCGCCGGCAGGCGAGCCAGGTCATCGCGCTCATCATTACCGACATCGAAAATCCCTTCTATACCGCGGTTTGCCGCGGGGTCGAGGATTCGGCGCGCCTGGCGGGCTATTCCGTCATCCTGTGCAATGCCGATCGCGATATCGAGAAGGAGCGCGCGTATCTTCGCGTCGTCGAGGATCAGAACGCTTCCGGCATCATCATCAGCCCCGCCTCGGCACAGCGCACGGACATATCCAACCTCGTCTCACGCGGCCTGCCGGTGATCGCAGTGGACATGGCGCTCGCGGCCGCGACGGGTTCGGTGCTGGTCGACAACAAGGATGCCGGCGCTCTGGCGACGCGGCATCTGATCGACAGGGGGTGCACCAGGATCGCCTGCGTCACCGGTCCTGCGGAAAACTCGACGGCCGCGGATCGTCTCGAAGGCTATCTGCGCGCAACCGCCGAGGCCGGCCTGCCGAACGGCCGCGACCTCATCCGCTATGCCAATTACATGGAGGACGGCGGCTACGAGGCGACGAAGCGCCTTCTCGCCCTCAAGAAGAAGCCCGACGGCATTTTCATCACCAACAACCGCATGGCGGTCGGCGGCTTGCGCGCGCTTCAGGAAGCCGGCGTCGCCATCCCCAACGACATGGACGTCATCGGCTTCGACGAGCTGCCGTGGGCGCTCAGGCTGCACCCGCATCTCTCGCTCGTGCGGCAGCCCGCCTACCGCATCGGACAGGAAGCGGCGCGCCTGCTGATCGCCTGCCTGCGCAAGGAAGAAACCGAAAGGCACATCGTCTTGGATGCCGAGCTGATCGCGCAGGACGACCCCGTCCCGCGTCCTTCCAGGAAAGCCTGAACAATCGGCAACGCCGTCCTGGCGCGATGACGCCCTATGGCCTGCCCGCAATCATCTCCGGCCGACGCTCCTGCCAGCGAAGCTCGTCCTGCATCTGCTGCGCAAGCTGAAGCAGCGTCGCCTCGTCCCCGTGACGTCCGACGAGCTGGACTCCGATCGGCACCTTTCGGTCCGTCAGAACGACGGGCACCGACATTCCCGGAAGCCCGGAAACGTTGAAGCAGAACATGTAGCCGGCGTCCGACCAGCGGTCGAGATAGGCGTCGAGGTCCGGCTCCTCCATGGACCAGTAGCCGAGCGGCCGCGGCAGTTGCGTCAGCGTCGGCGTCAGGAACACGTCGTAGTCCGCAATGTCGCGCGCGATCTCGTGGCTTGCCTTTCTGAGGGCGGCGACCACGCGGGAATAATCCAGCGCCGAAAGCGAACGGCCGTGCTCGATCAGCGCCCAGTTGACGGGCGCCAGCTCGTCTTGCCGGACCGGCCGGCCGATGCGCGGGGCAAGCCGGTCGAAGTCGGCGGCCGTCTCCACCGCGTTCAGCAAGTTGTAGTCCGCCCAGACCGACCGCAGATCGACCGCCATGTCGTGCTCCTCGACATCATGGCCAAGCGATTGCAGGAGCCGCAGCGTCGTCCGCATGGCAGCCTCGACCTCCGGTGCAAGGCGCTCGTTCCATGCCGGCTTCAGCGTGCAGCCGATGCGCAGCCGCGCGGGCGCATGCACGCTCGTCTCCAGCCACGACGCTTCCGGGAAAGGCGCGGTATAGGGGTCGCCCGGAAGCGTCCCCGCCACGGCATCGAGATAGGCCGCGGTGTCGCGCACGGTGCGCGTCACGCAGAAGGTCGATACGCTGCCCAGCCAGCAGTCGGGCGCCTGTGGCCCGTAGGTTATGCGGCCTCGCGACGGCTTCAGCCCGACCAGCCCGCAACAGGAGGACGGCACGCGGATCGACCCGCCGCCGTCGGACGCCTCCGCCAGCGGCACCAGGCGCTCGGCAACCGCCGCAGCAGCACCCCCGCTCGAGCCGCCAGGCGTCAGGTCGGCGCGCCAGGGGTTTATTGTCGGACCGTAGAGTCGGGGCTCGGTTCCGATCGACCAGCCTCCTTCCGGCGTGTTGGTACGTCCCAGCAGCAGGAATCCGGCAGCCTTGATCTTGCGGACCATTTCGGTGTCATGGTCGCAGACATTGTCCTTCATGTAGCAGCAGGCGTTCGTCAGAGGTGTCCCCTGCCACATCGAGCCGATGTTCTTGAGCAGGAACGGCACTCCGCCGAATGCGCCTTCGGGCGTTTTTTGCGCCGCAGCGCGGCCGATCTCATAGGTTTTGATCACGACGGCGTTGAGATAAGGATTTCGCTCTTCGATGATCGAGATCGCCGTCTCCAGAAGCTCGGAAGCCGTCACGTCCCCGTTGCGCACCAAAGCGGCGAGGTGCAGCGCGTCGCTCTCTTCGTAGAGCGATTTCAGATTACCGGCCATCGGGAAGAGGTCCCCTCCTCAGCGGACGTCGCGGAGCGGCTTCGCGGCCTCCACGAGCGCCCTCACCCGCTCGATCTCCACCGGATTCCACCAGACTCCGTCCTTCTTGAGGCTGGAGCCGACGATCGCCCCGTCGAGCAGCGGCAGGATTTTTGCGACGTTGGCGGCCGTGATGCCGCTGCCCGCGATCACCGGCAGGCGCGTGCCGGCGCGGATCGCGACGATTTCCTGCTCCGGAATCTCGTCTCCCGTCCGATTGCCCGAGGCGATCGTCACATCCGCATCGTAGAACTCGACGTCGCTCGCCTGCTCGCTCACGGGCCGGTCGGCGACGATAGCGTGCGAGCCGTGCTTGACGTGCACATCGGCGAAGATCGCGACGTCGCTGGCGTCGATCTGCTTGCGGTAGCGTAGCGCACGCCCGCTTTCGCCCTCCACGAGGCCCTCATTCGCCACATAGGCGTTCACCCACTGGTTCACGCGTATGAAGCGCGCGCCGGACGCCTTGGCGATGGCCAGTCCGCCGATCGCGCCGTTGGCAAGCAGGTTGATGCCCACCGGAACGCCGGCGTTCGCGATCACGCGCGTGGCGATGGCCGACATCGCCGCGATGATTTCGGGGCCGATCTCGTCCGGCTGCAGAAAGGGAATATCGCCATGGTTCTCGAGAATGATTCCGTCCATGCTGCTCTTCTCGAACGCCTCCACGTCGCGAAGCGCGCGCTCGACGATGGAGGCCATGCTGTCGCCCTTGTATCGCGGCGTCCCCGGCAGCGGCGGCAGGTGGATATCGCCTATCAACGGCAGCTTGCCGCGGAACATACCGTCTAGCGTCGAAGGCCGGCTCGTGGAAATCTGCATGGAACCTGTCCGGTTTGCTGTCAGTAGGAGATTGCGCGGATGCCAGCCTGCACATGCGCCAGCCGCGCGCGCAGTTCGTCGGGGCCGGGCCGCGCCGTTTCCAGCGCTCCATACGCCTCTACAACATAAGAGGCCGAGACGGTGCCCATGGCGGCGGCGTTCACCGGGTTCTCTCCGGCGACCAGTCCCGCGACGAAACCGCCGCAGAAGCCGTCACCCGCACCCGTGGTGTCCACGATGCCCGCCGGATAGGCCGGCACGTGCGTCAGGACCCCGGTCGATGCCTCGCAAACCAGAGCGCCCCGCGCCCCGAGCTTGGCGATCATATGGCAATGGTATCGGGCCGCGTTTTCCTTCAGCCAGCCCTCCATGGAAGACGGCTTCCAGATGCGGGCGATTTCGGCCTCGCTCGGCAGGAACGCGGTCAGGTGTTCAAGGAAATAGAGGTCGCGATAGATCGAGGCGTTGACGAAGCCGTCGGCCAGAATGTCCATCGTAACGATCGGCTTATGCGGCATCGACGCGATGAGGCGGGCATTGGCGACCGAGCTTTCCGGGCCTTGCGGGGCAAGGTGAAAGCCCTTGGCCCGCGCCTGCGGGCCTTTCACAGGGCCGCGCTCGGCGTCGAGCCCCAGCG
>JAFKJW010000188.1 GCA_017305925.1 Hyphomicrobiales bacterium | reverse complement strand
AAAGGCGACATCCGCTTCGAGAACGTCTCCTTCCACTACGAGAAGGAGGGCGGCGTCATCGACGGGCTGAGCTTCCATATAAGGCCTGGCGAACGGGTGGCGCTGGTGGGGCCGTCGGGCGCCGGCAAGACGACCATCGTCAACCTCATGCTGCGGCTCTTCGACGTGCAGGGCGGGCGCATCCTGATCGACGGCCGGGATATAAGGAGCGTCACCCAAACCTCGCTGCGCGCGCAGTTCGGCGTCGTCAGCCAGGAGGCGATGCTGATGCACCGCTCGATCCGCGACAACATCGCCTATGGGCGCGAGGAGGCGTCCGAGGAGGAGATCGTCGATGCCGCCATGCGCGCCGCCGCGCACGACTTCATCGTGGACGTAAGCGATCCGCGCGGACGCACCGGCTATGCGGCGCATGTCGGCGAGCGCGGCGTCAAACTTTCCGGCGGCCAGCGCCAGCGCGTCGCCATCGCGCGCATGATGGTGAAGGACGCGCCGATCCTGATCCTCGACGAGGCCACGTCCGCGCTCGATTCGGAGGTCGAGGCGGCGATCCAGGAAAACCTCGGCCGCCTGATGGAGGGCAAGACGGTCATCGCGATCGCGCACCGGCTCTCCACCATCGCCGCGCTCGACAGGCTGATCGTCATCGACGGCGGCAGGATCGTCGAGGAGGGCACCCATGACGAGCTCGTCGCGCGCGACGGGCTCTATGCGCAGCTCTGGAAGCGGCAGTCCGGCGGGTTCCTCGCCGAGCGGCTGGCGGCCGAGTGAGGCGCCGATGTCGCTTCGCTGGCCTGCGCGCCCTTCCAACTCCTCCGCGGCGGTCGTCAACCCGCTCGAGCTGGAGATCGCCGCCGAGAAGGCCTCGGCGCTCGGCCGCGCAGGCGAAAAGGCCGAGCGTTGCCTTGCCGAACTTCGCGCAGCCGGCCGCGATTCGCCGCAGCGGGCGGCGCTGCTGAAGGACGCCGCCGACGCGGTCTATGCCTATTTCATTCAGCGCGAGCTGTGCGGCCTGCGCCGCCATCATCAAATCATCCGCGAATACGACATCCCCAACGAGGTGCTGGCGCGGCTCGGCGCGCGGTGAAAGCTTCACATGAGCAGGGCTCCCTTCGCTGAATCTTATCAGCCATTTCGCCGGTGAAGCTGCCACTTAGCCGCATGATCGGCGGCTTTTCGCCGGCGCGGATGCGGAGTTTGGGGACAGGGCGAAGAAAACCGTTGCGACAATCTGCCCAAGACTGTGCTGCCGTCTGGACAAGCCTATGCTTCCTGCATAGAAACCAGACGAATGCCGGGAGTTCGCCAGCCTGATCGCCAGCGTATCGGGACAGCGTTTGAGCGGGGACAACAGCTCACTTCGGCAGCCGCATGCAGGAAGGAATCTCGCCCCGTGAGCGACGCCCATTTGATCGAGCCCAACCGCAGGGATTTCCTTTACGTTGCCACGGGCATGGCCGCCGTCGTCGGCGCCGGCAGCGTGGCCTGGCCGTTCATCGACCAGATGCGCCCCGACGCCTCGACGCTCGCGCTCGCCTCGATCGAGGTCGACGTCGCGTCGCTGGAGCCGGGCATGTCGCTGACGGCGAAATGGCGCGGCAAGCCGGTCTTCGTCCGCAACCGCACGCCGGAAGAGATCGAGTCCTCCAAGAAGGTTGCCCTCGACGAACTGAAGGATCCGCTGGCCCGCAACGCCAACCTGCCCGCCGACGCCAAGGCGACCGACATCGATCGCTCCGCCGGCGAGGGCAAGGAGAACTGGCTGGTGATGGTCGGCGTCTGCACGCATCTCGGCTGCATCCCGCTCGGCCAGCAGGGCGAGTATGGCGGCTGGTTCTGCCCGTGCCACGGCTCGGTCTACGACACGTCCGGACGCATTCGTAAGGGACCGGCGCCGGAGAACATGGCGGTTCCGGTATTCCAGTTCATCTCGGACACGAAGATCCGGATCGGTTGAGGGCAGGGAAACGACGATGAGCGGTGGACATTCTACCTACACCCCGAAAACCGGAATCGAGCGCTGGTTCGACGCGCGCATGCCGCTGCCCAGGCTGGTCTACGATTCGTTCGTCGCCTATCCGGTGCCGCGCAACCTGAACTACGCATGGACGTTCGGCGGCATCCTGTCGATCATGCTGGTGGCGCAGATCCTCACCGGCATCGTGCTCGCCATGCACTACACGTCGGACACCACGCTTGCCTTCGGTTCGGTGGAAAAGATCGTCCGTGACGTCAATTCCGGCTGGCTGCTGCGCTATCTGCACTCCAACGGCGCGTCGTTCTTCTTCATCGCCGTCTATATCCATATCTTCCGCGGGCTCTTCTACGGGTCCTACAAGGCGCCGCGCGAACTCCTGTGGGTGCTGGGCTGCATCATCTACCTGCTGATGATGGCGACAGGCTTCATGGGCTACGTGCTGCCCTGGGGCCAGATGAGCTTCTGGGGCGCCACCGTCATCACCGGCTTCTTCACCGCCATCCCGCTGGTCGGCGACTGGATCCAGCAGCTCCTGCTCGGCGGCTTCGCGGTCGACAATCCGACGCTGAACCGCTTCTTCGCGCTGCACTACCTGCTGCCCTTCATGATTGCCGGCGTCGTCGTCCTGCACGTCTGGGCGCTGCATGTGACGGGCCAGAACAACCCGACCGGCATCGAGGTGAAGTCGAAGACGGATACAGTGGCGTTCACGCCCTACGCGACCATCAAGGACGGGTTCGGCATGGTCGTCTTCCTGTTCTTCCTCGCCTATTTCGTCTTCTACATCCCGAACTATCTCGGCCACCCGGACAACTACACGCAGGCCAATCCGCTGAAGACGCCGGCGCATATCGTGCCCGAATGGTACTTCCTGCCTTTCTACGCGATCCTGCGCGCCATCACCTTCAACATCGGCCCGATCAACTCCAAGCTCGGCGGCGTGCTCGCCATGTTCGGCGCGATCGCGGTGCTGTTCGTGGTACCCTGGCTCGACACCTCGAAGGTGCGTTCGGCGGTCTACCGCCCCTGGTACAAGCTGTTCTTCTGGCTTTTCGTGGTGGACTGCGTCCTGCTCGGCTGGCTCGGCTCCCGCCCGGCGGAAGGCGCCTACGTGGCCATGGCGCAGGTCTGCACGCTGTTCTACTTCGCCTTCTTCCTGATCGTCATGCCAGTGCTCGGCCTGATCGAGACGCCGCGGCGGATACCGAATTCGATCACCGAGGCGGTACTCGAAAAGAACAAGGGGGCGCACGTCGCCTTGCCCGCGGGGGCAGCCTCGCCAGAGGCCAAGGTCTAGGCCGGACGCGCGAGAGGGTATTTCCATGAAGAAGATCGTTACCGCTCTTGCCGCCGCGGGGCTTATGCTCGCCGGCGTCGCCGCTTATGCGCTGGCCGCCGAGGAAGGCGAGGGGCATTCCGAGGCCGAGCCCACCCATTTCCCGATCCTGCATCCCGAGCAGGAATCGTGGAGTTTTGCCGGCCCGTTCGGCACCTACGACAAGGCGCAGCTCCAGCGCGGCCTGAAGGTCTACAAGGAGGTCTGCTCGGCCTGCCATTCCATGAAGCTCGTGCCGTTCCGCGAGCTCGAGGGGCTCGGCTATTCGGAGGCGCAGGTGAAGGCCTTCGCCGCCGGCTATACGATCCAGGACGGCCCGAACGACGAGGGCGAGATGTTCGAGCGGCCCGGCAAGCCGTCGGACTATTTCCCGTCGCCCTATCCGAACGACGAGACCGCCGCCATATCCAACAATGGCGCGGCCCCGCCGGACATGTCGCTGCTCGCCAAGGCGCGCGGCGTCGAGCGCGGCTTCCCGACCTTCATCTTCGACATTTTCACGCAATATGCAGAGGGTGGCCCCGACTACATCCATTCGCTGCTGACCGGCTATAATCACCAGCCGCCGGCCGGCATGCAGATCGCCGAGGGCACGCACTACAACCCGTATTTCATCGGCGGCAAGTCGCTGGCCATGCCCGATCCGCTGTCGGACGGCGTCGTGACCTACGACGACGGCTCGCCGCAGACGGTTGACCAGTATTCGCGCGACGTGTCGGCGTTCCTCATGTATGTCGCCGAGCCGCACCTGGAAGAGCGCAAGAAGACGGGCTTCCGCGTGATGATCTTCCTCATTCTCTTCGGCGCTCTGGTCTATCTCACCAAGCGCAAGGTCTGGGCGGGCGTCGCGCACTGACGGCTGTGCAGTGACGGAAACCGGGAAGGGGCGGGGCGAATCGTCTTTCCTTTTGAGTGCGAATTGATCAGACTGCCGGCTGCCATTCCGGGGACAAGATGAAGCGCACCCTCGAAGAGACGCTGTCCGCGGCGATCCGCACGATCCCCGACTATCCGAAACCCGGAGTCCTGTTCAGGGACATCACCACGCTGCTGGGCGATGCGCGGGCCTTCCGGCGCGCGGTCGACGAACTGGTGCATCCCTATGCCGGCTCGAAGATCGACAAGACGGCAGGCATCGAGGCGCGCGGCTTCATCCTGGGCGGCGCGATGGCGCACCAATTGTCGTCCGGCTTCATCCCGATCCGCAAGAAGGGCAAGCTGCCGCATGAGACGGTGCGGGTCGCCTACAGCCTGGAATACGGGCTGGACGAGATGGAGATGCACAAGGACGCGGTGAAGCCCGGCGAGAAGGTGATCCTGGTCGACGACCTGATCGCGACGGGCGGAACGGCCGTGGGCGCTACCCAGCTGCTGCGCCAGATGGGCGCCGACATCGTCTCCGCATGTTTCGTGATCGACCTGCCGGATCTTGGCGGCCGGGCGAAGCTGGAAGCGCTCGGCGTGCCGGTCAGGACGCTGATCGCCTATGGGGGGCACTGACGGCTGCTTGCCTTGCCGCCCGTCCGGGAGGAAGGCTCAAGCGCCCCGGATGGGTGGCAGCATCGGCCGCGCAGCGGGGAATTTCGGCGAATCTGCTCCGGACGAGCCACCGGGTGAGGCTCGCCGCCAGACGTCTGTCGCCGATGAGCGTGATGCTGCCTGAGTCGAGCTCGGCTTCGAACGTGGAATGGCCCATCCAGGCCGACGTCAGGCTGCGCAGCTCCGCGACGATGAAGAGGTCGACGTTGAAGCCAAGGTCGGTGTTGCAGAGGTCCGGTTCGAGACCGGGCTTCACGACCAGCCAATAATTGAGGTCCCCCTTCGGGCGGTCCTTGAGGGTGAATTGGATGACGCAGTCTCTCAGCGGCAGCTCGACACGATCGATCTTGCGGCGGATGTTCCACATCAGCAAGCGCGCGTCGAGCCGGCTGAGCGAGACCGTGCTGTCGACGTTCGCCTGGGCCCACTCGCCGAGGCGCCGGATGATGGGCTCGAGATCGTCGGCAAGAGGCGTGGTGAAATATTCCGCACTCCCGTTCGTTCCTGCCTTGCCGCGCCGGATCAAACCCTTGGCCTCCAGCTCCTTCAGGCGCTTGGACAGCAGGGCCGGCGACATCCCCGGCACGCCGCGCTGAATCTGGCTGAAGCGGGTCGAACCGGTCCACATTTCGCAAAGAACCAGCAGCGTCCAGCGCGGCTCGATGATCGCCGACGCCATCGCGATCGGGCAAAACAGCGGATAACCTTTCTCGGCCATGGGACGGCACCCTTTCCACCTTCAGGGAAGGTCGAAGCACACTTTCAGAAAAGCGGCGGCGATCAAGTTCAGAAACTATAGCGCCTTTGCTTCAGTTTCCGAAGTGGATAGCGGCGCGCGACCCGTCCAGGGTGGCGGCGTTTCACTCAAGGAAGGAGACGGCAATGCCGCTGGTTGACATCGAGGTCATCGAAGGCGTCTTCGACGACAAGCAGAAGGCCGACATGATCCGCAAGGTGACCGACGCGATGGTGGAGGTCGAGGGCGAAGGCATGCGTGGCGTGACCTGGGTGCGCGTCAAGGAAGTGCGCAGCCGGCAATGGGGTATCGGCGGCAAAACGCCGAGTGCCGAGGAGATCCGGGCGATGGCCGGATGACAGCGGCCGCCCGGGATCGATGAAGGGCCGGCCGGCATTCATCCTCGGCAGGGCCTGCCTGCAAAGGACCATCAGGCCTGGGCGGCGGCTGTCTTCACCAGCACGGCGCTGTCGAATTCCAGCACCTTCTCGCCGTTCTGGTTCGTCCCCTCGCAGCGCATGGTGAGGAGGCGCCAGCCGGGGCGAGAAGCCATCGGGCGGTGCGCGAGATTGGTGCGCGTATAGGTGATCGTGTCGCCGGCATAGACCGGCTTCAGCCATTTCAGGTTTTCGAAGCCGGGGGAGGGGCCGAAGACGGGCTCCGGGCCTTCGCCCGTCCATGCCCTCCTCTCGCTCTGTGCCGACAGGAGGTTGTGCCGCATCCACATGGAGACGGTGTGCCAGCCCGAGGCGCAGAGCCCTTTCAGGATGCTGCGCTCCGCGGCGGCCTCGTCCAGATGGAAAGGCTGGGGATCGTATTTGCGGGCGAAGGCCTTGATCTCCTCGGCGCCGAAGGTGTGCGAGCCAAGCGTCCTGGTAACGCCCAGCTCGAAGAAGTCGTCGAGCGTCATGCCGCGCTCCTCGCCAGGAACATGCCGGTGTTCTGCAGCTGCAGGACGATCTCGCCCTTCTGATTCTTGACCTCGTTGAGCACGGTGACGAAGCCGAGCAGGGGCTTCGAGGCGGAACGCCGGCGGGAAATGACGGTGCTTTTCGCCGTCAGCGTGTCGCCGGCGAGAACCGGCTTCTTCCAGCGCGCGAACTCTATGCCCGGCGCGCCCTGCGACGTGGAATCGAGCAGGAAGCCGTCGCACAGCAGGCGCATGAGCATGCAGCAGGTGTGCCAGCCGGAGGCGGACAGGCCGCCCAGTATGCTTGCCTTGCCCGCTTCGTCATCGAGATGCATGGGCTGGAAATCGAACTCGCTGGCGAATTCGATGATCTCGGCCGCCGTCACCTGCTTGGTGCCCAATTCGATCGAGGCGCCTTCGTCGAGGTCCTCGAAGGCCCACTTCTTTCCGTTCATGCCGAAAACCCGTTCAAAACCGCCCTCTCTCTGGCGCGTTTGCGGCCGGGGCGCAAGCGGCCAGGAGCCTTGCCTCAGGTGTTGAACTTGAAGAGCAGGACGTCGCCGTCCTGCACGACATATTCCTTGCCTTCGTCGCGGGCCTTGCCGGCCTCCTTCGCCGCGACCTCGCCGCCGAGCGTGACGTAGTCGTCATAGGCGATGGTCTGGGCGCGGATGAAGCCGCGTTCGAAGTCGGAATGGATCACGCCCGCGGCCTGGGGTGCCTTCGTGCCCCTCTCGATGGTCCAGGCGCGCGTTTCCTTAGGACCGGCAGTGAAGTAGGTGATCAGGTGGAGCAGGTCGTATCCGGCGCGGATCAGGCGGTCGAGCCCGGCCTCCGAAAGCCCCATCGCCTCGAGATATTCGCGGGCCTCGTCGTCCGGGAGCTGGGCCACCTCGGCCTCGATGGCGGCGGAAATGATGACCGTCGCCGCGCCCTGCGCCGCGGCCATGACCTCGACGGCCTTCGTGTGGGCGTTGCCCGCTGCGGCATCCTCTTCGGCGACATTGCAGACATAGAGCACCGGATGAGCCGTCAGCAGGTTGAGGCCTTGCAGGATCGTCAGATCCTCGTGTGAAATGCCCTTCAGCATGACGCGGGCGGGCTTGCCGTCCTGAAGGAGCGCCAGCGCCTCTTCCATGACCGGCAGCACGGTCATCGCCTCCTTGTCCTTGCCCGTGGCGCGCTTGCGGATCTGGACGATGCGCCGCTCCAGGCTCTCCAGGTCGGACAGCATCAGCTCGGTCTCCACCGTCTCGGCGTCGGCCACGGGATCGATGCGACCCTCGACATGGGTGATGTCGTCGTTCTCGAAGCAGCGCAGCACATGGACGATCGCATCCACCTCGCGGATGTTGGCGAGGAACTGGTTGCCGAGGCCCTCGCCCTTCGAGGCGCCCCGCACGAGCCCGGCGATGTCGACGAAGGAAATGCGGGTCGGAATGATCTCTTTCGACTTCGCCACCTCGGCGATCTTCTGAAGCCTCGGGTCCGGTACCGCGACCTCGCCGGTGTTCGGCTCGATGGTGCAGAAGGGATAGTTCGCGGCCTGCGCGGCGGCGGTGCGCGTCAACGCGTTGAACAAGGTCGACTTGCCGACATTGGGCAAGCCGACGATGCCGCATTTGAAACCCATGATGATACGATCCTAGGGGGAAGAGAAGAATTGTTCTGGGCTATGGGCGAAAGGGGAGAGGATCGTCAAGTTCCTGCCGCCGCCATCTTCGATGCGTTGACCGTCCTGCATGTCCTCGGAGAGGAAATGCGTGCAGCCGAGTTCGACGGCGGAGGCGAGCAGCAGGCAGTCCCGCCAGGAATAGCCATAGCGGAGATGGAGATGGCGCGCGCCATACGTCTCTCCTTTCGTAAGCGGGCCATCTCCCAGAGCCGCGAAATCCGCCACTATCGCGAAAACCCGTTCGGGAGTCTCAAACCATTTTCTGCGAAGCAGGACTTCCGTGAATTCGTTCAGAACCTGAAGATTGATGGTCCCCATGCCGCGTCTGGCCAATTCCCGGAGCCAGGACTGGGAGCGGTCGGCCTTTTCGAAATCCCGCCTGTCGTGGGAATAGAGAAGAACGTTGGTGTCAACGAATATCACGCTGCCAGTTCCGGAAGTTGCGTTCCTCGGCGGTCGGCATTCTGCCGTTTTCACTCACGTTCCATTTCGGTCCGGCAAAGATACGCTCCAGCGCCTCGAGCTGGAGATTGCGGCCGCTTTCCTCCGATGCTTTTTCGTCAGCCTCGACCTTTGCCCTCGCGGCTTCGGCCAGATATTTCGACATGCTCTTGCCGGCCTTCGCGGCTTCAATTCGCGTGACCCGGTAGAGTTCATCGTCCATGGAGATGGTGACGTTCCGCATTTCATCCTCACGAAAACACGAAGTTCGTGTTTTCGTGATATATGCTTTCCTCCGGCGCGGAGCAAGGAACCTCGCCTGAGACGGCTGGAAAATGCCTGGTGACCTGGGCTCTCACTCCTTGCCGAGCAGCTTCTTCAGCATGTCCGCCATCGGTCCGCTTTCCGGAATCCGGACGGCGGGCTGTTTCGGCCGGGCCTGGCGGATGTGGCTCTGCGCCTTCTGCACGGCGCTTTTCGGCGGTTTCTGCGGCGGCGTGTCGTCCGCGCCGGTCGGCTGGAGCTTGTCGCGCAGGGAAAGCGTCACGCGGTTCATGAAGCCGCTGTCGTCGCCTCTGGCCAGCTTGTCGGCGCTGTCGGCGATCGCCTCCATGAGCACGTCCAGCCATGCGCGGTCGGCCTTGGCGAAATCGCCCAGCACGTGGTTGTGGACCATCTCCTTCGCGCCCGGATGGCCGATGCCGATGCGCACGCGGCGGTAGTTCTGGCCGATATGCTGGTCGATGGAGCGGATGCCGTTGTGCCCGCCGGAGCCGCCGCCCATTTTCACGCGGATCTTGCCGGGCGCGAGGTCGAGCTCGTCATAGAGAACGGTGAGGTCGTCCGGCTGGAGCTTGTAGAAGCGCATGGCCTCGCCGACCGCCTGGCCGGACAGGTTCATGAAGGTCTGCGGCTTGTATCCGGAACCGGGATTGCCGAGACCCGCGAAGAGCAGCATCCAAGCCTCCCGGTCGCGGGACTACTCCGCGGTTCCCGCAGCCGGGGCGGCCGCGGCGGCCTCGTCGGCATCCGAGCGCGCGGCTGACGAGCCGGCGATGGTCGCGATGGTGAAGTCGCGGTCCGCGATCACCGGCTTGACGCCCGCCGGCAGCTTGACCGCCGAGATGTGGATGGAATCGCCGATATTGGTGCCCGTCAGATCCACGGTGATGAAATCGGGAATCGCGTTGGCCGGGCAGTGGAACTCGACCTCGTGGCGCACGACGTTGAGCACGCCGCCGCGCTTGATTCCGGGCGACTGCTCCTCGTTGATGAAGTGCACCGGCACGTTGACATTGACCTGGGTGTTCGCGCCGACCCTGAGGAAGTCGACATGCATGGGGAAGTCGCGCACGGGGTCGAGCTGGTAGTCCTTCGGCAGGACCTGGATCTTCTGGCCGTCGACGTCGATCGTGGCGACCGTGGTCAGGAAGCCGCCGCCGTGGATCTTGTAGTAGATTTCCTTGTACGACAGAGCGATCGCCAGGGGAGGCTGCTTGTCGCCATAGATGACTGCTGGCACTTTGCCGTCGCGGCGAACTGCACGGGCGGACCCCTTACCGACCTGTTCGCGCGCCTCGGCCTTGAGCTCGTAAGAAGCGTGGCTCATGGCATTTCCTTTCGAGGTTGTGTCTGGAGCGTCCCTGTCGGCCGAGCCGGAGCAGAAACGTCGAAAGCCGCGGAAACCGCGGCCCTCCGCCGCCTTGCCTCCAAGGGTGTCTAGGCGGGTGGCGGCTCTATAGAGGAAGCGCCGTGGGGATGCAAGGCAACTTGCCGGCATGCCATGGATCGCCGCGCGGATCGGCGAGGCGGAGCGGTCAGGCCAGCGTCGCGACGAAGGTCTTAACCGCGTCGTTGGCTGCGGCGAGGCAGTCGCCGTCGTCGCGATAGGCGAGTTTCGTTCCGGATCCTTCCGCCGCGAGGCAGATCCTCGGTCCGGAAGCCTCGTAGATCCGCCAGAGGTCGGCGGCGGCCGTGTAGGCCGGTAGGTTGGCGTGGCTGCGTGCGAAACGGCGACGCACGATCGGCTCGGGCACATCGTGTCCGCCTTCGGCGACGCGACGCGCGATACGTTCCAGACAGATTTCCGGCGCGCGAACCGAGAAATACAACAAGGCGGGGGCGAGACCGCGTTCGCGCGCGGCTTCCATCAGTCCCAGATGCGTATGGCCGGACATCGTCGTCTCCATGGAGAAGACTTCCCCGGCACGGATGAACTCACGCGCGCGGCCAAGCGCAATGCGGGCTGCCTCCCGTTCGGCCAGACGCGGCGCAAGAGGCGACAGGCCGCGCGCGATCTCGTCCATATTGATGAAATTCAGCGAGCCGCTGACGGCCGGAACATTTTTGAAGGCATAGGTGGTCTTGCCGACGCCGTTCGGTCCCGCGATCAGCCAGAATCGCGAAGGGCCGCTCATCGATCTCAATCGAACAGGCTGGAGACAGATTCCTCGCTTGCCGTGCGGGAAATCGCCTCGCCGATCAGGTCCGCGATGGAGAGCACGCGGATGTTGTGCGCGTCCGTCACGGCCTGGGTGGGCTGGATGGAATCGGTGATCACGAGCTCTTTCAGCTTCGAGGCCGAGATGCGGGCTGCGGCGCCGCCCGACAGCACGCCATGGGTGATGTAGGCGGTGACGCTGGTCGCGCCGTTGGCGAGCAGCGCATCGGCCGCGTTGCACAGCGTGCCGCCGGAATCGACGATGTCGTCGATCAGCATGCAATCCTTGCCGCGCACGTCGCCGATGATATTCATCACCTCAGATTCGCCCGGGCGCTCGCGCCGCTTATCGACGATCGCGAGTTGGGCGTCGATCCGCTTGGCAACCGCGCGGGCGCGCACCACGCCGCCGACGTCCGGCGACACCACCATGACGTTCGACGTGTTGTATTTCGCCTTGATGTCGCGGGTGATCACGGGCGCAGCGAACAGGTTGTCGGTCGGTATGTCGAAGAAGCCCTGGATCTGGCCGGCATGCAGGTCGAGGGTGAGAATGCGGTTGGCGCCGGCGCGGGTGATGATGTTGCAAACGAGTTTTGCCGAGATGGGCGTGCGGCCGGAGGCGCGGCGGTCCTGCCGGGCATAGCCGAAATAGGGGATTACCGCCGTGATGCGGCGCGCCGAGGAGCGCATGAAGGCGTCGATCATGATGAGCAGTTCCATCAGGTGATCGTTCGCCGGGAAGGATGTGGACTGGAGGATGAAGACGTCCTCGCCGCGCACGTTCTCCTGGATCTCGACGAATATCTCCTGGTCGGCGAAGCGGCGGACGCTGGCCTTTCCAAGAGGGATGTTGAGATAACGGGCAACCGCTTCGGCCAGCACCCTGTTGGAATTGCCTGCGAAGAGTTTCATGCTGTTGCCTTGCGGGTGGGAATGACCGGGCTTTTAGCGCTGCGTGCCGGTATTGCAAGCGCGATGGTGGCGTTACACCCGACTTCGTTAAACCGACGTTTCGCCTTAAAGCGCGCCGCGATCTTTCAGATTCGCTCCTTGCGCTTTAAGCCATTGTTTTATCGCGTGTCGTTATCCCGAAGCCGCTTCCGCTTTCGGGCGACATGCCTTAGCCGCTCGCTCCGGCCAGCCACTGGCCGATGTCCTCGATCGTGCGATCGGCGATCGTCTGCATGGTGGCCGCCTTCACCGAGGACCAGCCCCCGCCGCCGGGCACCTTCTCCTGTCCCTGCGTGCGGTGAAGGCGGTTGCCTTCGCTGTCCAGGAGATCCCAGACATAGACCACCGTGGTCTCCTTGCCTTCGGCGAGAGCGGAGAAATATCCCTTCAGCACATGGCTGGCCGGCGCCTGCGCCCGCGCCATGGAGATGCCGCGCTCCTTGGCGCGCTGGACGAGCCTCTCGCTGAGCGGGGCGGCGGCCTCGACGGAGATGCCGACGATCGGCGCGAGCTGGAGCGCGGTGATCCGCGGGATCGCCGCCGTCGCGCCATCGGCCGCGCCGGCCGCGGCGGGCGCCGCCGAAGCGGCGGCCGTGGCTGCCTCCTGCTTCGTCGGCTGAAGCGTTTCGGTGTTGGTGCAGCCGGCCAGCGCCAGCGCTGCGAGCAGGGCGAGGGCGGCCGGGCGCAGTGTGGCGGTCATCAAGCTTCGTTCCGTGGCGGCATGTCCCGACCCCGCATGCCGCAAAGCCCGTTCCGACCTCACCGCACGATCAAGTCGAGATCGTGGCGCGACAGCGGGCGCGGCTTGGTGTCGGTGGTCAGGTAGGTACGGCCGAGCGTCATCGCGGTCTCGGAGTCGGAATCCATGATGATCATGTGTGCGAAGAGGGTCATGTCCGGCGCGATCGGCTCCGGGTTGCCCTGGTAGAACATCGGCATGTCCATCCAGGACGGCGTGAAGCGCGCGCCGAGCGAATAGCCGCAGGCATTGAGCCGATGCCGCGTCAGGCCGTTCGCCTCCATGCTGCGCGCATGAGCGTCGAAAACGTCGCCGAACGTGTTGCCGGGCACCATCGCCGCCTCGACGGCTTCCAGGGCGTCCTTCGCGGCATCGAACAACTCCTGGTGCCGCTTCGAGACCTTGCCCGTCAACACGGTGCGCATCATGGCCGCGTGATAGTGATGGAACACGCCGGCCCATTCCAGCGTGAGCTGGTCGTTCTTGGCGAGCTTGCGGCGCCCCGCCTTGTAGCGGCAGAGCAGGGCGTCCGCGCCGGAGCCGATGATGAATTCATTGGCTGGATAATCGCCGCCGCCGGCGAAGACGGCGCCCTGCATCGCCGCCAGTATGGCGCCTTCGTCGCCGCCCTGCTTGATGAGGGGGAGGGCCGCGTCAAGCGCGTCGTCGGCAAGGACGGCGGCGCGCTCTACCTTCCTGATCTCGGCGGGACTCTTGAAGAGCCGCAGGCGCCCGACGATGCCGGAAGCGTCGACGATCTGGGCAAAGGTCTGGAGCTGCTCGTCGACCCTGCGCCCGTTGAACGCCGTGAGTCCGTGCGTGTCGTATTCCACGCCGATACGGCGGCCGAGCAGGTCGAGGTCGTTCAGCAGGTTGCGCAGATCGACCGCCGGGTTGGCGTCGGCGCGGTCCGTCCACAGCACGATGTTGTCGATGGTCGAGGTGTGGCGCGCCTGGCGCAGGTCGGCAGAGCGCGTCAGCAGCACCATAGAGCCGTCCGCCTTCATCACCAGAGCCTGGAAGAAGCAGAAGCCGAACGTGTCGTAGCCGGTCAGCCAGTACATGCTCTCCTGCGCGAAGAGGACGACCGCGTCGAGCTTGCGCTCGATCATCTCCAGCACGAGGCGGTCGCGCCGGGCGTCGAATTCGGTTCGTTCGAAGTGCAGGGCCATGGCTCAGTCCTCCAGTGCGATCGCGGAAAGCTGGCGGCCATAATCCGCCTCGCCACGGTGGGTCATGCGGCGGTAGGAATAGAAGAGGTCTTCCTCGGCATAGGTGCAGCGGCCGAGCATCTCCGCCTCGACGCCGGCCTTGCGCAGCCGGTCGACCGTATAGGCGTTGAGGTCGAACAGGGAATGGCCGGGCCGTCCCGACGCCTCGAAATAGCGGGCGCTGCCGGCGTCGGCGGCGAGGAAGCGCTCGACGAATTCGGGGCCGACCTCGTAATTGGTCCTGCCGATGGAGGGGCCGAGGACGGCCACGATGTTCTCCCGCTGAGCGCCCAGCTTTTCCATCGCGGCGATCGTGCTCTCCAGAATGCCGGAGAAGGCGCCCTTCCAGCCGGCGTGCGCCGCGCCTACGACACGGGCGCGGGGATCGGCGAAAAGGACGGGCCCGCAATCGGCGGTCGATGCGGCGACGGCGATACCCGGCCGATCCGTCACCACCGCGTCGGCCTTCGGGCGCTCGCCGGCAAAGGGCTCGCGCGCGATGACGACGTCGGGCGAATGGATCTGGTGGGCGGTCAGCAAGGCGTCGGCCGTGACGCCCATCCAAGCCGCGACGCGCCGCCGGTTCTCGGCCACCAGCGCCTGGTCATCGCTCGATCCGGTGCCGATATTCAGCCCCTCGTATATCCCTTCGGAAACCCCGCCGACACGCGTGAAGAAACCATGCCGTATGCCTGATTTCGCTGATTTTTCCAGCAATTCCGCGCGGATAGGGTCGGGTTTCGAGGAATCAGGCATCACGCTGCTTTCTCGTTTGCTCCCGGCAATTCGTCAACCCGCGCGAGCTTTTCACGGTCCGTAACCGGCGGTTACCGACAGTGTTCCAGCGTCGCGGCCGAGTCAATCCGATGCCGGGAAGCCGGGGAGTTGGATGCCCTGCGGCGCGACGGCGAGCACCTTGAACAGCTCGCCCATGGCGTTGGGGCCGGCGAGGCGCTCCACCTCGCCCGACAGCCTCTCGCGGACCTCCGTGGTCGCGCGCGCCCCGAGCGCGCCAGCCCTTTCCAGAAGCCCGAGGCTCAGGAGAAAACGTCCCTGGTTGGCGATCCGGGCCTGAAGACCCTCCGCCCGCGCCGCCATGGCCAGGGCTCCGAAATCGACATGGGCGGTCAGGTCTGCCTCGCCGGGATGAGCGAGCGGGTCATCATGGGTGTGCTTCAGCACCGCCTGCAACGTGTCGCCGACGGCGGCCGCGCGATAGCCGTAGTCGATGAAGAGCCCGGCGCCGCCGTCGCGCGCGATCCGCTCGGCGATCCGCTGCATGAGCGCGGAGCGGGCAGGGGCCAGCTCGACGATGGAGCCGGGCTGCGCTTCCAGGGCGCTCGGCGGCATCAGCGCGGGATCGGCCGAGCCGGCGCCCGCGGCGAAGCGCAGGCCGCCCATCGCGTCGATATCGACCACGCGTTCGCGCCAGCCTTGACCGGTTTTGACATATTGCCGGACGGGCAGCGCATCGAAAAGCTCGTTGCCGACAATGAGCATCGGGCGGCGCGGCAGTCGGCCGATCTCCGCGTGCCATTCGAAGCGGACGGCGCTGCTCTCCAGCGCGGACGCCTGTGCGGCGCGCAGTTTCGGGCTGGTCTCGACCAGCGCATAGGCCCCGTCGTGATGCAGGCCGGGCGCGATCTTCGCCAGCGTGCGCGCCATGTCACGCATCAGCGTGCCGCGGCCGGGGCCGATCTCGACCACCATCGCGCCCGCCGGCTGTCCGAGCAGCCGCCATGTCTCGGCGATCCAGGCGCCGATCAGCTCGCCGAACATCTGGCTGATCTCCGGCGCGGTCGTGAAGTCGCCGTCGCTGCCGAAGGGGTCGCGGGTCATGTAATAGCCGTGCTCGGGATCGGAGAGGCAGAGCGCCATGTATTCCGCGACCGAGATCGGGCCCGCCGTCGCGATCAGCCCGGCGATGCGGGCCTTCAGCGCGCTCATGCGGAGGAAGGCGGAGCGGCGGGCCTGGCTCGTCCCATCAGCCACAGGCCGATCAGCACCATGGGGAGGGAAAGCACCATGCCCATGGTGAGCCATCCGCCGGCAAGGTAGCCGAGTTGCGGATCGGGCTCTCGGAAGAACTCAACGAAGATGCGCGCCGCGCCGTAGCCGGCAACGAAGGCGCCGCAGACGAAGCCGGGGCTCTTCAACTTCCTTGCTCCCCAGACGAGGACGGTGAGCAGCGCAAACAGCGCCACACCTTCCAGCAGGGCCTCGTAGATCTGGCTCGGATGGCGCGTGAACGGGCCGCCGGTCGGGAACTCCACGGCCCAGGGAACGTCCGTGATCCGCCCCCACAGTTCCGAATTGACGAAATTCGCGACACGCACAAGGCCGAGCCCGACCGGCACGCCGGCGGCGACGACGTCGAACATGGAGAGGATGGAGAAGCCGCGCCTGCGGGCGAAGAAGACCATGGCGAGCGTCGTGCCGGCGAAGCCGCCATGGAAGGACATGCCGCCCTGCCACACCGCGAAGATGTCGAGCGGCTGGGCGAGGTAGCGCGGCAGGTCGTAGAACAGCACGTAGCCGATGCGGCCGCCCAGCACCACGCCGATCGCCGCCCAGACGAGGAAATCGTCGATGTCTTCCGGCCGTATCGGCGATGCGCCGCCGGCCCACAGGCGGCCGGTCGAGACGAGCTTGCGCGCGTACCACCAGGCAAAGAGGATGCCGACGATATAGCCGATGCCGTACCAGTGGATGGCGAACGGGCCGATCCTGACCGGTACGGGATCGATGTTCGGAAAGGGCAGGGACGCCAGGGGCAGCAGGTCGTAGATCACGGCGGCCGTTTCGGGAGCGAGGGGCGGTTTTGTGTGGGCGCGGACCATGCGGCAGGCCGCCAGCGGGGTCAAGGCGGCCGAACGACACCGGCTCTCTCTCGCGCCGTTCGATCACGTCTTGCAACATTCGTTCATACATGCGATACGTGCCACGTTCGGGCATTTGCTACCCGGAGACTGGAACGTTATTGCGACCCTTTCCCCGACATCGTGAATCTCAGACCACCCGCCTTGGCAGGGGTGTGCAGCCGCCAGCGCAAAACGGCCAAGACCAAACCGGCCGCTTCGGGACGTCCCGGCAGCGGTCACAGACGAGACGGGTGATGGAGATTTCCCAATGACCCAGACAGGTACCGTGAAGTTTTTCAATGCAACCAAGGGCTTCGGCTTCATCACGCCGGACGGTGGCGCGAAGGATGTCTTCGTGCACATCTCGGCGATCGAGAAATCGGGCCTGCGCACCCTGGTCGACGGCCAGAAGGTGTCGTTCGACGTGGAGCCGGACCGCATGGGCAAGGGCCCGAAGGCCGTCAACCTGCGCGCCGAATAAAGCCGCCGCACGGAGATGAAAGGGCGTGGCGCCTGGCGCCACGCCCTTTTTGCTGCTTCGCTGCCGGGGCGGGACGAATTGCCGACTTCGGCCGCGCTTGCGGCCGCGATCAAACTTTTGCTTGCCCGCGATTTAAAAATGAAGAAAATTTGCGCACGGGCGTTTGCCGCCCCGGAGACATGAATGCCGATCCCCGGAAATGGGCGTGAATTCGGATTGAGAATCATGCCGCCGCGGGATGGGATGCCCTTGATCTCCTCAGGCAACGGCCGGGATGCGGCTCCTCGGAGCCGCGTTGCCGCATAACGAGGGGAACAAGAGGAGCTTCTTCATGCCGCAGACCGGCACCGTAAAATTCTTCAATCATGCCAAGGGTTTCGGTTTCATCACCCCGGATGACGGCCAGAAGGACGTGTTTGTCCACATATCCGCCGTGCAGTCCTCCGGCCTGCCGGGCCTCGAGGACGGCCAGAAGGTCCGTTTCGACACCGAGCCTGACAAGCGCGGCAAGGGCCCGAAGGCCGTCAATCTGAGCATCATCTGACGGTTCCAGGGACCGGTTCGACGGCGCCGGTCCTTCAGCAGACCTTGGGACAGGCCTGTGCGGCAATTCGTTCAGGTGCCGTTCAGGCTGGCCGTCCTACATGTCTCTTGATGCGGGCTCCCGTCCCCCTCACTTGAAGGGCCCGCACAGGAGATGACGATGACTATCCTCAAGAACACGATCCTGGGCGTCGTGCTGGCCGCAACGGCGCTTGCCACCGTCCCTGCGAACGCTCAGGACTGGCGCCTGCGCCACGGGCATCACGGCTGGCACAACAATGGCGGCTGGAACGGCGGACAGCACTGGAACCGCGGCGACTGGAACGGCGGACAGCGCTGGAACCACGGCGGCTGGCGCGGCAATCGCTGGCACGACAATCATGGTGACGCAGTCGCCGCCGGCATCGCCGGCCTTGCCCTCGGGGCGATCGCGGCCGGCGCGCTGGCCGACCGCGGCCCGGTCTACGACAGCCCGCCGCCCCGCTACCAGCCGCGTTATGCATATGAAGGCAGCCTGCGACCCTGGTCTCGCGCCTGGTATCGCTATTGCGATCAGCGCTACCGGACCTTCGATCCGGGCTCCGGCACCTATATCGGCAATGACGGCCGCGAGCATTTCTGCGTCGCCAATTGAAGCGTGACGCGATGAGACGCCTTCCGGGCCGTCACATCGCTGAAAGCCGATGAACCGTCCGGCGGCGGCGATGCGCCGGACGGGAACTCAGCGTCAGGTCAGGAAGGGGTTGGTGCGCCGCTCCTCGCCGAAGCGGCCGCCCGGTCCATGGCCGCAGATGAATCCGACATCGTCGCCGAGCGGCAGGAGCTTTTCCTTGATCGACCGGATCAGGGCGTCGTGGTCGCCGCCCGGCAGGTCGGTGCGCCCGACCGAACCGCGGAACAGCACGTCGCCGACATGGGCGAATTTTGCGTCGCGGTTGAAGTAGATGACGTGGCCGGGCGCATGACCCGGACAGTGGAGCACCTCGAAACGGTGCGGGCCGAAGGAGACCGTTTCGCCCTCGGTGAGAAAGCGGTCCGGCACGCAGTTGCGCAACGCGCCGGCGATCCCGTAGCGCTCTGCCTGCTTCTCTACATTGGCCAGCAGCGGCTTGTCGGCCTCATGAGGGCCGACGATGTCGACGCCCAGAGCCTCCTTCAGCTCCATGGCGCCGCCGACATGGTCGATATGCCCGTGGGTGATCCAGATCGCCTCGATGGTGAGGCCCTGCGACGCGATCGCTTCCATGATCCGGTCGACGTCGCCGCCGGGATCGACGACGACGCCGCGCCTGCTGTCCATGTCGAACAGGATCGTGCAGTTCTGCTGGAACGGCGTCACTGGGACGACGATGCCGTTGAGCTGAGCCAAGATAGGCGATCTCCTATGCTGCCGCCTGCCGCCTCAAACAATGACGGGCGGCAGCGCCGCCCGTTTTGCCCGCACTGGCGGGGAAGGTCAGGCCTTGTTCATCGACTTCATGACGGCGCCGACGATTCCGGTGAGGATCGCGCCGCCGCCGGCGCCGCCCACCACGTTGCTGAGCAGGCCGCCGAGCGCGCCGCCCGTCGCGGCACCCGTCGCCGGATCCACGCCGGCGCTGCCGCCGAGCAGAGCGCCGAGAATCTGGCCGCCCGCGACGCCGCCGATGGCGCCGCTCAGAATTTTCGGCAATTGCGACATTGCCGCCTGCTTGAGGGCAGCGCCGACGGCTTGGCCGCCGACCACGCCCGCGATCACTTGGATGATCAGCTGAACAATCAGGTTCGAGTCCATGGATATCCCTCCTCCGACGACGGTGAGTCCGTCGCGGGGAGATGATCTCCGATCGCCGCGAATGTCAAATGCCATGCTATGTCGTGGCCGGAGGCCTCCGCCGGATCCGGGGACCGGGCAGAGACAAGGCAAAACTGTTGCGAAAGCCGTTCGCCCGCGCTTTTCGGTCGCCTTCGCCCCAAAAGCTTGACAAACATCTGTATGAACCGAATGCCTGGAACCGGTTCCGCGCATCCGATCAAGGGAGCTTCATGCCACACAGCGCCGCCGACAAGCCGATCCGCACCGCCCTGACCCGGGAGGACGGCATCGATCTCACGCTGATCGAACTGCTCTTCTTCGCCTATCGCGATTTCACGTCCGACCCCGACCAGATTCTCGAGCGCTACGGCTTCGGGCGAGCCCATCATCGCGTGCTGTATTTCGTCAACAGGAAACCGGGCCTGACGGTGGCCGAACTGCTCGACGTGCTGAAGATCACCAAGCAGAGCCTCGCGCGCGTCCTGAAGCAACTGATCGACACCGGACACATCGTGCAGGTGCAGGGGCTGCGGGACAGGCGCCAGCGCGAGCTCTATCCCACCGCGAAGGGCCGCAGCCTGGCGCTCGACCTGGCGCGGCCGCAATCCAGCCGCATCGCGGCTGCACTGAACGGCGGAAGCGCGCAGGAGCGGCTCGCGGTTGAGCATTTCCTGAGGGCCATGGTCAATCCCGAGCTCAGGAAGCAGGTGGACGATCTGCCGGGAAACAACGGAGAAGACCGCGATGGAAACCGCTGAGCTGCCGGACCGGTCCGGCATTCCAGGCGACGACGCGCCGCATCTGCTCGTCGTCGACGACGATACGCGCATCCGCAACCTCCTGAAGCAGTATCTCACCGAGAACGGCTTCCGCGTCACGGTGGCGGCGACCGCCGCGGAAGCGCGCCGCAAGCTGGCCGGGCTGGATTTCGACCTCCTGGTCCTCGACGTCATGATGCCGGGCGAGACGGGCGTCGAACTCACGCGCTCGCTGCGCGACGAGAAGAACGTGCCGATCCTGATGCTCACCGCGCTTTCGGAAACGGACAGCCGCATCGCCGGGCTGGAGGCGGGGGCGGACGACTATCTGCCCAAGCCATTCGACCCGCGCGAGCTGATCCTGCGCATCAACAACATCTTGCGGCGGGGCGGCCCCGCGCCGGCGCCAAGGGTCGAGCAGCTCGTGTTCGGTCCCTACACCTTCCAGCTTGCGCGGCGGGAACTGAAGAAGGGGGCGGAGATCATAAAACTCACCGACCGGGAGCAGGAAATCCTCGCCATCTTCGCGGAGCGCGCGGGCGAGACCGTCGCCCGCCACGAACTCGTCGCCGACGAATCCGACGTCGGGGAGCGTACCATCGACGTGCAGATCAACCGCCTGCGGCGCAAGATCGAGAGCGACCCATCCAATCCGCTCTGGCTCCAGACGGTACGCGGCATTGGGTATCGCCTCAACGTGGAATAAGGTCCGCCGGGACCCATATATGTGGGCCGGACAGGAACGATGAGCGCCACCGACACCAGCCGCCGCTTTCCGACGCTGCACAAACGCCTGGCTGGCGGCCTGCCGGTGACGCGGCGGGCGTGGAATCGCTTCTGGCGGCTGATCTCGCGCTACATGCCGAAGCGCCTTTACGCGCGCTCGCTGATCATCGTGATCGCGCCGATGATCCTGCTTCAGTCCGTCATCGCCTTCGTGTTCATGGAACGGCACTGGCAGACGGTCACGCAGCGCCTCTCCGAGGCGGTGACGCGCGACATCTCGGCGATCGTCGAGCTGATCGAGGCGACGCCCGGCGACGATTATTCGAGCATCGTGAAGCTGGCCGGGGACCGCCTCGCCCTCAAGGTCGACATACTGCCCCCGGACCCGCTGCCGCCGCCGGGACCGAAGCCCTTCTTCTCGATCCTCGACAGGTCGCTGTCGCGCGAGATCACCAAGCAGATCAACCGGCCGTTCTGGATCGACACGGTCGGCAACTCCAACATCATCGAGATCCGCATCCAGCTCGACGGCAAGGTGCTGCGCGTCTTCGCCCGCCGCAGTCAGGCCTACGCGCCCAACACCTACATCTTCCTGACCTGGATGGTGGGGACGTCGCTCGTGCTGCTCATCATCGCCATCCCGTTCCTGCGCAACCAGATCCGGCCGATCCTACAACTCGCGGAAGCGGCCGAGAGTTTCGGCAAGGGACGCCCGCCGCCCGAGGGTTTCAAGCCGCGCGGCGCGGAAGAAGTGCGGCGCGCCGGCGTCGCCTTCATCCAGATGCGCGAGCGCATCGAGCGGCAGATCGAGCAGCGCACCGCCATGCTGAGCGGGGTTTCCCACGATCTGCGCACCATCCTGACGCGCTTCCGGCTGCAACTCGCCATGGGGGGCAGGAAGGTCGATACCGAGGCGCTGAACCAGGACATCGACGACATGGAATCGATGCTGGAAGGCTACCTCGCCTTTGCGCGGGGCGAGGCGCTCGAAGATACCGGGACACTGGACCTCGCAGCGCATTTCGAGCGGCTGACCGAGGAAGCCAAGCTGCTCGGGCGGACGGTCACGACGCGCATCGTCGGCACGCCGCAGATCCAGGTGCGGCCGCACGCCTTCGCCCGGCTCCTCGGCAACGTGACGGGCAACGCCTTCCGCTATGCCAAGACGGTGAAGGTCGGCGCGGTGCACAAGCGCGGCTGGCTCACGGTGACGATCGACGACGACGGTCCGGGCATACCGCCCGAGCGTCGGGAAGACGTGTTCAAGCCGTTCTTCCGGCTCGACGAGGCGCGCAACCAGGACACGGGCGGCACGGGTCTCGGCCTTTCGATCGCCCGTGACATCGCGCGCAGCCATGGCGGCGACATCACGCTCGACCAGAGCACGCTCGGCGGCCTGCGCGCGGTCATCCGCGTGCCGGCCTGAAGGCGGGGAACGATCCAAAAGAAATGTCCGGCGGTCGCCCGCCGGACATCGTGATGCGCAGCGGACGCCTCAGTCCTTGGCGTGCAGATCGGTCCCCAGCGTATCGCGCACGAAGATCATGCCGATGACCAGCGACATGGCGGCGATCACCACCGGATACCAAAGCCCGTAATAGATGTCGCCCTTGAGGGCACTCAGCGCGAAGACGGTCGCCGGGAGCAGGCCGCCGAACCAGCCATTGCCGATGTGGTAGGGCAGCGACATACCGGTGTAGCGGATGCGCGTCGGGAACATCTCGACAAGGATCGCGGCGATCGGGCCGTAGACCATCGTCACGAAGAGGACGAGGATGAACAGGATGCCGATCGTCATCGGCCAGTTCACTGCGGCCGGGTCTGCGAACATGGAAAAGGCGCCGGAGTTCGGGATCGAATAGGTGGTGATCTCGGTGGCTCCGTTCGCCTCCTCGGCGGTGATCAGCTTGTCGGCGATCGCCTTGTCCACCGGCACCGTCGCCTTTTCGCCGGCGCGGATCGCCGCGGCGTCGAGCTTCAGTTCCGGATTGGCGGCGACGAATGCGTCGAGCTTCTGGTCGGCCACGGTGGAGGTGGCCCGCTTCAGCGGATAGCCGCCGTCCTGGAGCGACAGGTTGATCGCCTTGGCGAAGGCGGCCTCCTTGGCCTTGGCCTGATCACCGGCGGCGATGGCGTCGTAGGACTCGACCGTTTCCTCGCCGATCTTGACCACTGCCGCCGTGCCGGGCGCGGCCGTTGCCACCACGTCATACGGCACGGAGTTTTTGGTCAGGAACGAGGTCGCGATGTCGCAGGAGGTGGTGAACTTCGCCGTGCCGACCGGATTGAACTGGAACTTGCAGTCGCCGGGGGCGGCCGTGACGGTTGCGCGGGTGTTCTGCTGGGCGGTGGCGAGCGCCGGGTTGGCGGACCAGGTGAGCGCCTTGAACAGCGGGAAGGTGCAGACCACGGCGAGCGCCAGTCCCGCCATGATGATCGGCTTGCGGCCGATCTTGTCGGACAACCAGCCGAAGACGACGAAGAAGATCGAGCCGATCGCCAGCGCGATGGCGATCATGACGTTGACCGACCAAGCGTCGAGTTTCAGCACGTTCTGCAGGAAGAACAGGGCGTAGAACTGGCCGTTGTACCAGACGACGGCTTGGCCGGCGGTCAGGCCGAGCAGAGCCAGAAGAGCGATGCGGGCGTTCTTCCATTGGCCGAAAGCCTCGGTCAGCGGTGCCTTGGAGCCCTTGCCCTCTTCCTTCATGCGCTTGAAGGTCGGCGATTCGGACAGCGACAGCCGGATCCAGACCGAAATGGCGAGCAGGAAGAAGGAGACGATGAAGGGGATGCGCCAGCCCCAGGCCGCGTAGGTCTCCTTGCTCAGGGAGGCCTGCACGAGCAGGATGACGATGAGCGAGAGGAAGAGGCCGAGCGTGGCCGTGGTCTGGATCCACGAGGTGTAGTAGCCGCGGCGGTCGTCCGGCGCATGCTCGGCGACATAGGTCGCTGCGCCGCCATATTCGCCGCCGAGCGCCAGGCCTTGCAGCATGCGCAGCACGATCAGGATGACCGGCGCCAGGATGCCCCAGCTCGCATAGCCGGGCAGGATGCCGACCAGGAAGGTCGACAGGCCCATGATCGTCATGGTGACGAGGAAGGTGTATTTGCGGCCGACCAGATCGCCGATGCGGCCGAAGACCAGCGCACCGAAGGGGCGCACCAGGAAGCCGGCGGCGAAGGCGAGCAAGGCGAAGATGTTGCGCGTGGCTTCCGGGATCGCCGGGCTGAAGAAGGTGGAGCCGATGAAGGCCGCCAGCGAGCCGTAGAGGTAGAAATCGTACCACTCGAAGACCGTTCCGAGCGAGGAGGCGAAGATGACCTTCTTCTCCTCCCGCGTCATGCCCCGGCTGGTCCTGCCAGCCGCTGTTGCCATAGCCATTGATGTGTCCTCCCGAGGCTTTCAGGCCGTGCGCGCCTTGCGTAAGGGCAAGCGCCTGCCTGATCGGAGAGGGTAGCGATTCCCCCGGGGGGCAAACAGCGATGCTTTAGGAGTATGACTTTAGTCTAAAAAGGCCGCGGCTTCCGCGGCCGGGCAGGGAGTTCCGGCGAAGGACGTTCCTCGCGATCGTCGGCCGCACGGCGGATACCGGGCGGCTTCCGATCGGCCAGGCAAAGCCTTCGCCGGACGGCGTTCCGACGATGTCAGGCCGCGTTGTCGAGCTGCTCGCGCAAATAGCCGCGCTCCTTCAGCCAGCGCGCCAGCACCAGTTCGACGAGCGAGGACACGGAACGATGGTCGTCCTTCGCGGCCTTGACCAGCGCCTCCTTGATGTCGCGCTCGATGCGGAAGCCGAGGGGATGGGTCTTGGACATGGGTGGTCTCCTGATGGATTTGCCGGGAGAACGGAAGGCTTGCTGTGCCGTTCGGATCCGGCGTTTTTCTCGATGCTCTTGCAGTCCGTGCGCCGCCGCGGCGGCGCGAGCGTCAGAGCAGCCGCGGAGGAGCGCGGGACCGGAACGCCGGGCAAGGCTGCCCGTCCCGGCACTGGGCAGCGAGGATTCCGACCGGCTCGGCGGCCGTATTGCCTGGGATGACGAGCAGCGGACCGGTAAGGCCGCTGTCGCCGTCCGACACCGGCTCGACGCCGGGCAGGCCGATATCCGGCAGAGCGTCGTCGCCCGCCGTCGCGGCCTGTGTTGCTGCCGGGGAGGAGACGGCTTCTGCCGCGGCCTCCGCGCAGACGGCGGAAAGGACCTGGTCGGCAAGGCGTCCGGCTTGCGCCGCAGTCGGCAGGAAATCCGGAACGGAGAACGCCGCCACGATCCACAGCAGCACACGCATCATGAATGTGGCGCTGCGTCTGGACTGCGTGGCTGGCTCAGCGTTCATCGGACTTTCAGCTACCGCTTCGCTGACACAAATTTAGTCTGCGCTTCCCCATCAAATCAATACGGAGAATGCGATTGTCTTTATCACGTATCGTTCAAAAACCATTTGGAGATGCGTCAAAACGTGGCGGAAACGGTGGTTCCGGGGTCGTGCGGCGACGAACGGAGCATACATTCGCGTCTGTGAGCGTGGAAGCGCAGAAACCGCCATTTTGCAGCCCGCGCTCACGCAATTCCTCAAACCTCCGCTTAGAAGAGGCGTCCGCCGTCCGGCACCTTACGGTCGATGGCACCGAGCACCACGGCGCCTTCCTCGTCCGGGAAGCCAAGGGTGAGCACTTCGGACATGAACTTGCCGATCTGCCGCGGCGGAAAATTGACGACCGCGAACACCTGCCTGCCCACCAGCGTCTCGGGCTGATAGTATTTGGTGATCTGCGCCGACGAGCGCTTGACGCCGATGTCCGGGCCGAAGTCGATCCTCAGCTTGATCGCCGGCTTGCGCGCCTCGGGATAAGGCTCGGCCTCGACGATCGTGCCGGCACGGATGTCCACCTTGTCGAAATCCGCGAAGGCGATTTCCGGCTTGCGCTCGCCGCCGGACATCGTCAGGCGTTGCCCTTCGTCTCAAAGAGCACGCTGGCCAGCGCGTCCTTCGCCGGCGTGCCGGACCAGACGACGAACTGGAACGCCTGGAAATAGCATTCGCAGGCCTCCAGCGCGTTGGACAGCAGCCCTTCCACCTGCTTGCTGGTGGGCTCGGCCCCGCCGGCAAGCAGCAGCGACTGGCGGAACATGATGGCGCCTTCCTGCTCCCAGAGATCGAAATGGCCGAACAGCATCTGCTCGTTGATCATGGAGAGCAGGCGCATCACCTCCAGCGTGCGGGGCTCGCCCACCTTCAGGTCGAAGGCGCATGCCAGATGCAGGGCCTCGAAATCCTCCATCCAGGAGAAGGAGACCTGATATTCCGTCCACAGCCCCGCGACGGTGATGGAGATCTCGTCGTCGTTGCTCCGCTCGAACGACCACTCGTTCGCATGCGCGACCTGCTCGATCACGTCGACCGGATGAATTTCGCGCGATGCTTCGAACTCGACAAGTTCCATGATCCGATCCCCATTCCAACGCGGCGCCAGGACGCTCTGCGGCAAGACGCTGAAACGCGAACCCGCCGGCAACCGGCCGGAAAGACAGATCGAGCCTTGCTGCCAATGCGCGATCCGTCTCCGAATCATGCAGTAATTTCAGTGTATTGATAGAGAGTCTGCTGACCAGCCCCTTTTTCGGGGGAAGCGGCCGGATGTGTGGAAATCGAAAGCCGGCCAAGCGACGGCGGAAAGCTTAAGCGATTCACGCGGCAGCGTTTTCAGCTTTTCGAGGCCTGTGGAAAACTTGCCGATTATTTTTTCGGATCCGCCTTCGGAGTGCGTCTCGCGGCCGGTTTCTGGGCCGCGCCGCCGTCGAGCGCGGCGAGCCGCGCCTCCAATTCGCCGATGCGGGCCGCGAGAGCCTCGTTCTGCGCGCGGGCCTTGGCCGCCATGTCGCGGACGGCCTCGAACTCCTCGCGCTGCACCACGTCCATGGAATTGATCAGCCGCTCGGCCTGGCTGCGGAAGGCGCCCTCGACCTCGCGACGCACTCCCTGCGCGGCGCCGGCCGCGTCGGTCATCAGCTTGGCGAATTCGTCCAGGAGGCGGTTCGGGCCGGTCGACATGGCGTGGTCTCCACTCGTCGCCATCGACGTAGGCAAGCGACGGGGCGAATGCAAGTCAAAAGCGGATACCGCGGCGGCGCGCCAGCAATCCCCCTGAACGTTGGCCCGCCGCGACAAGAACCTTGCTTTTGCATGGAGAATCTACAGGATCGGCCGGTGGACTGGTCTGCGAGAAGGGAGAGACGGCATGGCACTGGCATGGAGGCTCTTTGTACGAACCGCTTCGGTCCTGCTCTTCGTGGGCGCCGCGCTTTCGGCCTGCACGGTCGTGGTCGACGAAGACCGTCCGCGGCCGCGGCCGGACGGACCGCAATTCTGTACCGCGGACTATAATCCGGTCTGTGCGCGACGGGGCGGTGAGCAACGGACCTTCTCCAACGCCTGCATGGCGGAGCGCTCCGGCTACCGCGTGCAACGCCGTGGCGAATGCCGGCGCGACGACGACAGAGGTCCGCGCGCCTGCACCCGCGAATATGCGCCGGTCTGCGCGCGGCGAGGCGGCGAGCGGCGGACTTTCGCCAATGCCTGCATGGCAGAGGCCGGCGGCTATCGCGTGATCGGCGAAGGCGAATGCCGGCGCGACCGCGAAGAGCCGCGGGCCTGCGCGATGATCTACGCCCCGGTCTGCGCGCGGCGCGGCGGCAGCGTCCAAACATTCGGCAATTCCTGCGAGGCGGAAGGCGCGGGCTACCGGGTTGTCGCGCGGGGACCTTGCCGCGGCGGCTGATCCACCGGACGGCGCTCCTGCCAGCCTGTTGTCAGGAGGCAGGAGCGGCGACGGCGCAAGAGCGACTTCGCCCTTTCCATCGCGGGTCGGGACGCCCATATTCGGCGCATGGCCGATACCGAGAAGACTCGCTCCGCAGGCAGGGCGGACAAGGATGCGCCGCGCAGGCGCGGCAGCCCGCTGACGGACTATATGGACGCGTCCGAGCCGCTGCACCGGCCCGGGCTCGGCGAGGCGCCGCAGGCGGAGCTGTCCGGCGTTCCTCTTTCGGGATCGATCTCCGACTGGGCCGAGCAGATCGGGCGTGAGGCGGAGCGGGAGGGGCAGTCCGTCGAGCGCAAGCCTGGCAAGGCGCCCAAGAAAATTCCGGAGCGCTCCGCGGCGCCGACGCGCACCGGGCGCGGCACCTCGATGGGCGGCGCGGCCAGCGCCAAGGAAAGAGCGGCGGCCGGCCTCAACCCGGTGCCCGGCCTCGACATCTCGCTGGAAGACGCGGAAACGCTTGCCAACGGCGGCGTGACGGCGACCGTCAAGGCGCTGGCGGATCTGATCGAGTCGGGCAACCCGCTGCACAAGAACGGCCAGTTGTGGACCCCGCACCGGCCCGAACGGCCGGTAAAATCCGAAGGCGGAATCGCCATCAGGATGGTTTCGGACTACGAGCCGGCGGGCGACCAGCCGACCGCGATCAAGGACCTCGTCGAGGGCGTCGGCAATACCGACCGTACGCAGGTGCTGCTCGGCGTCACCGGCTCGGGCAAGACGTTCACCATGGCCAAGGTGATCGAGGAGACGCAGCGGCCGGCGCTCATCCTCGCGCCGAACAAGACGCTGGCCGCGCAGCTCTATGGCGAGTTCAAGAACTTCTTTCCCGAAAACGCGGTCGAGTATTTCGTCTCCTACTACGACTACTACCAGCCGGAAGCCTACGTGCCCCGGACGGACACCTATATCGAGAAGGAATCCTCCATCAACGAGCAGATCGACCGCATGCGCCATTCGGCGACGCGCTCGCTTCTGGAGCGCGACGACGTGATCATCGTCGCTTCGGTCTCCTGCATCTACGGTATCGGCTCGGTCGAGACCTACACGGCCATGACCTTCCAGATGCAGGTCGGCGACCGGCTCGACCAGCGCCAGCTCCTCGCCGACCTCGTGGCGCAGCAATACAAGCGGCAGGATATCAATTTCGTGCGCGGCTCCTTCCGGGTGCGCGGCGACACGATCGAGATTTTTCCGGCCCACCTCGAGGACCGTGCCTGGCGCATCTCGCTCTTCGGCGACGAGATCGAGGCGATCACCGAGTTCGACCCGCTGACCGGCAAGAAGACGGGCGATCTGAAGAGCGTCAAGATCTACGCCAACTCGCACTATGTCACGCCGCGGCCGACGCTGACGCAGGCGATCAAATCGATCAAGGAGGAGCTGAAGTTCCGCCTCGCCGAGCTGGAGCGGGCGGGGCGCCTCCTGGAGGCGCAGCGGCTGGAGCAGCGCACGCGCTTCGACCTGGAGATGCTGGAGGCGACGGGCTCGTGCGCCGGCATCGAGAATTATTCGCGCTACCTGACCGGCCGGCAGCCCGGCGAGCCGCCGCCGACGCTGTTCGAATACGTGCCGGACAATGCGCTGATCTTCATCGACGAGAGCCACGTCACCATCCCGCAGATCGGCGGCATGTATCGCGGCGACTTCCGCCGCAAGGCGACGCTTGCCGAATACGGTTTCCGCCTGCCGTCCTGCATGGACAACAGGCCGCTGCGCTTCGAGGAGTGGGACGCGATGCGGCCGCTGACCGTCGCGGTATCGGCGACGCCGGGCGGCTGGGAGCTGGAGGAGTCCGGCGGCGTGTTCGCCGAGCAGGTCATCCGTCCGACCGGCCTGATCGACCCGCCGGTCGAGGTGCGCCCGGCCAAGACGCAGGTGGACGACGTTCTCGGCGAAATCCGCGAGACCACGCGGAAGGGCTACCGCACGCTGGTGACGGTGCTGACCAAGCGCATGGCCGAGGACCTGACGGAATACCTGCACGAGCAGGGCATCCGCGTGCGCTACATGCATTCCGACATCGAGACGCTGGAGCGCATCGAGATCATCCGCGACCTGCGCCTCGGTGCCTTCGACGTGCTGGTCGGCATCAACCTGCTGCGCGAGGGCCTCGACATTCCCGAATGCGGTTTCGTGGCGATCCTCGACGCGGACAAGGAAGGGTTCCTGCGTTCCGAAACCTCGCTCATCCAGACGATCGGCCGCGCCGCGCGCAACGTCGACGGCAAGGTCATCCTTTACGCTGACCAGATCACCGGCTCGATGAGCCGTGCGATGGCCGAAACGGCGCGTCGCCGCGAGAAGCAGCTCGCATACAATGAAGAGCACGGCATCACGCCGGAGAGCGTCAAGAGCCGCATCGCCGACATTCTCGATTCCGTCTACGAGAAGGACCACGTCCGCGCCGACATCTCGCAGTTCACCGACGATGCCGGCCAGATGATGGGCAACAACCTCAAGGCCCATCTGGAATTCCTGCAGAAGAAGATGCGCGACGCCGCCACCGATCTGAACTTCGAGGAGGCGGCGCGGCTGCGCGACGAGATCAAGCGGCTCACCGAGCTGGAGCTGACGCTTTCCGACGATCCGATGGCGCGCGACGTCGAGGCGCAGAGCCCGGTTTCCGGACAGGAAAAGGGACGCCACAACAAGGGCCGCGAGCGGCACCGCACGGTGGACGAGGGGGCACCGGACAACTCCCTTTTCCGCAAGCCGCATCTGGACGAGATGGGCGCGGACGGTGCAAAACCGCTCGGCAAGTCGCTTTTCCAGAAGCCGGATATCGACGACATGGGTCCCGGTACCGACATGGCCACGCCCGCCGGTGCCATCTCGCGCTCGCTTTTCAAGAGGCAGTCGGCCCGCGAGGCGCACGGTGCCGACTACGGCATGACAGGGCCGTCCGACAAAACCCTGTTCCGCAAGAACTCGCTCGACGAGATGACCGTGCGGCGCACGGAGACGCCGGTGGAGGGCGTGAAGCCCGTCAAGCGCGCGCAAATCGGCATCGGCTCCTACGAGGATCCTGCCGAGCAGAAGCGCAAGGGGCGCAGCAAGAACAAGACCGGACGGCCGGGACATTGACGGCCGCCAGCGGAAAATTGCAGGGGGCTGTCGGAACACCGGATGCCGGTTCGTCTTCAGGAGGTGAACCGATCAGGAGTATCTCATGACCGACAATTCCACGCAGCAGAGTGTAGCCGCGCTCGGCGGCCTGTGCGCCTATATCAGCGTCGACGGCGCGCAGAAGGCGGGACAGTTCTATGAGAAGGCGTTCGGCGCGAAGACCGTCTTCAGTTTTCCGCCGGACGAGCAGGGCCGCACCATGCATATCCATCAGCACGTCAACGGCTCGTCGCTGATGATCGGCGACTTCTATCCGGATCATGGCCATTCCTACGAAAAGCCGCAGGCCTTCACGCTGCAACTCGTCCTCAAGGCCGGCGAGATCGATTCCTGGTGGAAGCGCGCGGTGGACGCCGGCTGCACGGTGGAAATGGAGCTCCAGGACATGTTCTGGGGCGACCGCTGGGGTTCTCTGCGCGATCCGTTCGGCGTCCGCTGGGCGATGAACGCGCCGAAGTCATAGGCTTTGAGAAGCGGCGTCCTCCCGTTCCTACTCGTTCTGGCCGGCATGGCGATGCCGGCCATGGCCGCCGATTTCCAGACGAAGGAGGTCGTCAAGACCTACGCCATCTCCGGCACGACCGGGATCGAGCTCTATGCCTCGATCGGCGAGCGCGGGCCGAAAGTCGGTGCGAACGCGGTGCGGACGGTCGCGCACACGGTGTTCGACCTCAAATGGTCGCGCAAATACGAGCGACAGGGAAACGCCTGCAAGCTGGTCTCCGCGAAGCCGTTCTTCACCATTACCTACACGCTGCCGAAGCCGGCCTCGAAACTGCCGCCCTCCGTGCAGAAGCGCTGGGACGCCTTTATCGAGGGCATCGCCGCGCATGAGAAGGTGCACGGAGCGCAGATGAAGGAGATGGTGGAGAGGATCCTGGCCACGACCGTCGGCCTGACCGTCGAGAACGATCCGGACTGCAAGAAGATCCGCAAGGAGATTCTTGCGCCGCTCACCGCCGCCTCGCAGGAGCAGCGCCAGCGCAGCCGCGACTTCGACAAGAGCGAGATGAGCGCCGGCGGCAATGTGCAAAAGCTCGTCCTGGCTCTGGTCAACGGCTGATGGGCAGTCACGGCCAGTTGACCGGGCGAGGCGGAACGGCCGTCCGTCGGTGCCGTTTCGGTCGCGTTCCGTCCTGCCGTCGCGGAGGTGTCTTTGAGATCTGTGCTGTTCCTTGCCGCATCGAGCCTGTTTTTCGCTTCCGCCGCGTGTGCGCAGGCGGTGTCGCCCGATCAGGAGCCCGGCAGGCGCTTCGAGATCAGGGCGGATGCGCTGCCGGCGCCCTATGCCGACAAGGCCGCAAGCAACGGATCCGAAGTCGTGCGCCGCGGCGATCAACGGCCGATCGTCCTCGAGGGGTTCGAGGTCTCGCTCTTCGCCGAGGGGCTTAGGAACCCGCGCAAGCTGCTCGTGCTCGGCAATGGCGACGTGCTGCTGGCGGAGCAGAAGGCGGGCTCCATCACCTTCCTGCGCGACGCCGACGGCGACGGCAAGGCCGATAGCGTGTCGCAATTCGCCAAGGGCTTCGACCAGCCTTACGGCATGGCGATCGTGCCGGATGGCGAGCACCGGGGGGAGCTTCTGGTGGCCGACCGGCGGGCGATCTGGCGCCTGCCGTTCAAGGAGGGCGACAGGAAGCCGGAGGGCAAGCCGGTCGCCGTGACGGCGCAAGGCGTGTTCGGCTCTGGCGGCGGGCATTCCACGCGGTCGCTGGCGGTCGATCCGAAGAACGGCACGATGTATGCCGGCATAGGTTCGGCCGGCAACATCGGGGAAGAGAAGGCGCCGCGCGCCACGATCCAGCGTTTCGATGCGGATGGCGGGAATCAGACGACTTTCGTCTCCGGCACGCGCAATCCGATCGGCATCCACTTCCATCCGCAGACCGGCAGGCTCTGGGGCGTCGTGCAGGAGCGCGACGGCATGGGCAGCGACCTCGTGCCCGACTATCTGGCGGAGATGGAGGAGGGCGATTTCTACGGCTGGCCCTACGCCTATTCCGGCGGCAAGCCGCAGCCGGATTTTTCCGACCGTGCGCCGGACAAGGTGAAGGCCACGAAAATGCCGGCGCTGCTCTTTCAGGCGCATTCCTCCGCGATCGACTTTGCCTTCGTGCCGGACAGTTGGCCGCAGGGCTGGCGGGGCGACGCGATCGCGGCGCTGCGCGGCTCGTGGAACCGGGCGAAGCCGACCGGCTACAAGCTGGTGCGCGTCAAGTTCGAGGACGGCCGGCCCGCCGGCTGGTACGAGAATTTCGTCACCGGCTTCTGGGTCGGCGGAAACGGGCCGGCCGAAGTGTGGGGCAGGCCGGCGAGCGTCGCCTTCATGCCGGACGGCGGGTTGCTGGTCGCCGACGACACCGGCGGCACGGTCTGGAAGATCCGGCCGCAGGCGGGTGCGCGGTGATCAGGACGCGTCGCGAAGGCGGGAGGCGAGCGGCGCCAGCCGGTCGCCATAGCGCTTCCAGAGGTCTGTCGAGCCTTTGTACATCGGCTGGCGGACCTGGCCGGCGCTGGCCGTCTTGACCGGCCGCTCGCTCTTGTGGAAGGCCAGCACCGCGTCGTCCCAGGGCAGGCCGAGATGCGCGATCAGGGCGCGGGACTGCCCTTCCTGGTCCGCCACGAAATCCTCGTAGCGCACGTCGTGCACCACGCCCGGCAGGACCTGGCGCCAATGCTCCATCATGCCGGTATAGAGATTGTGGAACTCGGCAAGCTCAGCGAGGTCGTAGGCGTAGCTGTGGCCATTGCGGAAATAAGTCTTGAATATGGAGAGGCAGGTGGCCCGCGCATCGCGGGCGCAGTGGACGATCCGCGCATTGGGCAGCACGAGGCGGATCATGCCGATCAGCATGAAGTTGCCCGGCATCTTGTCGGTGACGTGCCGCCAGCCGGGATATTGCGCCCGGATCGCCTCGGCATAGTCGCGGCCGGCCTTGCGCAGCGCCTCGGCCGGCGTGACCGGGACGGAGGCGGGGTAGGGCGGCGTGGCTCCCGGCGGATAGAGGCCGTCCATGATGCTGCGGAGCAAGACCAGCTCGCCCGCGCCGTAGACGGCAGGATGGCTGGAGATGATCTGCTCGACCAGCGTCGTGCCGGAACGCGGCATGCCGACGACGAAGACCGGCGTGTCGTCCGGGTCGCCACTTCCGGCGAATTTCTCGAACAGTTCCGGCTGGAACACCCGCCGGGCCGCTTCGAACTGCGCGCGCACCTCCGCCGCGTCGTAGGAAAGGCTCTTGCGATGCGCCGCATTGGCTTCCTCGAAGAAATCGAAGGCGCGCGAAAAATCGCCGAGATCGTCATAGGCCTTTCCAAGCCCGAACGCCGTCAGCGCCCGCTCGCGGCTGCCGGTCGGCGCCCGATCGTGGGCGCCTTCCAGCGCTTCAAGCTCGGTATCCACGGTCTTGTGCCGCTTCAGCGAAGCCAGCATGAGCCAGGCCTCTGCGTGGTCGGGCTGCGCGCCGACCGCCGCACGGAAGGCGTCGACCGCGGCCTCGATGTCGCCCTTTTCCATCAGGGCGACGCCCAGCCCGTAGCAGAGCTCGGCGTCGCGTGACTTGAGCGACAGCGCCTCGCGATAGGCCTCGGCGGCCTCGGCGGGCCGGCCGGCGTCGCGCAGGGTCTCGGCAAGCTTGCGGCGGGCGTCGACCGCATAGGGCTTCATCGCGACGGTGGCGCGCCAGGCCTCCACGGCCTCGTCGAACCGGCCGAGCTCCTTCTGCGCGAGCGCCATGTTGGCCCGCGCGGCGAAGAAGTCGGGCCTGACGGCGAGCACCTTTTCATAGGTGGCGACAGCCTCTTCCAGCCTGCCGGTATCGCGCAGCACGGTGCCGAGATTGTTGAGGAAATCGGCGTTGTCCGGCTCAGCGGCGATCGACTGTGCGAGCAGGGGGAGACCTTCGCCGGTCCTTCCCGTCTGGTGCAGCAGGAGGCCGAGGAAATGGAGTGCGGCGGGATGCTGGGGATGGGCCTTCAACGTCCTGCGGTAGGTCTCTTCCGCATGAGGCAGCCGGCCGGCCTGATGTAATTGCAGCCCTTGCTGCACCAGACGGTCGGCCTCGGCGGAGCGGCCGGCAGTGGCGGATTTGGCACGGTGCATCTCGCGCCGCTTGGAGGATCTGTTGATGGCCGTCACTCGCGTTCGACAGGAATCGCGTCCCGATAGCATTTTTCGGCGGCTCCGGCGACCGTTGCGGATGCCGCTTTCACTCCTCGGGCTCGGTGGTGAACATCAGGGGATAGCCGGCGGCCTTGCCCGCGTCGGTAGCCCGGGCTGCCTTGGTTTCCGCGACGTCCCGGGTGAAGACGGCGACCACGCAGACACCGCGGCGGTGCGCGGTGATCATGATCCTGTAGGCCTGATCGTCGGTGACGCGGAATTCCGCCTTCAGAACGCGCACCACGAACTCACGCGGCGTGAAGTCGTCGTTGACGAGGATTACCTTGTAGAGTTTCGGGCGCTCGGTCTCTGGCTTGACCTTCGTCCGCGACTTCAGATCGGTCTCGGTCATGGCTTTTCCGGCCATGTAGGTCCGTCTCGCCGAAGAGGCAAGCGCGCTGCGGTTCACGGCGGCGCAAACCGCGCTATACTCGCCGCGCATCAAGGGAGCGGGCGATGGACGCAGCGGACTTCATGCCCGGCGAGGCCGCGCTCGCCGGGATTCGCGGTGAAATCGAAAGCTACGAAGCGGAACGCCAAAAAGTCGTCCGCAGCGTCCGCATCCGGATACCCGTCGTCATCGGCGTCGTGCTGGTTCTGACGGCCGTCCTGGCCATAACCTTCAATGCCTTCGCCGATCCGAGGGAGCGGTGGGTTTCCACGCCGCACATCTACCTGTACATCCTGGCGGCGGCCGGGCTGTCGATCGCCCATTTCGTCGCCACCAGCCCGGCCCGCAAGCTCCGGCGGTCGGTCCGCGACCGGCTGCTGCCCGTCGTCTTCGGTTTCATCGAGAATGTTCGGTACCGGAAGGGCGAGACGCCGGATTCGGTGTCGCGCATCCCGAAAGACGCCATCGGCAACTTCAACGACAGCCGTTTCGACGACGAGATTTCAGGCGTCTGGCAGGGCCTGCCGTTCGAGCTCTACGAGGCGGCGTTCAGCGTCGGCAGCGGAAAGGGCAGGGACACCGTGTTCCGGGGCGTGGTGATCGCGCTCGCCACCGAGCGCGCCTTCCCCGGCGTGCTGGTCGCGACCCGCAAGGCCAACAAGGTGACGTCTTTTTTCCGGGGGATTTTTGGAAAGGAGCTCGAATCGCTGTCGAGCGGCGATCCGGTGCTCGACGCAGCCTATGATTTCCGAACTGACAATCCGGCGGCGGCTGGTCCTCTCGTCACCGGAAGGCTTGCCCGGGCGCTGCAATGGCTCGGCGAAGCCTGGCCGGAGGAGCCGGCGCGCATCGCGTTGCAAGGGAAGGACGCCTTCCTGCTCCTGCCGCAATCGAAGAATTTCTTCGAGCTGCCGGATATTTCCGAGCCGCTCGACTACAAGACCCACATCGCGCCGATGATCGCCGACATGGCTTCGCTGCTGGCGACCGGCGCGCTGGTCAGGCAGATCGGGTCGGGCGACGAACAGCCGTCCTGAAGGGGAGCATCCTTTGCGTCCGCCTCCGCGCAACCGGATGCTCCTGTGGGCGGGCCCGGCAGCACCATAATTTCGCCTGTCATCCCGCGGCGGAGTATGCAACTGCTGTCATGGTCGGGCGTTATTTCGACCGGAGAGTGGAGTACGGAAGCAGATCATGAAGATTGCGGTGCTTGGCGGCGATGGGTTCATCGGCTGGCCGACCTGTCTCAATCTGTCGGAGAAGGGCCATGAGGTCCACATCCTCGACAACCTTTCGCGACGATGGATCGATACGGAACTCGGGGTGCAGTCGCTCACCCCGATGGATTCCATCCAGGAGCGCACGCGCGTCTGGTATCAGGAGACCGGACGGCGCATCCACTTCCACCTGATCGACATCGCCCGCGACTATGAGGTGCTCAAGCGGTGGCTGGGCGAAGAACGGCCGGAGGCCGTGATCCATTTCGCCGAACAGCGTGCCGCGCCCTATTCGATGAAGAGCGACCGTCACAAGAACTACACCGTCAACAACAACGTCAACGCCACGCACAATCTCTTGAACGCGCTGGTCGATCTCGACCTCGACGTGCATCTCGTGCATCTCGGCACGATGGGCGTCTACGGCTACTCGACCGTGGGCGCGGCCATTCCCGAGGGCTATCTCGAGGTGGGCATCGACACGATGTCCGGCGAGGCGGCGCGGCAGGAAATCCTCTACCCGGCCAATCCGGGCTCGATCTACCACATGACGAAATGCCTGGACCAGCTTCTGTTCCAGTTCTACGCGAAGAACGACGGGCTCAGGATCACCGACCTCCATCAGGGGATCGTGTGGGGCACGCATACGGCGCAGACGCGGCGGCATCCGCAGCTCGTCAACCGCTTCGACTATGACGGCGATTACGGAACCGTGCTCAACCGCTTCCTCATCCAGGCGGCCATCGGCTATCCGCTGACCGTACATGGCACCGGCGGGCAGACGCGTGCCTTCATCCATATCGAGGATTCGGTGCGCTGCATCGAGCTGGCGCTGATGAACCCGCCGAAGCGGGGCGAGCGGGTGAAGATCTTCAACCAGATGACGGAGACGCACCGCGTGCGCGACCTTGCAGAGCTCGTGGCGCGGCTCACCGGCAGCCAGGTCGCCTACCTGCCCAATCCGCGCAAGGAGGCAGCGGAGAACGAGTTGGTGGTCGACAACGATCAGTTCATCAAGCTCGGGCTGAAGCCGGTCACGCTCGCCGAGGGCCTGCTATCGGAAGTGGTCGATGTCGCCAGGAAATTCGCCTACCGGGTCGACCGCAGCCGCATTCCGGCCGTTTCGGCCTGGACGAAAGATATCGCGCCGTCGATCGACCGGGACCCGGAGGGCAAGCGGCTGAAGAGCGTTGGGTAGACTGCCGGAGCATAGGGTCGCCGCCCCCCTCTGTCCTGCCGGGCGTCTCCCCTTCAAGGGGGGAAATCGGCAGTTTCGCTCTCATCGCTTTTTCTGTGACGTTGGAGGTTGGGGAAAACAAGGCGGATTTCCGATCTCCCCCCTTGAGGGGGAGATGTCCGACAGGACAGAGGGGAGCGCCTGACGCATGCCGCCCCATGCCTATGTCACCCTCGTCACCAATGCCGATTTCGTGGAGGGCGCGATCGCGCTGGTGCGGTCGCTGACGCTGACGGGCACACAGGCCGACATCGTGGTGATGCACACCGGCGGGGTGGAGGCGGCCGCTCTGGCACCGGTCGCCGCGCTCGGCGCCACGCTCCGGCCCGTCGATCTCCTGCCGACATCCGACGCCTTCAACGAACGCCACGCCAGGGCAAGGCTGCATGGCGCGGCGCCTTTCACAAAGGGGCGCAAGCCGGCCTTTCACACGCCGCTCGACAATTTCGCTAAGCTCAGGCTGTGGGAACTGACCGGGTATGAACGCGCGGTCTTCCTCGATGCCGACACGCTGGTGCTGAGAACCATCGACCGGCTGTTCTGCTATCCGGAGTTTTCCGCCGCGCCGAACGTCTATGAGAGCCTTGCCGATTTCCGCCGGATGAATTCCGGCGTGTTCGTGGCCGCGCCGTCGCGGGACACCTTCGCCGCGATGCTCGAAGCTCTCGACCGGCCGGACGCCTTCTGGCCGCGGACCGACCAGACGTTCCTGCAAAGCTGGTTTCCCGACTGGCACGGGCTGCCGGTCTTCTGCAACATGCTGCAATATGCCTGGTTCGCGCTGCCCGGACTGTGGGACTGGAACTCGGTTCGCGTCCTGCACTACCAGTACGAAAAGCCGTGGGAGAAGGATCATCCCAAGGCCCATCTTCTGGGGCCGCTGATCGACCTGTGGCGGGCCTATCGCAGCGGGGAGGGCATTCCCGACCTGTCGATCCTGCCGAACCCCGCGCCATGACGCGCGTTCTCGTTTCCGGCGGCACCGGTTATGTCGGCAGCTTTCTCGTCCAGCACTTCCTCGACTGCGGCCATGAGGTAACCGTCGCCGCACGGCGGGTCCCTCCGCAAGGGATGTTTCGCGGCGTGGCCGGCTTCCGCCCTCTCGTTCTCGAAAATCCGAAAGACCCGAGTCTCTTCGAGGGGATGGACTGGTTCGTTCATGCAGCGCTCGACCATCTGCCGGAAAAATACCGGGGCGGCGAGGGAAGCGATCCGGAGGGATTCCGCCGCAGGAACCTCGACGGGTCCGTCGTCCTGTTCGAACTGGCGCGGCAATGTGGGGTCGGCAAGGTCGTCTTTCTTTCCAGCCGGGCGGTCTATGGCACGCAGGCGCCGGGAATGGTGCTGACGGAGGAGACGCCGCCACGGCCCGACACGCTCTACGGGGCTGTGAAGCTTGCGGCCGAGCAGGCCCTCCTGGACATGGCCGGGCCGTCCTTTTGTCCCCTTGTGCTCCGCGTCACCGGCGTCTACGGCACTGCGCCGGGGGGCCGCGACAAATGGGCGGCGCTGATCGGGGATTTTTTGGCCGGGCGGCGGATCGAGCCCCGTGCGGCCACCGAAGTGCATGGGCGCGACGTCGCCGGGGCCGCAGCCATGCTGCTCGGGGACGATATCCCGGCCGGCGTGTTCAACGTGTCCGACATGGTCGTCGACCGCCGCGAGGTCCTTGCGGTCGCGCATGCGTCGGGTCCAGACCTCGCCCTGCCGGAACGGGCAGATGCGGCTGGTCTCAACGTCATGTCCACGGAGAAGCTCCGCGGGCTTGGCTGGAAGCCGGGTGGCCGGGCGCTTCTGGAAGCGTCGGTCCGCAGCCTTTGCGGCTCCCTGCCCGCACCGGAACGGGGTTAACGGGCGGTAATCGTATCGCTGCAATTTCCAGGAGCGTCCGACAGTTCAGGCAATGCCGCCAGCGCCGGCAGCAACGGCAAGGATGTCCGCAAGTACGCCGCGGGTGAGGCGTCCCGTTCACTCCGGCCGGCCCGGATCGGGCACCAGCGGGGTCTGTCTCATCTCGAGGTGGAGGTGCGGGCCGGCATAGGGATGTGCCTCGCAGACCGCCTCGTCCAACTCCACACCCAGGCCCGGTTCCTGCGGCGGAATGACGTGGCCGTCCTGCCATTCGATCTTCTTCTTCAGGAGCGTCGAGTGGAAGCCGTCCCACTGCCTCAGCGACTCCAGGATCAGGAAGTTCGGCAGGGTCACGGCAAGCTGGATGTTGGCCGCGCCGACGATCGGTCCGCAATAGCAGTGTGGGGCCACCTGGATATGGTAGGCCTCGGCCATGGCGGCGATCTTCTTGGTTTCCAGGATGCCGCCGGAGCGGCCGAGGTCGGGCTGGAGGATGGTGGCGGCGCGGTTCTCGATGACGCGCGCGAACTCCCACTTCGTGGCGAGCCGTTCGCCCGTGGCAATCGGGATTTTCGTCTGGCGGGCGACCTCGGCCATGACTTCGGGCATGTCGGGCGGCACCGGCTCCTCGAACCACAGCGGATCGTAAGGCTCGATGGCGCGCGCCATCCTGAGCGCGCCCGACGCGGTGAACTGGCCGTGCGTGCCGAACAGGATGTCGGCACGCGTGCCGACGGCCTCGCGGATCGCCTTCATCATGCGGGCAGACAGGTCGATGTCGACGAGCCGCGGCTGGTGACCGTCATAGACGGTGTAGGGGCCGGCCGGGTCGAGCTTCACGGCATTGAAACCCTGGCTCACATAGAGCGCGGCGCATTCGGCGGCCATGTCCGGATCGTTGTAGACGTTCCTGCCGCTCACGTCCTCCGTGTGGACGCTGCCTGAATGCGGATAGAGGTAGGTGTAGGAGCGCAGCGTCTCGTGGACCCGCCCGCCGATGAGCTTGTAGACCGGCTTGCCGGCTTCCTTGCCGACGATGTCCCAGCAGGCCATCTCCAGCGCCGAGACGCAGCCCTGCATGGAGATGTCGGGGCGCTGGCTGAAGCCGGAGGAATAGGCGCGGCGGAAGAAGGCCTCGATGTCGTGTGGGTCGTTCCCGATCAGATAGCGCTCGGCGACGTCCTCGATCATCCTCGCCGTGACGTGTGGCCCGAAGGTCGCATTGTAGGCTTCGCCATAGCCGGTGACGTTGGAGTCGGTCGTCAGCTTCACGAAGATGAAATATTTTCCGCCGATGCCCGGCGGCGGGTTGCCGACTACCCAGGTCCTGACGTCGGTGATCTTCATGCGGGAGGTCTCCGGGTCAGGCCGATTTTGCCGGCCGTGAGGGATGTCATCCCCCTCTGCCCTGCTGGACATCTCCCCGCTTGAGGGGGAGATGTCCGGCAGGGCAGAGGGGTGTGATGAGGGAGATTCGTCATCGATGATCCTCCAGCACCAGCTCTGCGCCCTTCCATCCTACCATGATCGAGGGGGCGTTGGTGTTGCCGGCGATGTTGCCGGGGAAGATCGAGGCGTCGATGACGCGAAGGCCGTGCAGCCCGTGCACCTTCAGGCGCGGGTCGACCACCGCTTTCGCCGGGTTCGGGCCCATGCGGCAGGTCGAGACCGGATGATAGACCGTGCCGGAGCGCTTCCTGAAATCCTGAATCAGTTCTTCGTCCGATCGTATTGACGGACCGGGCAGAACTTCCTCCGCTATGAACTCCGTCATGGCCGGCTGCGCGGCGATCTTTCGCACGAACTTCACCGCGGCCAGCATCTCGGCCACGTCGTGCTCGGTGCCGTAGGCGTTCGGCACGATGCGCGGCGGATCGCGCGGATCGGCGGAGCGGATCATGATCTCGCCGCGGCTGGTCGGCCGGCAGTTCGACAGGCCGATGGAAAAGCCCGGCCAGGGATCCGGCGTCAGGATCGGGCGCTCGCCGCCCTTTGGGATGACCGTGGAGAAGGCCTGGAAATAGAGCTGCATGTTGGGCCGCGTCAGCGCCGGATCGGTGCGGAAGAAGCCGCCGGCGCTGTTCATCGACATCGACAGCGGCCCGCTGCGCAGGAGGAGATATTGCGCCCCGACCAGCGCCTTGCCCCACCAGGGTCTGAGGATCTGGTTGAGCGTCGCCGTGCGACCCTTGAAGGTGTAGTTGATGCCGACATGGTCCTGAAGGTTGCGGCCGACATTCTCGTTGGCATGGATGATTTCGATACCGAGCCCACCCAGATGGTTGCCGGGGCCGACGCCGGAAAGCTGGAGAAGCTGCGGGCCGGCGACGGAGCCGGCCGAGACGATCACCTCGCGGCCGGCGCGAACCCGGTGCGTCGTTCCGTTCTGCTCGTACTCCACGCCGACCGCGCGGACGCCTTCGAACAGGATGCGGGTGGCGAGCGCGGTCGTCTCGACGCGCACGTTCGGCCGTTTCATGGCGGGGCGAAGGAAGGCGCGGGCCGCCGACATGCGCCGGCCGTTCCTCGTCGAGATCTGGTAGATGCCGGCGCCTTCCTGCTTCTTTCCGTTGAAGTCCGGGTTGAAGGGAAGGCCGGCCTGCTCCGCGGCCTCGATGTAGCGCCGGCTGAGCGGATGGACAATCCGCGTGCAGTCGGTGACATGGACGGGACCGCCGACGCCGCGCCATTCGTCGGCGCCCGCTTCGTTGTCCTCGATCGCCTTGAAGGCGGGCAGGAGGTCGGCGAAACTCCAGCCGGGATTGCCCTCGGCCGCCCATTCGTCATAGTCGGCCGGGTTGCCCCTGATCCAGACCATGGCGTTGATGGAGCTCGACCCGCCGAGCAGTTTTCCGCGCGGCCAGTGATCGGCATTGCCGGCGAGGCCCGGATCGGGCTCGGCCTTGTAGTTCCAGTTCACGGCCGGATCGAAGAAGGTCTTGCCGTAGCCGAGGGGCATCTGCACGTAGAAGCGCCGGTCCGTGCCGCCCGCTTCCAGAACCAGCACCGAGAAGCGGCCATTGACCGACAGGCGCTCGGCGACCACCGAGCCGGCCGAGCCGGAGCCGACAATGACGAAATCGTAGGTCTGCATGGAACCCGCAGCGGAGCCTGTTCGCCGCGAGACTATGCCGCCGCGGCCGGCGCGATACGGCGCCTTCCGGCATGGCCTGTGAGAAAAGCGACGGGCCGATGTTTTGTTGCGTTGATCGCCGCGCGTACCCGTTCTAACTGCTCGTGCTGTTCGCGAAAGGCGGGGTGTGGCGATGGTGCATTATGCCGATGGGCAGCCGACCGGCGAGTTGACGCTGCGCACGCTCGCCATGCCGTCCGACGCGAACGCGGCGATGGACATCTTCGGCGGCTGGGTGATGGCGCAGATGGATCTGGCCTGCGGCATCCGCGCCGCCGAGCGCGCGAAGGGCAGGGTGGTGACCGCCGCCGTGAAGGAAATGTCCTTCGCCAAGCCGATGAAGATCGGCGACACACTTTGCGTCTACACGCATGTGACGCGAATCGGCCGGACCTCGATGACGCTCAAGGTGGAAGCCTGGGCGCAGCGCTATCTCAGCGATTTGATGGAAAAGGTGACGGATGCCGACTTCGTCATGGTGGCGCTGGACGGCGAGGGGAAGCCGAAGCCCATTCCGGCGGAATAGGGTGCGTCCTTCGAGGCTCGCCCGCCGAAGCTATTGTTTTTTCATCAAGACTCGTGCGGGCTCGCGCCTCAGGACGAGGACCGTGGCTTGTCGAACCCACGATGCGGCGGGCTCGATGCGCCGACGGTCCTCGTCCTGAGGCGCGAGCCCGCACGGTGTCGATGAGAAAGGCGATACCTTGCGAGGGCGAGCCTCGAAGGACGCACCTATTCGGCGAAAACGAACCTCATTCCGCCGCCATTTTCGTCCCGTAGCGCTGGCGCGCCGCATCCATATGCGGGCGGTTGGTCTTGGCCCATTCGATCAGCCCGTGCACCGGCTTCAGGAAATCGCGGCCGAGGTCGGTCAACTCGTATTCGACCCGCGGCGGAATGGTCGGATAGACGGTGCGCGTCACGAAGCCGTCCTGCTCCAGGTCGCGCAGCGTGGAGGTCAGCATCTTTTGCGAGATGTCGCCGATCGTCCGGCGCAGCTCGTTGAAGCGCATCCTGCGCTCGCCGAGCTGGCTGACGACCAGCACCGTCCACTTGTCGCCGAGCCGCTGCAAGGTGTGGTGGATGGCCTGACAGTCGGGGTGATCGGGGTGCCTCGGTTTCAATGAGGTGCCTCCTTGCGAGGTTTTTGTCCGGTATCCTATGTAGCGCGAGTATCCATCAGATACCACTAAATCCGGAAGGTACCACATGCCCAGACTCAAGATTGCCGTCGTCGTCGGATCGACTCGAGAGGTTCGTTTTGGCGACAAGGCCGCCGCCTGGATCGCCGAGATCGCGCGTCGGCACGCCGATATCGATGTCGAGGTCGTCGACTTGCGCGATTACCCGCTGCCCTTCTTCGAGGAGGTCGCTTCCTCGCTGTGGGCACCGTCGACGAGCGAGGTGGCGCAGCGCTGGCAAAGGAAGATGGCCGAGTTCGACGGCTTCATCTTCACCGTCGCCGAATATTCGCACGGGCCGACCGCGGTGCTGAAGAACGCGCTCGACTACGCCTACACCGAGTGGAACAGGAAACCGGTCGGCTTCGTCGGGTATGGCGGCGTCGGCGCGGCCCGCGCCATCGAGCAGTTGCGCCTCGTCGCCATCGAATTGCAGATGGCGCCGGTCAGGGCGGCGGTGCATATCGCCTGGGCCGACTATGCCGCCGTCAAGCAGGGAGACAGCAAGCTCGACGATTTCGAGCACCTGAACCAGGCGGGCGAGGGGCTGGTCAACGACATCGTCTGGTGGGGCGCTGCGCTGAAGGCGGCGCGCGAAGCGGACGCCAAGGCGAAGGCCGCCTGAGCCGGCAATGCGCGGCGATGCGGGAGAGGTGTCCGCGTCGCCACGCTTCTTTCACCCCGTTTGTTTTCTTACGCTGCCTCGGTCAAGGTTTCCGAGGCAGGCTATGCTCTCGCATCCAGCAGTTCGATGCCGACAATGCGCTCCTGAGCATCGTAGCCGAAGACGATTCCAGGCGATACTTCCGCGCTGTCCAACGCCTTGGCGCTCGACAGGCGAATATAGTCGGCATTGTCAGCGGGCCGACAATGGATCGTCCGTTTCATTCCGGACGTCTCGCCGGTCACACCCTGCCGCGCTCGCGCCGGGCCGGGGGCAGTTTCATGGCCAGCACCTTGTCGATGCGGCGCCCGTCCAGGTCGACCACCTCGAAGCGCCAGCCCTGCACGTCGACGGTCTCGCCGACGCCCGGAAGATGGTGGAGGTGCGCCAGGACGAAGCCGGCGAGCGTCTCGTAGTCGCGGTCTTCCGGCACGTCGATGTTCAGGAGGTCGGCCATCTCGTCCGCCGGCATGTAGCCCGCCAGCAGCCACGAGCCGTCCTCGCGCTGGACGGCGTTCTCCTCGCCCTCGTCGAGATCGGCGCGGAAGACGCCGGTGATCGCCTCCAATATGTCGGCCGGCGTCACCAGCCCCTCGAAATGGCCGTACTCGTCATGGACGAGCGCCACCGGCGTGTCCGAGGCGCGCAAGGTGGCGAGAACGTCCAGCGCATCGGCCTGGTCGTGCACGATGGGGGCCGCGCGCACATGGCTGCGTATGTCGAGCGGCTTGCCGGAGAGCAGGGACGCCAGCACGTCGCGCGCGGCGACGACGCCGATCATCGCGTCGACATTGCCTTCGCCGGCCGGCAGGCGGGAGTGCTCGCCTTCCATCACCGCCTTGCGGATGGCGGCCTCGTCGGCGTCGACATTGATCCACTCGACCTCGGTGCGCGGCGTCATGACGGCACGCACGGCGCGGTCGCCCAGGCGCATCACGCCGGCGATCATGCGGCGCTCGTCCGACTCGATCGTGCCGTGATGCTCGGCCTCGGCGACGAGCATCTTGATCTCCTCGTCCGTCACCTTTTCCTCGCTCGCCCCGCGCTGGCCAAGCAGCCAGAGCACGGCGCGTCCGGACCAGTCGAGCAGGAAGACCAGCGGCGCGGCGACCGTCGCCAGCACCCTCATGGCCGGCGCCACGCGCACGGCTATGCCCTCTGCGTTGCGCAGCGCGAGCTGCTTGGGCACGAGCTCGCCGACGATCAGCGAGGCATAGGTGATGGCGGCGACGACGATGCCGACGCCGAGCGTGCCCGCCATGCCGGACGGGACGCCGTTCGCTGCCAGCACGGAGCTCAGCCGTTCGCCCAGCGTGGCGCCCGAGAACGCACCCGACAGCACGCCCACCAGCGTGATGCCGATCTGCACGGTGGAGAGGAACCGCCCGGGGTTGGCGCCGAGCGCCAGCGCCTTGGCGGCGCCCTTCACGTTGCGGTCGGCCATCGCCTTCAGCCGCGCGGGACGCGACGAGACGACGGCAAGCTCGGACATCGACAGCAGGCCGTTGACGACGATCAGAACGACCACGACGGCGATTTCGACGTAAACCATGATGCGGCTTCACCTACACCAACTCACGCGCGGCTCAAAGAGCGCACCGCGCGTCGATCAGACAGGCTCAGCGGCAGGCACGGTGGCCGTTGCGCCGCGCCTTGATGTCGAAATGGAAATGGTCGGCGTGGTCGGCATTGTAGCCGGGCCCGAGCACGGTGGTGAAGTATTCGCAGCCGTCGGCGCGCACGGTGTTGAGCAGGCCTCGCTTGCGGAAGGCGAAGATGCCGGGCTTGCGCACGTCGATGATCTTGCCGTTGTTCAGCTCGATCTTCATGATGTCGATGGCGTTGCCCCGCGTGTGCTCGGACGGCGTGCCGGTGCCTGCTATGTTGCGGCAGGAATAGCTGGAGCCCTGATGCACAGCCTTCACGCCGGACATGAAACGCCAGCGCGAGGCCGGCACGAGCTCGTTGCGGGTCCAGGAGGCGAAGGCTTCCGCCATGGCACAGTTCAGCGTCGCGGCCGGCTTCATGGCGACGCGGCCGATGCGCGTCACGCGAATCGGGTGCGCGATGCCGCAGGACGCACCCTCGCGGATCGGCGCGACCTCGGTGAAGGCGACGTTCATCTTCTTCAGGCTGGCGCGGCACTCCAGTTCGTCGGCGGAAAGCTGTGTCGGGCGAAGCGCCGGCGTATCCATGCGCGGATAGCCCGCCAGCTCGACCCTGCCGGCCGGCCGTGTCACCGGCGCGCTCTCCGTGGGCATGGAGGCATAGGTTTCCTCCTCCGCGGAGAGCGGCTGCATGGCTGTGTCTTCCGGGAAGCCGGCCGGTTCCTCCGGCGACGCCGGCGTTTCGCGGGGTTGCAGGGCGGATGTTCGCAAGCCGACATCGACCGCGGGGCGTACATCCATGACATCGCCGGACGTGCAGGCCGTCACGCCGAGCATCGCGGCGAGCGCCGCGGCGCGGCCAAGGCGTTTCATGATCGTTCCTCGTCCATTCGGAGAGGATAGCGACAGGCGGTAAACGAACGCTGATGCCCCGCCTTCATGCCTGTGGCGGGAATGCGGCGGCTATCCGGACGAAAATCGTTTCAATGGCAATAGGTGGCACCGCTGCGGCGCGGGGCGAGGTCGAGATGGAAATGCAGCGCATGATCGGGGTCGCTGCCCGGCCCCAGAACGGTCTTGAACGGGCCGCATGCCGCGCTGCGCACGGTCGCGAGGAAGCGCGCGTCCCTGGGATCGACTCCCGCCTTCACCTCGATCGCCCTGCCGTCGGCGAGCCCGAAGGCGCCGATGTCCAGCGCATTCCCGAATGCGTGTTCCGAAAGCTTCGCGGTGCCGTGGCGCGGCCGGCAGACATAGGCCGATGCGTTGGCGATGCTCTTGAGGTTCGTGCCGTAAGCGCTTCTCACGGCTGGGGAAACGACGGAGCTGGTGAACCGCGCGATGGTTTCCGTCATGGCGCAGTTCAGCACCGCGGGCGGGTCGATCGCGATATCCCCCAGCTTCGAGACCGAGATCGGGAAGGGCACGCTGCAACCTGCCGGATCGGAGAGCGGCTCCTGCGGCGCGAACACGACGCCCAGCGCCTTCAGTCTCGAACGGCAGGCTGTGTCCTCCCGCCTTTCGGCGTCGTCCGGGCGGGCGGCGGTTTCCCGGTTGTGGCGCCCGACGCTGCCTTCCCCACCGCGTTCGTAAGGATCGGAGAGGGCCGGCTTGCCCTCCTTGGGCTCGCCGGCATTCTCCCGCGGCCGCGCTTCGGGCACTGGCGCCTGGCCATCTTTTGGAACGGTCTGAACCTCGCCCTGCCGGGGAGCCTCGGTGCCGGCCGAGCCACTGTTACCGGTGCCATCGGGTCTTGGGGTAGGCTCGGGGGCTTCGGAGGGCAGCGCAGGCCCGGCAGGCCGCGCAGGCGCAGCCGATGCTGCGGGGCGCGGCCGCTTCTTCCTCGCCTTCCGGGCCGGTTTGCCCTTTGCCTTCGGCGCGAAGATCTGTTCGAAAAGCGAACGGGGATGATGGCGCGCCTTCGCGGCTGCCGGCTGGATGGCGAGAACAAGAGCGCAGAGAGCGACGACCGCGTTTCCGAACGATCTCTTCATCTTCAGGCAGATGGTGGCGGCGCGCGCGCTGGCAATCGTGCGGACGATCACGATCGGTTACAGGCGACGACCGCATGTGTCCGTTTCGGGTGGGAACCGTCAGGCGCCGATGGCCTCGAGACCCTCTTCGAGGTAGTCGCCCAGCATGGGCATGCCCATGAGATAGGCGGCCGTCTTGCGGTTGCCGCGCTGCCTGGCTTCGGCCAGCGCTTCCGCCCACTCGCTGCCGTCATAGTCGCCGCGGCCGATCCAGGCCAGCGCGATCAGCTCGGCCGCCTCGTCGACGTTCAGGTCGCTGATCAGCTCGCGCAGCTCCTCGGCCGTGAGATCCTGCTCCTCTTCCTCGGCAAGACCGTCGTGATGGTGGCCGTCGCGGACCTGATCCTCGATCTCGATCTCATGCTCGCTGCCGCCTTCATAGTCGCTGCTGAGGCCGGCGCTGATCGCCTTGGCCTTGAGGATGAACAGGCGCACCGTGTCCGGTCCGATCGACAGTTCCCATTCCTTCTGCGTGCGTCTGCGCACGGCATCCTCCCTTGCAGGCACCCATGATAGCCGATTTCGGGGCGGCGTCACGAGAGGGCCGCGAACCCGCCGGATTCGGCTTGTCCCGCCGTGCGGCCGTCCCGTCCTCCGGTTTTTCGGGGAGCATGCCGGATTTCGCGGCATTTTGTTCAAAATTCATCGTGAAAAGCCGCACCGAGTTGCTATATTGTCTGCAACGGGCGAAGCGGTTCCGACAGTTGAGGCTGTGGGGCCGTTTTCTTTTTGAGTCCGAGGGCCGCGTAAGCGGCCGTCATCTAAAGCCGCGCGAGCGGCTGTGGAATGGAAGGCGAGGTCATCATGAACAAGGTCCCGATGACGGCTCGGGGATTCGGGACGCTGAAGGAAGAGCTCCGCTGGCGCCAGCAGGAGGAGCGTCCACGCATCATCGAAGCGATCTCCGAGGCGCGTTCGCACGGTGACCTTTCGGAGAACGCCGAGTATCACGCCGCCAAGGAGGCGCAGAGCCTCAACGAGGGCCGTATCAACGAATTGGAGGATCTCGTCGCCCGCGCCGAGGTCATCGACGTCGCAAAGCTCTCCGGCAGCACGGTCAAGTTCGGCGCGACTGTGCATCTCGTGGACGAGGACACCGAGGAAGAGAAGGCCTACCAGATCGTCGGCGACCAGGAAGCGGACGTGAAGGCCGGCCGCATCTCCATCTCCTCGCCGATCGCGCGCGCGCTGATCGGCAAGGGCGTCGGCGAGTCGATCGAGGTGAACGCGCCGGGCGGCGCGCGCGGCTACGAGATCGTCAAAGTCCAGTACGTGTGAGCGCCGGCTTTCCCGTGCGCGGCGAAGGCGGCGGCATGGCGGATGCCCGTGCCGTTCATGACGCGACGCTCGACGTTGCCGAAATCGAGGTTGTCGCCCCCAACCTGAAGCGAAGACTCTCGGGCGTCACCAGCACGATCGTCCAGCTCGTGCCCGTCCAGGCCCGCTCGCTGCGGATTGCCACGATCGGACCGGGCCTTCCCGGCAGCCTGCCGCATCTGAAATGGTGGCAGGTGCCCGGCCTGCTGCGCCTGCCGCGCTCGGGCCGCCCGCGCATCTGGCACGCGCGCCGCAATGTGGAAATGATCGCGGGGATCGCGCTGAGATACGTTTTGCGCGCGCCGCTGAAGCTGGTCTTCACCTCCGCCGCGCAGCGCGACCACAGGCCCTTCACCAAATGGCTGATCCGGCGCATGGATGCCGTGATCGCGACCAGCGCGCGCTCGGGAAGCTTCCTGGAGGTGCCCCACCGCGTCGTCATGCACGGCGTGGACGTGGCGACGTTCCATCCGGCGGAAGCCGAAAGCGACCGCTTCAGCGCGTCGCGCCTGCCCGGCCGCCATGCGGTCGGCTGCTTCGGCCGCATCCGCCACCAGAAGGGCACGGACCTCTTCGTGGAAGCGATGCTCGATCTCCTGCCGCGCTACCCCGACTGGACGGCTGTCATCACCGGACGCGTGACGGCCGAGCACAGGCCTTTCGCCGAAGCGCTGCGGCGGCGCATCGAGGCGGCCGGCCTTTCGGAGCGAATCCGTTTTCTCGGCGAAGTGCCGGACATTCCCGCCTGGTACAGGCGCGTCGCCCTCTATGTCGCGCCGTCGCGCAACGAGGGTTTCGGCCTGACGCCGCTCGAGGCGATGGCGTCGGCGACGGCCGTGGTGGCGAGCGATGCGGGCGCCTATGCGGAGCTCGTGGTGCAAGGCGAGACCGGCGCCGTGGTGCCGGCAGGGGACGGCGCGGCGTTGCGCGCCGCCATCGAGCCCTATCTCCAGGATCCGGAGCTGGCGCGCGCCCACGGCGAGAACGGCCTGGCGGTGGCGCGGGCCCGGTTTCCGCTGGAGAAGGAGGCGGCCGGCGTGCGCGCCGTCTACGACGCGCTCTGGGACGAAGGCTGAAAACCTTTCGGGCGAGCGGCCGGGGCCGTCATTCCGGTTCGGGCGGCGCGTCGGATCCCTGCGAGAGGCGGTACAGCTTGCACTCCGTCAGGAGAACGTATTCAGCGCGCATCAGCGCGTGGATGACGCCGGCGCTGCCGCAGAGGATATAGCGCTGGCCGAAGCAGGTCTTGATGAACTCCCAGATGCAGGTGAACGTGAGACGTATCGGGCCGGTGCGCACGCCGCGCGCAAAGGCGTCGCGTGCCTTCAGGGTCGAATATTTGTTCATCAGCGCGGATTCCGCGGACACGGACATGTCTCGTTCGTGCATGATGAAGCCGCCCTTGAGCCGCGCGGTCCCGCCTTCCGCGGAGAGCGCCTCGTGAACGAGCTGCGTGGTGTCGAAGGAGGCGCGCCCCTTGTGAACGAGGCGCAGCATGTAGCGGGCATGGACGATCGTCGGCGGATAGCCGTAGCCGGGGAGGCGGTCGCGGCGGCGCATCCAGTAACCGGCGGCGGAACTGTCCGGCAGGGGGAGGGCCATGATCTCGCGGCGCAGCCCGTCGTCCAGATACTCGTCGGAATCGAGGGAAATGCACCATGGCCCCTCGGTCGTATCCAGAGCGAACTGCTTTTGCAGGGCGTAGCCCGGCCAGGCGCGCCGGATCAGCCGTACGGGATATCCCTCGCCGCGCATCGCCTCCAGGATCTCCAGGGTCCCGTCCGTCGAGCCCGAGTCGACGACGACGATCTCCCGGCAGAAATCCAGGCTTTCGATGCAGCGGCGGATCGTCCGGCTCGCATTCTCGCAGACGATGAAGCCCGATATCGCCGTGGCGGCCGTGTCAGTGGTTTCGTTTCTTGCCAGCATGCACGTCGGGATGTTCGGATGGGGAGGAAAAGAATGTCCGATATGCGCCGTTGACGGTCATCTTACTGCTTCATTGGCACCGACTTGCAGCCAAAATGCGGCATGGACGTCGTTCTGCAAGGGCACGAGGCCTTCGTCCTTCACCTGCCGGATGGTGAGCGCGGTGCGGATGGTCCCGACATTCGGCGCCGCCGTCAGCTCGTCGATCACGAAGGACTGGAACGCGGACAGGTCGCGCGCGACGCAATGCAGCATGAAATCGGACTCGCCCGACACCATCCAGGCTTGGCGGACGACCGGCCAGGCGCGCGTCAGTTCGGCGAAGCCGCGCAGATCCGCTTCCGATTGTTGCTGCAGACCGACGAGACAGAAGGCCACGACCTCCAGACCCAGTGCCGGCGCATTGAGCAGCGCCCGGTATCCCCGGACGATGCCGTTCCGCTCCAGCCGCCTGACGCGCCGCAGGCAGGGCGGCGCGGATATGCCCACCCGCCGCGACAGTTCGATATTGGAGATGCGGCCCTCTGCCTGAAGCTCGCGCAGGATCTTCCAGTCGATCGCATCGAGGTCTGCCGTGTGCACCGAATTGTCCCGGAACGAGCGATGGGCCTTTTTACTCCTCTAGAACAGCCCGTGCCCGACCTCAACAGCCGCCTCGCTCCCGCTTCCGGCAATATGCCGCTGGGGAGGAAGGCAAACGCCGCCTTGCGGCCCCGGGCGGTAATCCATAGATTGCAGCCGGCAGCCGATGCTCGCGCGCCAGCGAAAGTTCCGTCATGACCGTCAAGCACGCACCCGTTCTGATCATAGGCTCCGGCCCGGCCGGATATACCGCGGCGATCTATGCCGCGCGCGCCATGCTGAAGCCGGTGCTGATCTCGGGCATGCAGCAGGGCGGCCAGCTCATGATCACCACGGATGTCGAGAACTATCCGGGCTTCGCCGATCCGATCCAGGGCCCGTGGCTGATGGAGCAGATGCAGAAGCAGGCCGAGCATGTCGGAACCGAGATCGTCGCCGACCTGGTGACGGAGGTCGCGCTCGACCGTCGCCCGTTCCTGGTGACGTGCGATTCCGACATACAATACACGGCCGACGCCTTGATCGTGGCGACGGGCGCACAGGCCAAGTGGCTGGGGATTCCCAGCGAGAAGACGTTCATGGGGTTCGGTGTCTCCGCCTGCGCGACCTGCGACGGGTTCTTCTATCGCGGCAAGGATGTGGTGGTCGTGGGCGGCGGCAATTCGGCTGTCGAGGAGGCGCTCTACCTCTCCAATCTCGCCCGGTCGGTCACGGTCATCCATCGCCGCGGCGAGTTCCGGGCCGAGCGGATCCTGCGCGAGAGGCTGGCGGCCAGGGACAATGTGACGGTCCTGTGGGATACGGTGGTGGACGAGATCGTCGGCGAGCCGGCAAAGCCGCCGATGCCTCCGTCGGTGAACGGGCTGAGGCTGCGCAACGTGCACACCGGCGCGATCACGGATTTCAGGACGGACGGCGTGTTCGTGGCCATCGGCCATGCGCCCTCGGTGGATCTGTTCGTCGGCAAGCTGAAGCAGAAGCCGAACGGCTATCTGTGGACGGCGTCCGGTTCGACGCGCACCGACGTACCCGGCGTGTTCGCCGCGGGCGACGTCACGGACGACGTTTACAGGCAGGCCGTGACGGCCGCCGGCCTCGGCTGCATGGCGGCGCTGGAGGCGGAAAAATATCTCGCGGAGAGGGTGGTGCACCGCGAGGCGGCGGAATAGCCGGAGAAGAAACCGGCAGACGCGGCGGGGAACCCGCGCTACCGGCAAGACGAGGGAGTTGATGGCACTCGACTGGGACAAGCTTCGCGTGTTTCACGCAGCGGCGGAGGCTGGGTCCTTCACGCATGCGGCCGAGACATTGCGCCTTTCGCAATCCGCCATTTCGCGGCAGGTCAGCGCGCTCGAGCAGGATGTCGGCGTGGCGCTGTTCCATCGCCACGCGCGGGGCCTCGTTCTGACAGAGCAGGGCGAGCTTCTCTTCCGCACCGCGCACGACGTCCTGATGAAGCTCGAAAACGTCAAGTCGATGCTGACGGACAACAAGGACCGGCCGTCCGGCGTGCTGCGCGTCACCACCACGGTGGGGCTCGGCGCAGGCTGGCTGACCGAGCGCATTCCGGAATTCCTCGATCTCTATCCCGACATCCAGCTCCAGCTCATCCTCGCCAATGAGGAACTGGACCTGGTGATGCGGCAGGCCGATTGCGCGATCCGCCTGCGCCAGCCGCAGCAGCCGGACCTGATCCAGCGCCGGCTCTTCACCGTGCATTTCCATCTCTATGCGGCGCCGTCCTATGTCGCGAAGTTCGGCAGGCCAGCCTCCATCGGCGAATTGCGGAACCATCGCGTCGTCACCTTCGGCGAGCCGGTGCCGCCGCATCTTTCGGAGCTCAACTGGCTGGAGGTGGTCGGCGATTTCGAGGGCGGCAAGCGAATCGCCACGCTGCAGATCAACGATCTCCTGTCGATCCGCCGCGCGGTGCAACGCGGCGCCGGTATAGCGATGCTTCCCGACTACCTGATCGACAAGGACGCGGGGCTGGTCCAGCTCCTGCCGGAGACCGAGGTGCCGTCCTTCGACACCTATTTCGCTTATCCAGATGCGATGAAGAATCAGGCCAAGCTGCATGTCTTTCGCGACTTCATCCTCGCGAAGGCGCGAAATTGGGCATATTAATCAACGGTTTGATTAATTTTTTCGCGTCTGCTCCATGTCATGTCTTTTTGCATGGGTGGGATGCAAATCAAATGCTTGTTTTGTATGCAGAGCGAGCACATATATCACCCATCTCCCGGGCGCGTTCCTCCTCCCATTGGCGCCCGGTGAGTGTTCCCCTCTGGAGGTTCAGCCTTTACAGGCACTTCCATAATTAGCCGGATCATTCGATCCGGCTTTTTTTTGCCCGCCGTTCAGCCGTCTGGAAAAGGCCGCGTGGAGCCGGAACGGTCATTGCCGCCGGTAGGATTCTCGCAGGGCGAACACCAGGATCGCCAGGGTGATCCACAGTCGCACCCAGGCAAATCCGAAGATGAAAATGAAATACGTCACCTTCTTCAGCAGCATCGGTGCCAGCGGATCCTGCCAGTAGTAATAGACTGCGAGCCTTCCGGCGCCCTGGACATGGGTCAGCCCGATATTGACGAGGGTGATCAGCGCAATCGCCGGCACGAGCCACTTCGCGTGCCGCGCGAGCGCCCTGGCGGCCGCTCCGAGCTCTACGCTCTCTCCGCGGCCGGCCTGCAGAACCATCATCAGGACGAGGGCCGCGAGCGCGCCGCTCCACGCCCGTCCCACATCCGTGTTCTGGTCGAACGCGATGCCGTCGAAGCCGAGGAAGAGTTGCGGGGCCGTTTTGGGGAAACCCAGGATGAGGGAGGCGACCACCCCGCCAGCCAGGACCGGGATGATCCGGACGATGACGTCCCGGGTGAGCCCGATCTGCTCCTCGAAGCTCAATCTGCCTAGATCATTTCGCATTTATGTTGACTTATAGCCGGCGTTTTCGACGTAGTTCCTGCACTCTGTTGGGGTGACGGCATCGAGGACATTTGCGATGGCGTTGTGAACGGTTTCGACACTTCGCTGGGCTGCTTGTCGCATCCAGTGCT
>JAFKJW010000170.1 GCA_017305925.1 Hyphomicrobiales bacterium | reverse complement strand
CGGCATCTTCGCCGGAGACTCTTATTCGCGGCTGGCGCCGCTTTGCGGCAGGATCGTCTCCTCCGATTCCGTCAGCCACCCGACCAACGCGATCGGGCTCTCGCGGCTGATCGCCGAGGCGCTTGTGGCCGCCGACGCGCCCGATCCAGAGCTCGTCCGTCATCGACGCCCGCCCGAGCCGGTCGATGACGTCGAACGCGCCGGCATCGATTCCTTCCCTGCAAGCGACCCTCCGCCCTGGACCGGCGGGGTCGCATGAATCGGCAGACATCGAGAAGGCAGACCTTACAGGAAAGGCAGCAGCGCATGGCCGCGACGACGTCCCCAGCCTTCGAACACTGGCGCGCCGGTTACGGCCCGATCAGGCACAGCGACGAGACGGTCGAGCGCATTCGCGCGCTCGCGCAATCGCCCAAGCTGAACCCGGACGCGCTTTACCGCCTGCTCGCCGCCGCCGACCGGCTGACCGCTGCGGCGATGTGGACGGTCGTCCACATGACCTATGCCAAGCGCGTCGACCTCTCCGGCGCGCCGCTACCGACCGAGGCCTTCAAGACGGCCCCGGAAGGGCATACCGGTGGATCGCTGAACATGGTGCCCGCCTTTGTCGGTTACCTCACCGCGAACGCGCTCTCGGCCACCACCCGCTCCTGGGTGATGGGACAAGGCCATTGCGTCGCCGCGATCGAGGCGATCAATGCGCTGACCGGCGATGTCTCCGATGCGCAGAAGGGACGATATGACCGCAGCGAGAAGGGCCTGTCCCAGCTTGCCGCCGATTTCTATTCCTACGCCATCGATGCCGGCGGCCGCCCGGCGGTGCCGATCGGTAGCCATGCCGGACCGAACACGGCCGGAGCGATCTCCGAGGGCGGCTATCTCGGCTTCGCCGAGGTTCAGTATGTCCATGCGCCACTACCGGGAGAGAGCCTGGTCGCCTTTCTGAGCGATGGCGCCTTCGAGGAGCAGCGCGGCTCTGACTGGACGGCGCGCTGGTGGCGCGCGGAGGATAGCGGCCTCGTTGTGCCGATCATGATCCTGAATGGGCGACGCATCGAGGAGCGTGCACAGATCGCGCAGCAGGGCGGCGCGGAGTGGCTCGCCGAACATCTCAGGCTCAACGGCTTCGACCCCTTCGGCATCGACGGCAAAGACCCTGCGGCCTTCGTCTGGGCGATCCTGACGGCCGAGGAGCGCCTGGGCCGGTTTATCGCCGAGCCGGGCCGCACCTATCCCGCCCCCATTCCCTATGTCATTGCCGAGACCGTGAAGGGCTTCGGCTTTCCGGGCGCCGGCACCAACGCCGCGCACAACCTGCCACTCTCCGCGAACCCTTCGCGCGACGCCGCTGCCCGCAAGGCCTTCAACGACGCGGCGCGGGTCCTGTTCGTAACGCCTGACGACATCGAGGCGGCGGTCGCCGCGATCGCCATCCATGGAAAACAGAACCGGCCAGCGGAGAGCAGCCACCCGCTCGCGGTCCGCCATCCGTCGGCGCCGGACCTGCCTGCGCCCGGTTGGACCGAGATCGGCGCGCCGGCCGATTGCGCCATGCATGCGCTCGACCGCTGGTTCATGCGTCTCGTCGACGCCAATCCCGCCCTGCGGGTGCGCGTCGGCAATCCCGATGAGCTGAGCTCCAATCATATGGGGGCGACCCTCGAGCGGCTGCGCCATCGCGTCAACGCGCCGGAGACCGGCGTGGCCGAAGCACGCGACGGCGGCGTGATCACGGCGCTGAACGAGGAGGCGGTCGCCGCCGCGGCGCTTGCGAACAAAGGCGGTCTCAACCTCATCGTCAGCTACGAAGCCTTCGCGATGAAGATGCTCGGCGGCCTGCGGCAGGAGATCGTGTTCGCCCGCCGCCAGCGTGAGGACGGCAAGGAGCCGGGCTGGATTTCGGTGCCGTTGGTCGTCACCTCCCACACCTGGGAGAACTCGAAGAACGAGCAGTCACACCAGGACCCGACGCTCGGCGAGGCGCTTCTCGGCGAGATGTCCGATACGGCGCGCGTGCTGTTTCCCGTCGACGCCAACAGCGCCGTCGCCACCATGGCCTCGGTCTTCGGCGGCCGCGGACAGGTCGCCGGCGTGATCGTCTCCAAGCGGGATATGCCACATCGTTTCGATGGCGAGGCCGCGACCCGCTTCGTCGCCGATGGCGCCGCCACGATCGAAGGGCAGACCGAGGATGCGCAATTGCAGATCGTTGCGATCGGCGCCTACCAGCTCGAAGAGGCGCTCAAGGCCGCGCGTCGTCTAAAAGAGCGCGGACGGCGGGTTCTGGTGACGGCGATCAACGAACCGGGCCGCTTCCGCATCCCGCGCGACCCGATCGAGGCGCGCTTCGTGGCGACGGACGACGCGCTGAACCGCCTCTTCCCTATCGGCGTTCCGCGGCTGATCGTATCGCACACGCGGCCCGAACCGATGCTCGGCCTCTTGCGACGGCTCGACGGCGGGCCGAAGCAAACCGCGGCCCGCGGCTATATCAGCCGTGGCGGCACGCTTGAGGTCGCCGGCATGCTGTTCGCCAACCGCTGCTCATGGGCTCATCTGATCGAAGCGGCCGCTCCCCTGGCCGGTTGGTCGCGTGAAGACTTTCTGACGAATGTCGAGCGCAACGCCATCGATGGGAAAGGGTCACCCGCCGATCTGTCCACCCCCACGCATTGAAGGACGACATGCTGACACTCACTTCCCTCGGCGGCGCAGGCACCGTCACCGGTTCGAAACATCTTCTTGCCAACGGCGACAAGCGCATCCTGATCGACTGCGGTCTGTTTCAGGGCCTCAAGAACTTGCGCGAGCTGAACTGGGAGCCGCTGCCGATCGCGCCGGCGAGCATTGACGCCGTCATCCTGACGCACGCTCATCTCGACCATTCGGGCTATCTTCCGAAACTGGTGCGTGACGGCTTTCGCGGGAGGATCTACGCGACGTCCGCGACGCGCGATGTGTCGGAGCTCATCCTGAAGGACAGCGGACACCTTCAGGAGAAGGACGCCGAATACGCCAACCGCAAGGGCTTCTCGAAGCATAGGCCGGCGCTCGCGCTGTACGGCATCCATGATGCCGAGCGCAGCCTCGAGTTCTTTTCGACCGTGCCCTTCGACAAGCCGGTCAAGCTGCCTTTCGGCGCGACGCTCACATTCCGCCATGCCGGCCACATTCTGGGTGCTGCGACCGCCGAGGTCCAATGGGGAGGGCGGCGCATCGCCTTCTCCGGCGATCTCGGACGCTATGACGATCCGGTTCTGCCCGATCCGGTCCCGGTGCCGGAGGCAGATTACGTTCTGATCGAATCGACCTATGGCAACCGTGTTCACGATCCCGCCGATCCGACCGAAGCGCTCGGCGCTGTCGTCGAACGGACGATCGCGCGCGGCGGGACGGTCGTCGTTCCCGCCTTCGCCGTCGGACGCGCCCAGTCGCTGCTTTACCATCTGTGGAAGCTCAAGACGGCCGGGCGCCTGTCGAAGGTGCCGATCTATCTCGACAGTCCGATGGCGATCGACGCTACCGACCTTCTCCATGCCCATCGCGAGGATCATCGTCTGTCGCCAGAGCAATGCAAGGAAGTCTGCGCGATCGCCACTTACACGCGCGACGTGGACGGCTCGAAGGGCATCACGGCAAGCCCCTACCCCAAGGTGGTGATCTCGGCGAGCGGCATGGCGACCGGCGGGCGCGTGCTTCATCACCTGAAGGCCTTCGCTCCCGACGCCCGCAATACGATCCTGTTTTCGGGTTTCCAGGCGGCCGGCACCCGCGGCCGGGCCATGCTGCAAGGCGCGCAGGAGACCAAGATCCATGGCAAGTGGATTCCGGTCCGCGCCGCGGTCGAGGAGCTGTCGATGCTCTCGGCGCATGCCGATTCCAACGAGCTCATGCGATGGCTCTCTGGCTTCCGGCGACCGCCGTCTCGTGTCTTCATTGTGCACGGCGAGGACGAGGGCTCCGAAGCCTTGCGCGTCCGCATCGACCGGGAGCTCAAATGGAACGCCGTCGTTCCCCGGCAGAACCAGAAGTTCGATCTATGACGCCTGCCGACACCCCGATTCCCGCCCAACCGACGCTGCGGGTCCGCCGCATCCGCCTGCACACGCAGCACCAGGCTGTGGTGGTCATGCGAACCGATTGCCACGTCTGCCGATCGGAAGGCTTGGCGGCCCGCTCTCAGGTGCTGGTCTCGAACGGCAAGGGTCAAGTCCAGGCGACCTTGTTTCAGGTCGACGGCGACGACCTCATCGCCATCGATGAGGTCGGTCTTTCTGAGACCGCGTGGGAACGGCTCGGCCTCAGCGACGGTGATGCGGTCCGTGTCAGCCATGCGCCCGCGATCGACTCGCTCGCCAGCGTCCGTCAGCGCATCTATGGCAATCGGCTGGACGCACGCGCCTTTGCCGACATCCTGCGGGACGTGGTTGCTGGACGCTATACGGAGGTCCACCTTGCGGCGTTTCTGACCGCCAGCGCCGCCCTCCCCCTCG
>JAFKJW010000169.1 GCA_017305925.1 Hyphomicrobiales bacterium | reverse complement strand
GGCGCGACGGCCAGCCCCGCCCGCGGCCGGACGTCGATCAGCCCCTCCCAGGCCAGCCGCTGGATCGCCTCGCGCACGGGCGTGCGGCCGAGCCCCAGCCGCTGGATCAGCGCGCCTTCGGTGGTGACGGATGCCGGCGGCAGTTCGAGCGTGACGATCATGCGCTCGAGCATCCGGTAGGCCCGGGCGGCGACCGGTTCAAATGCGATTGCCTCGGCGGCTCCCACCCGAATCTCCAAACTCTCTTGCACGGAGCGGCTGGATATCATCAAAATTTCTCCCTTGACAACCATGGGTACCTCCGTGATATACAACTGATATATGAGATGAGGAGAGCAGAAATGTGGAGCGGAGTTTTTCCAGCAGTCACCACCAAGTTCACCGAGGACGATCGTCTCGATCATGCCGAGATGGAGCGCTGCTTCGGTCTCCAGATGGAGGCGGGCGTCGACGGCCTGATCGTCTGCGGCTCGCTCGGCGAAGGCCCGATGCTGAACCATGACGAGAGCATCGCGGTGCTGAAGACGGCACGGGGCGCCGCCGGCAGGCTGCCGGTTCTGATGACCGTCAACCAGCCGGGCACGCGAGAGGCGATCGCGCTCGCCAAGCGCGCCGCCGGGGAAGGCGCGGCCGGGCTGATGGTGGTGCCGAGCCAAGTCTACCACACCAATCCCGAGGAAACGGTGGCAGCCCTTTCGGCCGTCGCGGCGGCGGCGGACCTGCCTGTGATGATATACTCCAACAGGATTGCCTACCGGGTCGACGTCACGGTCGACATCATGGAAGAGCTGGCGAAGGACGAACGCTTCGTGGCGATCAAGGAATCCTCCGACGACATCCGCCGCACGACCGAGATCATCAATCATTTCGGCAGCCGCTGGGACCTCTTCACCGGCGTGGACAATCTCGCTTTCGAGGCGCTGTCGGTCGGCGCGGTCGGCTGGGTGGCCGGTCTGGTGACGGCCTTCCCGAAGGAGACGGTGGCGATCTACCAGTTGATGAGGGAAGGCCGCCGCGAGGAGGCGCTCGCCATCTACCGCTGGTTCCGTCCTTTGCTCGACCTCGATGTCTCGACCTATCTGGTGCAGAACATCAAGCTGGCGGAAGTGCTCGCCATCGGCACCAACGACCGCGTGCGCATGCCGCGCCAGCCGCTCTTCGGCGAACGCCGCGCGGCGGTGGAGAGGATCGTCAAGGACGCGCTGGCCAAGCGGCCGGAGCTTCCGAAGCTCGGCCTGGCCAAGGCGGCATAGCGGTCCCTCCGCGGTTCTGACATGCAGCGTGCCGCTCCCATGACCGAGCCCATGGAGGACATCGCGATCGTCGGAGCCGGCATTGTCGGCATCTGCGCGGCCGCGCGACTGGCCGAGGCCGGCCGCCGCGTCACGGTGTTCGACCGCACCGGAATCTGCGAGGAGACCAGCTCCGGCAATGCCGCGGCGCTGGCCTTCTCCGATCCCCTGCCGCTGGCGCACAAGGGCATGCTGAAGAAGCTGCCCGGCTGGCTGATGGACCCGCTGGGGCCGCTTTCCATCCCGCCCGCCTATCTGCCGAAGCTGGCGCCCTGGTTGATCCGCTTCCTGCGCGCCGGCGATCCTCGCAAGTTCGAGGCGAGCCTGACGGCGCAGGCCGGGCTGATGCGCCTTGCCGAGACGGAATGGGCGGATCTTTCCGAAAGGGCCGGGGCCGCGGGCATGATCAGCCACGAGGGCTCGATCGACCTCTATGAGGGCGAGGCCGAGTTCAAGGCGTCGCTGCCCGGCTGGGCCGCGCGCGACAGGTTCGGCATCCCCTACGAGCATGTTTCGGGCGTCCGGCTGGCGGAATTGCAGCCGGGGCTCGCGCCGCGCTTCACCCACGGCACGTTCATGCCGAGCTGGAAGACCGTGGCTGATCCAAAACTTTTCGGCAAGGCGATCTGGGCCTACGCGGAAAGACTGGGCGCGCGTTTCGAGAAGCGCACGGTGACGGGCGTGTCGGGCGGGCGGGACGGGATAAGGCTGGGCTTCGAGGGCGGCGGCGAGCGCCGTGCCGGGCAATTGGTGATCGCGGCGGGCGCATGGTCGCACTTCCATGCCGCCCGCTTCGGCGACCGCATCCCGCTGGAAACGGAGCGCGGCTACAACACGACGCTGCCGGTCGGCGCGTTCGACCTCAGGCGGCAGCTCACCTTCGTCGGCCACGGCTTCGTCGTCAGCCCGCTTTCGACGGGCCTGCGCATCGGCGGCGCCGTCGAGCTCGCAGGCCTGAAGCGGCCGCCCAACTACGCCCGCGCCCGGGCGATGCTCGAAAAGGCGAAACAGTTTCTTCCCGGACTGAAGGCCGAGGGCGGGCGCGAATGGATGGGCTACCGTCCCTCGCTGCCGGATTCCTTGCCGGTCGTCGGCAGGAGCCGCAACGCCCCGAGTGTCTTCTATGCCTTCGGCCACGGCCATCTGGGGCTCACGCAATCCGCGGCAACCGGCCGCTTGATCCGCGATCTCATGCTGGGGCAGAGTGCCGCGATCGACCTGGAGCCGTTTTCGCCGCAAAGGTTTTGATGGAGTCGGTCGTCGTTCGTCGGTCGATGCAGCGACGTTCCGGTTCTACGACCGACGAACAACGACCGACGAGGAACCCATGTCTCGCCACACCTTCACCTGCATCGACGGCCACACCTGCGGCAACCCGGTCAGGCTGGTCGCCGGCGGCGGACCGCAGCTCAGGGGCGCCACGATGATGGAGCGGCGGGCGCATTTCCTCGCCGAATACGACTGGATCCGCACTGGCCTGATGTTCGAGCCGCGCGGCCACGACGTGATGTCGGGATCGATCCTCTATCCGCCGACGCGCGAGGATTGCGACGTCGCCATCCTCTTCATCGAGACGTCCGGCTGCCTGCCCATGTGCGGCCACGGCACGATCGGCACCGTCACCATGGCGATCGAGAACGGGCTGGTGAAGCCGAGGACGCCCGGCCGCCTCAACCTCGACACGCCGGCCGGCCTCGTGGTGGCCGAATACAGGCAGGTCGGCGATTACGTCGAGGAAGTGCGTATCACCAACGTTCCGTCCTTCCTCTACGCCGAGGGCCTCACCGTCGAGTGCCCGACGCTCGGCGAGATCAGGGTGGATGTCGCCTATGGCGGCAATTTCTACGCCATCGTCGAGCCGCAGGCGAATTATCGCGACATGGCCGACCATTCCGTCGGCGACCTGATCGCCTGGAGCCCGGTGGTGCGGCAGCGGCTCAACGAGAAATACAGCTTCGTCCATCCGGAGAACCCCGGCATCAATCGCCTGTCGCACATGCTGTGGACCGGCGCGCCGAAGCATGCCGAGGCGGACGCGCGCAACGCCGTCTTCTACGGCGACAAGGCGATCGACCGCTCGCCCTGCGGCACCGGCACCTCGGCGCGCATGGCGCAGCTTGCGGCGAAGGGCAGGCTGAAGCCCGGCGACGATTTCGTGCACGAGTCCATCATCGGCTCGCTGTTCAGGGGGCGGGTGGAGAAGGAAGCGCGCGTCGGCGACCTGCCGGCCATCGTTCCCTCGATCGGCGGCTGGGCGCGCCAGACCGGATTCAACACCATCTTCATCGACGACCGCGATCCGTTCGCGCACGGGTTCATCGTCGCCTGACGGCGATTCCGATGGAAGTCTTTCAACGGAGGGGATGAGACTTTCGCATGACTGGACAGTGACAGCGCCTTGGGCCAATGCTAGCGTCGCTCTGGTCCATGGGCTCGCGAAACGGTGACAAGCGGGCCCGGAACGGCCGGAGACTCCTTACGCAGCGGCACTTGCCGGCTTGCGAATAAGGCGTCAGAACAATGGGACTCGGGGAATAAAAAAGGGATGCGACCCACAACGGGCGACATTCCTGGGGAGCCGCAGACAGATGGGATATTTCATCCAGCAGCTTATCAACGGGCTGACGCTGGGATCGATCTATGGGCTGATCGCGATCGGCTATACGATGGTCTACGGCATCATCGGCATGATCAATTTCGCCCATGGCGACATCTTCATGGTCGGCGCCTTCATCGCGCTGATCGTCTTCCTGATCCTCGTGAGCGCCTTCTATACCGTGCCGGTGGCGCTGGCGCTGCTCATCATGATGATCGTCGCGATGCTGCTGACCAGCCTCTATAACTGGGTGATCGAAAAGGTCGCCTACCGGCCGCTGCGCGGGTCCTTCCGGCTGGCGCCGCTGATCACCGCCATCGGCATGTCGATCGCGCTGTCGAACTTCGTGCAGGTCACGCAGGGCCCGCGCAACAAGCCGATCCCGCCAATGGTGAGCCAGGTCTACAATATCGGCGGCGTCTCCATCTCGCTGAAGCAGATCATCATCGTCGTGGTGACGGCGGTGCTGCTGGCGATCTTCTCGTATCTGGTCAATTATACGGCGCTCGGGCGGGCTCAGCGCGCCTGCGAGCAGGACCGCAAGATGGCGGCCCTGCTCGGCATCGACGTCGACCGGACGATCTCGATCACCTTCATCATGGGCGCCTCTCTCGCCGCGGTCGCCGGCACGCTCTTTCTGATGT
>JAFKJW010000187.1 GCA_017305925.1 Hyphomicrobiales bacterium | reverse complement strand
ACTACTTTCCCGTGCTCAAGGCGCATCAACACAGGCTTGCCCGCAACTTCAGTGGTGGGCAGCAGCAGATGATCGCCATCGGGCGTGGGATCATGGCGCGGCCCCGCTTCTACATCTTCGACGAGCCCTCGATCGGGCTGGCGCCGCTTATCGTCAGGGACGTGCTGAACACGATCGCGAAGATGGCGCGAGACGAAAAGTGCGGCGTGCTCCTGGTCGAGCAGAATGCCAATCTCGCGCTGGATATTTCTTCCGAGGCTTACGTGATGGAGCTTGGCCACATCACGATTTCCGGTGCTGCCAAGGATCTGAAGTCCAATGGCGAGGTGAGACGCGCTTATCTGGGGCTTTAGGGAGCAATTCCGTGCAGGCACTCCGGAGCGTACTGGCTGCTGCCCTGACGAATTTCGCTCTGGGACTGCTGTATTGCTGGACGCTGTTCTCGTCACCGATCGGTTCCTTGCTGGGCGTGTCCGATGTGACGATAGGGGGTGTTCCGGCGCTTTCGCTTCTGGCTTTCACCGCCGGGGTCAATCTCTACACCGTCCTGTCGGGACGATTGCCGGAACGCAGCATCATCACGCTGGTGTTCGCGACGGCGGCTGTCGGGGTCGGTTCGTTTGCCGCGATACCTTCGATCGTCACGATCTATCTCGGTTACGGGCTTCTCTTCGGAACGGCTGCCGGCATCGGATACGTAATGGCCTTGGGGCTCATAAGAGGCATACCTGCGCCCTACGACAACCTATCCCTGGGGGTCTGCATGACCTCGTTCGCGCTGACGGCGATCGTCATCACACTCCCGGCCCAATTTTCGATCGATACTGTCGGGGTGCAGGGTACGTTCGCTTTGCTGGCTGTTGGTCTCTGCTTGGTTGGAGCGATCGTTTTTGGAATCGGTCGGGCAAACGATACGGGTGCCGTCCCGGAACCGCGCGCCCGGCACGATCCGGTCAGGTCGACCGTATACTGTGCTATGGCGGCGGCCTTTTTCTCATGCTGCTTTGCGGGACTTGGGATCATGGCGAATTCTCGGATGATCCTGGAGACTTTCGGAGTGGATGCCTCCGCCGCTTTAGCCAGCGCGGCGGTGTTCAATCTCGACTATATCAGCGGTTCCAAGTTCGGAGGCTCGGTGGCCGGCTTTCTGGGCGGCAGAAGCACGATAGTCGGCATGCTGGCCTTCCTGGTGTCCGCGATCGTCTTGGCGATGCTTGCGAAGTCGCCCTCTGCGGGCTGGACGTTGACAGCCGTCGCTGCATGCATCCTGGGCGCTACGGCATCGGTATTTCCTGTTTATATTGCCCAAGCATTCGGTCGGCAGAACGTCGTCGTGCTGTTTGCAAGGCTGCTCATATTCTACGGGCTGGCAGGGTCGATCTCTCCATGGGCTCTCACCTCCATAAAAACTTGGACAGGTGATCTCTTAGGTTTTCTAGTGGTCGCGCTATGTATAAGTTTAGCCAGTGCGGCTGCTCTTCTCATAACAGTCAATCACAGAATTGATATCCCTCAGCGATAGACATCAAGCGCCATCGCCACCGAACCAAATTTGTCATGGCCGGGCTCCATGCGGTGGTCCGGCTTCAGTCTTAATGCATGATTGGCTTTGGGGCCACCGCTTGGGCGCCCGCCTGAACGGCTACATGAGATGAAGGACGGGCTCGCCCGTTTGAAGGCGGAAGGGCGCGCCGTTATCATCGACTGACGTGATTGGAAACCTGTCTATCCCGTAGCAGGCTATTGGCGCGGGATAGATGTGATCCTCGTGCATCGGCGCGATGCTCGGTCGATTGTCCTGTCACATATTGAACCTCGGGCAAGATCCGAGACGGAGGTTGAACGAACTCGATCATGAGATCAGGCAAAGCGGTGAGGCCATTCTGGCTCTCGCCAAAGCCGATGACACGGTACGCCGCCTGATGAGCGTTCGCGAATGCCTGCGCCACGGTGCCGGACTCCGCAAATCAGGCTGTGAAGGCGAAATCAATTTATTGACATCAGTTCGGACGAGCATACTAGATGTAGTTGTTATGGTTCTTTCGAGTCGATTCGGCCCGGGAGCTAAGAGGGAAGCCGGTGAGACGCCGGCGCTGCCCCCGCAACTGTAAGCGGCGAGCTTATGCCGATCATGCCACTGGCGCCGCAAGGCACTGGGAAGGCTGGCGAAAGCGACGACCCGCGAGCCAGGAGACCTGCCCTGACAGCTTGAACGTCCACGGGCGGGGTGTCCCGGAGGTGCGCTTGGGAGTTCGCGCGGCCGTCGCCCGTTCCCTCTCGCGTCCGCCAAAAGTGCTCCGTCCCCAATGCCATCGGGGATGATGATGACCGCGACTGCCATTTCGATCAACGAGCCGTTGATCCTTCCGCTTTCCAATCCGAACCGCGAGTCGATACCGGCCGAGCCGGGCTATCGGGTGATCCGCCGCAACGGCGGCGTCACGCCCTTCGATGCGACCAAGATCGTGGTCGCGCTGACCAAGGCTTTTCTTGCCGTGGAGGGCTCGACGGCCGCCGGCTCGCGGCGCGTCCACGACATCGTCGAGGACCTGACGTCGCAGGTGGTCGCGGCATTGACGCGCCGCGTCGGGGAGGGCCGCACCTTCCACATCGAGGACGTGCAGGATCAGGTCGAGCTGGCGCTGATGCGCGGAGAGCACCATAGGATTGCGCGTGCCTATGTGCTTTATCGCGAGGAGCGCGCCCGCGAGCGCGCGGCGGAGAAGGCGGCAGGCGCCGCGCCGGCGGCCCCAACGCTCAGCGTCAAGCTGGAGGATGGCTCGCTGTGCCCGCTGGACGAGGCACGGCTTGCGCGCGTGGTCGGGGAGGCCTGCGACGGGCTGGAGGCCGTTTCGGCCGATGCGATTCTGACCGAGGCGCGCCGCAACCTCTATGACGGCATCTCGCTGGACGAGCTTTCGCTGGCGCCGATCCTGGCGTCGCGCACGCTGGTCGAGCAGGAGCCGAACTACGCCTTCGTCTCCGCCCGGCTGCTGCTCGACCGGCTGCGCCGGGAGGCGCTGTCTTTCGTCTCCGGAGCTTCGGAGCAGGCCACCCAGGTTGAAATGGCGACGCGCTATGCGAGCTATTTTTCGGATTTCGTGAAGATCAGTATCGAGGCCGAGCTGATTGATCCCGAACTCGGCCGCTTCGACCTGAAGAAACTCGGCACGGCGCTCAAGCCCGAGCGCGACCTCAACTTCCAGTATCTCGGGCTCCAGACACTCTACGACCGCTATTTCCTTCACACCAAGGGCAAGCGCTTCGAGCTGCCGCAGGCGTTCTTCATGCGGGTCGCGATGGGGCTTTCCGTCCGAGAGATCGACCGCGAGGCGCGCGCGATCGAGTTCTACGACCTTCTGTCCTCTTTCCACTTCATGGCCTCGACGCCGACCCTGTTCAATTCCGGGACCTTGCGGCCGCAGCTTTCCTCCTGCTTCCTGACCACGATCGGCGACGACCTCGACGCGATCTTCAAGGGCATCAAGGACAACGCGCTGCTGGCGAAGTATTCCGGCGGGCTGGGCAACGACTGGACGCCGGTGCGCGGCCTCGGCGCCCACATCAAGGGCACCAACGGCGAGAGCCAGGGCGTGGTGCCGTTCCTGAAGGTGGCGAACGACACGGCCATCGCCGTCAACCAGGGCGGCAAGCGCAAGGGCGCGGTCTGCGCCTATCTGGAGACCTGGCACGTCGACATCGAGGAATTTTTGGACCTGCGCAAGAACACCGGCGACGACCGCCGCCGCACCCATGACATGAACACGGCAAACTGGGTGCCGGACCTGTTCATGGAGCGGGTGGAGGCGGATGCGGAGTGGACGCTGTTCTCGCCCGACGAGGTGCCGGACCTGCACGACCTCTATGGAGCCGCCTTCAAGGCCGCCTATGAAGCTTGCGAGGCGAAGGCCACGAGCGGCGGGATAAAAGTGTTCCGGAAGGTGAGGGCGCTCGACCTCTGGCGCAGGATGCTCACCATGCTGTTCGAAACCGGGCATCCATGGGTGACGTTCAAGGACCCCTGCAACATCCGCTCGCCGCAGGGCCATGTCGGCGTGGTGCATTCGTCCAACCTCTGTACCGAGATCACGCTCAACACCTCGAAGGACGAGGTGGCGGTCTGCAATCTCGGCTCGGTCAATCTCGCCAACCATGTGACGGAGCAGGGCCTCGACCTCGACCGGCTGGCCCGGACGGTCCGCACGGCGATGCGCATGCTCGACAACGTCATCGACATCAATTTCTACACCATCCCCGAAGCGCGGCACTCCAACCTGCGCCACCGGCCGGTCGGCCTCGGCATCATGGGCTTCCAGGACGCATTGCAGACGCTGCGCATAGCTTATGCCTCCGACGAGGCCGTCGCGTTCGCCGACCGCTCGATGGAAGCCGTCGGCTACCACGCGATCTCGGCTTCCGTAGACCTCGCAGCCGAGCGCGGCCGCTATCCGAGCTTCGACGGCTCGCTATGGTCGAAGGGCATCCTTCCCATCGATTCCATTCGGCTGCTTGAGGAGGCGCGGCCGGGCGTGGAGATGGATTCCTCGTCCACGCTCGACTGGGAGAGCCTGCGCAAAAGGGTGAAGGAGACCGGCATGCGCAACTCCAACACCATGGCGATCGCGCCGACCGCGACCATTTCCAATATCTGCGGCGTGTCGCAGTCTATCGAGCCCGGCTACCAGAACCTGTTCGTCAAATCGAACATGAGCGGCGACTTCACCGTGGTGAACGCGCAGCTCGTCCGCGACCTCAAGCAGCGCGGGCTGTGGGACGAGGTGATGGTCTCGGACCTCAAATATTTCGACGGTTCGGTCGGCCAGATCGACCGCGTGCCGGACGATCTCAAGGCGCTCTACGCGACCGCTTTCGAGATTGATTCTGCCTGGCTCATCGAGGCCGCGTCGCGCCGCCAGAAATGGATCGACCAGGCCCAGTCGCTCAACCTCTACATCGCCAACCCGTCGGGCAAGAAGCTCGATGCGCTCTACCGGCTGGCGTGGAAGAAGGGGCTGAAGACGACCTACTACCTGCGCTCGCGCTCCGCCACCCATGTCGAGAAATCGACGCTGAAGGGCACGGACGGCAAGCTGAACGCGGTTTCGGCAGTCGTCGCGCATGCCGCCCCCGCCGCCGTCGACCCGGACGCAGCATGGGGCAAGGCCTGCGCGATCGACGATCCCACCTGCGAAGCCTGCCAGTGAGTAGCGAAGAAAAAGGAGACGGAAAAATGCTCGACTGGTCCGAACCGAAAGCCAATCCCGCGATCGTCGTCGATCCCGTTGTCGTGGGAGGGGTTTCCGCCGACGCCACTGGCCTCGGCGCGATCGAACGCGGCGGCGCCCGCGTGTCGGTCGACGACAAGCGCATGATCAACGCCCGCGCCGACGTGAACCAGCTCCTGCCGCTCAAATACCGCTGGGCGTGGGAGAAATACCTCTCCGGCTGCAACAACCACTGGATGCCGACCGAAGTGTCGATGCAGGCCGACATCGCATTGTGGAAGTCGAGGGACGGCCTGACGGAGGACGAGCGGCGCATGCTCAAGCGCAATCTCGGCTTCTTCGCCGCATCGGAGTCGCTGGTGGCGAACAACATCGTGCTCGCCATCTACCGCCACCTGACCAACCCGGAATGCCGGCAGTATCTGCTCAGGCAGGCCTTCGAGGAGGCGATCCACACACACACCTTCCAGTACATCGTCGAAAGCCTGGCGCTGGACGAGGGCGAGCTGTTCAACATGTACCGCGAGGTGCCCTCGATCACCGACAAGGCGGCCTGGGCGCTGAAGCATACGCAGCATCTCGACGATCCGGATTTCCGGACCGGCACGCCGGAGACCGACCGGGCCTTCCTGCGCGACCTCGTCGCCTTCTACGTGATCTTCGAGGGCATGTGGTTCTATACAGGCTTCGCGCAGATCCTGTCGCTCGGCCGGCGCAACAAGATGGTCGGGATTGCCGAGCAGTACCAGTACATATTGCGCGACGAGTCGATCCACCTGAACTTCGGCATCGACGTGATCAACCAGATCAAGATCGAGAATCCGCACCTCTGGACCAGGGCGTTCCAGGACGAGGTGCGCGGCATGATCTCGGATGCGGCCGAGCTGGAAGCGGCCTACGGCCGCGATACGATGCCGCGCGGCTTCCTCGGCCTCAACGCCGCGCTTTGCGAGCAGTACATGCACTTCATCGCCAACCGCCGCTGCGCCCAGCTCGGCCTCCACCTGTCTTCACCGAGGCGGAGAACCCGTTCCCGTGGATGTCGGAAGCGATGGACCTGAAGAAGGAAAAGAACTTCTTCGAGACGCGCGTCATCGAGTATCAGAATGGCGGGGCGCTGGCATGGGACTGAGGATCGGGCCAATCCTGACCTGCCGGCTTGCCCCGGCCGGAAGACGTGTTCCTGTCATGGCTGCTCGCCCAGCCAGCCGTCGCCGATCTCTCGTCGATGATATCTTTCCGGAACAGGCGAAGAAGAAAGCGGCGAAAGACCGCATCGTCGCTCCACAGGCCGTGATCGACGCGCGGCCTGACATCATTCTGGCTTCATGGTGCGGCAAGCAGGTGTGCCGGAAAGATTCATGCGCGGCCCGGCTGGTGTGCGACTCCGGCGGTGCGTGACGGCCGTCGCCGCGCTAGGCGGCCGCGCGGGATAAGACGGACTGTCGCCTTTGCGTGTGCCGGATGTCGTTTCCATAGTTTCATCCCGGGGACGAAAGGTGCATCCTCCTGACGTTCAAGGTGCCTGCCGGCGGAAATGCCGGCGGGATAATTGGGAAGCCGGTTTGACGCCGGCGCTGCCCCCGCAACGGTAGCGGAGCTGAACCCCGACGACGACCACTGGGCGATGAGCCTGGGAAGGTGTCGGGACGGCCTGACAAGGCCAGCTTCGGAGCCCGGAAACCAGCCTCGGACGTAACCTGACTGATCGCGGTGGGCGGTCAAGAGGCAGAGCGCTCCGGGCGATGCTTCGCCCGCGGTCATCTACCCCTCAATCACCACCAGTTCAGTCCTTGTGCAGATGCGAGGACGGACATGGACACGCGCAACGAAATGCTGAAGCTGATCCGCGAGCGGCGCGGCGGCTTTTCCCTTCAGCAGCCCTTCTACATCGACCCGGATTTCTACAGGCTCGACCTCGAGCTGATCTGGTATCGCGACTGGTTGTTCGTCGGCCATGATTGCGAGATCGCCAAACCCGGCTCCTTCTTCACCGTGCAGGTGGGCGACTATCCGGTGGTGATCGTGCGCGGCCGCGACGGCCGGATCCGCGCCCTGCATAATTCCTGCCGGCACCGCGGCAGCCGCGTTTGCAACACCGAGCGCGGCACCGCCGCGCGGCTGGTCTGCCCCTATCACCAATGGACCTACGATCTCGACGGCTCGCTGGTCTTCGCCCGCCAGATGGCGGACGGGTTCTGCAAGGAGGATTTCGGCCTGAAGGCGATCGCCTGCGAAAGCGTCGCCGGCTACATCTTCATCTGTCTCGCGGACGAGCCAGCCGATTTCGCGCCGTTCCGAACGCTGATGGAGCCTTTCTTCGCGCCGCACAACCTTGCCGACGCCAAGGTCGCGTACGAGACGACCATCGTCGAGAAGGGCAACTGGAAGCTGGTGTGGGAGAACAACCGCGAGTGCTATCATTGCGCGGCGAACCATCCGGAACTGTGCAAGACTTTCCCGGAAGCGCCCACCATCACCGGCGTGCCGAGCGTCGATAGCGACCCGGAGATGCTGGCGCACTGGGCCCATTGCGAGGCGGCGGGCCTGCCGTCGCGCTTCAGCATCGACGGTCGCGGCCAATACCGCGCCACCCGCGCGCCGCTGCTGCGCGATGCCGTTTCCTACACCATGACCGGCAAGCCTGCCGTCAGGAAGAACCTTGCCGACGCCGTGAGCGCGGACCGCATCGGTACCCTGATGCTCTACCACTATCCGACGACGTGGAATCACGTCCTGATCGACCACGCGACCACCTTCCGCGTGTTGCCGATCAGCGCCACCGAGACGGCGGTGACGACCAAGTGGCTGGTCCACAAGGACGCCGTCGAGGGCGTCGACTATGCGATCGACGAACTCACCCACGTCTGGACCATGACCAACGATGAGGACCGCCGCATCGTCGAGGAGAACGCCTTCGGCATCAAGTCGCCCGCCTACGAGCCGGGCCCCTATTCCGAGATGCACGAAGGCGGCGTGATCCAGTTCGTCGACTGGTATGCGGGGTTCATGGAGCCGCGGCTGGCGGAGGGCGAGAAGCCGACGCTGCGCAACGTGGCGTGAGGAGGGGCGCGTGAACGCGATGACCGACCTCACTCTCTACCGTCATCTGGACGAGATGACGCCGTGGAACGACCGCCTGCAAGTGCTGGAGGTGATCGGCGTCGTCGACGAGGCGCCCGAGGTGAAGACATTCGTCTTCCGCTCCGACGCGCAGACATGGTTCCGCTACAAGCCCGGCCAGTTCGTCACGCTGGAACTGCCGATGGACGGCGGTCCGCTGATGCGCACCTACACGCTGTCGTCGTCGCCGTCGCGGCCGTTCTCCATCGCCGTGACCGTCAAGGCGCAACCCGGCAGCATCGGCACGCGCTGGATGTTCGACAATCTTGCGATCGGAACCCATGTCAAAGCCTATGGCCCGGCCGGCGACTTCTCCCATCACAACCACCCGGCCGGGAAGTACCTATTCGTCTCCGCCGGGTCCGGCGTCACGCCGATGATGTCGATGCTGCGCTGGCTGAACGACTGCGCACCATGGACGGACGTGGCCTTCGTCAACTGCGCGCGGCGGCCGGAAGAGATCATCTTCCGCAAGGAGCTGGAGCTGCTCGGCTCCCGCATGCCCGGCCTGTCCCTCGGCTTCCTGATCGAGGAGCGGTCGAGCCGCGAGAGCTGGTTCGGCCATATGGGCCGCATCGACGCCGTGCGCCTGCCGCTGCTGTCGCCGGACTTCCGCGAGCGCGAGGTGTTCTGCTGCGGCCCTGAGCCGTTCATGCGCGCCGTGCGCGGCATGCTGGCGGCTTCCGGCTTCGACATGGCGCACTATCACCAGGAGAGCTTTTCCGCTCCGGTCGCCGAGGAGGTTCCCGCGCCATTCTCGGGCGGCGATGCCGGCGAGCAGGCCGCAGCGGTTCCGATCCGGTTCGCCGTTTCCAGCGTCGAGGGCCAGTGTCAACCCGGCCAGACCGTGCTGCAAACCGCGCGTGCGGCCGGGGTGCGCATCTCCGCCGCCTGCGAATTCGGCCTGTGCGGCACCTGCAAGGTGAAGAAGCTCTCCGGCGAGGTCGAGATGAGCCACAATGGCGGCATCCTCGACGACGAGATCGCCGAAGGCTTCATCCTCGCCTGCTGTTCGAAGCCCCTTACGCCGCTGGAGATCGAGGCATGACCGCTCGCGACGACGACGACACCATCGCAACCAGGCGGCCGCTCGACCGCGAGACACTACGGGCCATCTCGCCCCTGCCGCCGCCGGAGGAGGTGTTCGCGGACTGGCTGATGTCCGTGCCGCACGGAGCCGACCTTGCGGCTGCAGCGCGCGGGCAGATCGCCCTCATCGACAGGCGCGTGCCGTTCCATCCCGACGTTCAATGCCTGCGCATGCTGCTGGTCGCCGTTGCCGGCGACAGCGGCTGGCAACGGCCCCTTCGGAATCTTTGAGAAGGAATCTCCCATGTCTCCTGCCAAACAAAAGCGCGGTCTCCTCGAACGGCTGGATGCCGGTCCGGTCATCTGCGCCGAAGGCTATCTGTTCGAACTCGAGCGCCGCGGCTATCTCCAGGCAGGCCCGTTCGTTCCGGAAGTGGTCATCGACCATCCGGACGCCGTGATCCGCCTGCACGAGGATTTCGTCCATGCCGGCTCCGACGTGGTCGAGGCGTTCACCTATTATGCGCACCGTCAGAAGCTGAAGGTCATCGGCCGCGAGGATATCCTGGAGAGGATCAACCGCCAGGCGCTGCGCATCGCCAGGGATGTCGCCGACCGCAACGGTTGCCTGATGGCCGGCAACATCTGCAACACCAATGCCTACGAGGCCGACGACCCGTCTACCCACAAGGCGGTGCGCGCCATGTTCGAGGAGCAGATCGGCTGGGCCGTGGAGGAGGGCGCGGACTTCCTGATCGCCGAGACCATCGATTGGTACGGCGAGGCGGCGATCGCGCTCGACGTCATGAAGGCGACCGGACTGCCGTCCGTGGTCACGCTCTCGGTCCACCGCGATGAAAAGATGTTCGACGGCGTCGACGTGGTCGACGCCTGCAAGCGGCTCGAGGCCGCCGGAGCCGACGTCGTCGGCCTGAACTGCCAGCGGGGACCGAAGACGCTGATGCCCGTCGTGAAGAAGATACGCGAGGCGGTCTCCTGCCACGTCGCGTCACTTCCGGTGCCCTACCGCACCACCGAAGCCGAGCCGACCTTCCAGTCGCTCACCGACCGTGCCTGCTCCTGCGTTCCAGGCAACAGGCCGTTTCCGACCGCGCTCGATCCGTTCACCTGCAACCGCTACGAATGCGCCGAGTACGCGCGCGAGGCCCATGACATGGGCGTGCGCTATATCGGGCTGTGCTGTGGCGCTGCTCCCCATCACATCCGCGCCGTCGCCGAGGCGCTCGGCCGCATCGTGCCGGGCAGCCGCTATTCGCCGGATATGTCGAAGCACGCCTTTTTCGGCACCGACGCCGCGATCCCCGACGCCTACAAGGAACGGCGGACCGAGATCTGAACGCGAAACGTCGCCTTGAGGCCAAGGAGTCCGCGGATGAGCGCGATCTCACTTCAGAAAGATGCGATCCAGCCCGATGCCATCGATCGTCTCGTTGCGGAGCACAGGCCGGGATACGGGCTGGTGCGGGCCTTCTATCACGATCCGGCGATCTACGCGCGCGACATGGAGCGCGTGTTCTTCCGTCACTGGCACTGTGTCGGGCATGAAAGCATCATCCCCGATCCCGGTGACTTCGAGCTGTTCAATCTCGGCGACGAGGCGGTGATCCTGACGCGCGGCATGGACGGCACGGTCCACGCCATGCTGAACGTCTGCCGCCACCGCGGCGCCGAGGTCTGCACCAAGCCGAAGGGCAACGCGAAGATGTTCGTTTGCCCCTATCATGCCTGGACCTACGCCAATGACGGTTCGCTCCGCGCCGCGCGGCTGATGCCGAAGGATTTCGACCGGGCCGAACATGGGCTGAAGAAGCTTCACGTGCGTGTCGCCGCCGGTCTGGTGTTCGTCTCGTTCGCCGAAAAGCCGCTCGATTTCGACCCGATCGAACAATCTCTGCGCACCAGCGCGGGCCAATACGGCTGGGGTGAGGCCAGGGTGGCACACCGCAGGATGTATTCCTTCGAGGCCAACTGGAAGCTTGCGGTCGAGAACTATGTCGAGTGCTACCATTGCGGGCCGGCGCATCCGGAATATTCGCAGACCCACGCACTTGAAAAGCCGAAGGAGATGATCGCCGAGCTCAACACGGCGATGGAGGAGCGCACCTGCGCGCTCGGCGTCAGCATCGTTGCGGGAAACCGCTGGCAGAATTCCGCCAACGGGCAGGAGGCTATCGATACCTTCCGCTATGCGCTTTACGAGGGGGTGGCCAGCGGCAGCAAGGACGGCAAGCTGGTGGCGCCGCCGATGGGCCGTTTCAGCGAGTCCGACGGCGGCGTCACCTCCATCCATCTCGGCGGCACGACGTTCCTCGTCTGTTATCCCGACCACGGCATGATCTACCGCTTCGTGCCGCGCGGCCCCAACGCCTGCGACATGGAACTGGTCTGGCTGGTCGGGGGCGACGCAGTCGAGGGGGAGGACTACGACCTCGAAAAGCTCACCTGGCTGTGGACCGTGACCACAGAGGAGGACAAGAAGATCATCGAGCATACCGCACGCGGCGTGCGCTCACATTTCTTCGAGCCCGGCCCGATCGCGCCGATGGAATACAACGAGCTCCGCTACATCGACTGGTATCTGGAAGAGATCAGCCGGCCTTGAAGGGGCCGCCGCAGGCGGTTCCACCGCGTCCGAGAGAGGTCCCGCGGTCTCGAGGACCAGCCGCATCGCAATGCCTCAGCGCTTCAGCTTGGCCGGTACCGCAATCTGAAGCGGAGATGGACGATCGAGCCCAACTGCTCTCGCAGGCTGGATAAGCACGCCGGCATCTTCGAGACCCGGATGCGCCCTGCCGTCACCTCCCGCTCGAAGGCCCGAAATTGGCAAGGCCTATACCTGCGCGCGTTGTGCCCTTGCCTCCAGCAGCACGGCGCCTGCGGCATAGACGGCGGAGAGCGTGAGCAGCGTGAAGACATGGCCGCGCACGTCCCACAGGCTTGCCCCGAGCTGGCCGAGCGCGACGAAGCCGTCGATGGCGGCGGTGCTCGGCACGGGCGCGGCCAGCCAGCGGGCGACCGGCGGCATGGCCTCGAACGGCCAGGCGAAGCCGGACAGGAAGAAAAAGGGCAGGCCGACCGCCGCCATCACCAGTTGCACGTCAAGCGGCTTGCGGAAGACGGCGGCGACGACGAGGCCGAGCGCGCCTGTCGCCACTATGAAAGGCACCGTGAACAGCAGCGTCGGCAGCAGGCCGCCCAGCCGGGGGATTCCGTAGAGGAACGGCAGCACGACGAGATAGAGCGGCGCAAGCACGCCTTCGAGCGCCAGATAGGCGAGCAGCTTGCCCGCCACCGTGGCGAAAGGTCCGGCCATAGCCGTTCCGTCGTCAGCGCACCGCACGCCGGCCGCGCCCGGCAGCGTGCCGAGCAGGCCGACGCCGATCAGCAGCGTCTGCTGCAATATCAGCACGAAGGCGGCGGGCAGCACATAGCTGCCATAACCCTCTTGCGGGTTGAAGAGCGGGATCGCGGTGAACCGCAGCGGGTCGACCGCCGCCGTCGCGATGGTCGGATCGACGCCGAGACCGACCAGCCGGCGCGCCTCGACCTCCGCGCCGACCGTGCGCGCGACGCTCGAGACGCCGAGCGCCACGCGCTGGTAGATCAGGAAGTAGCTGGCGTCGGCATAGAGTGCGAGAGGTGAGGCCATGCCACGCAACAGTTCGCGCTCGAAGCCTTCCGGCACGACGAGGACGCCCGAAACCTCCCGCGCGAAGACAGCGCGCCGCGCGGCTGGAAAATCGGGCAGCGCCGACGCGACGGCGACGTCGGGCGAGGCGTCGAGCCGGCGCACGAGGTCGCGGCTCGCCACGGTCTGGTCCTGGTCCACGACGGCGATGGGCGTACGCCGCAGCGCCTCGCCGCGATAGGGCTGCGGATAGAGCAGCGCGTAAACGGCGAGCGCCAGCACCATGACGGAAAAGACCGGGCGCAGCGTCAGGATGCGGCGCAGCTCGTTTCGGAAGACCGCCGCAATCCCGTTCATGCGACCGCCTCCGCCAGCCGGCGCGCCGGTGCTTCGGCACGGCGGCGTAGTCCCTCCAACCGCAGGACGACGAGGAGGGACAGCACGATGACGAAGGCGGCCAGAATCAGGAGCGGCCTGAGCGACAGGTCGAGCGGCGCGCCGCGGATCGTCTGATCTATCCTCAGCGTCAGGAACCAGGTTCCCGGCAGGAGCGCGCCCCACCATTGCGAAAACAGGTTCATGCCGAAGCGGGGAAAGCCTATCCCCATGAAGCCGAAGGCGGGGGCGGTGACGAGCGTGGCGATGCTGACCGCGCTCGCCATCGGCGTCAGCAGCAGGGCGAGCAGACCGCCGGCCAACTGGCAGGCCATGACGAACAGCACTGCGCCGGCGACGAGCAGCAGCCGGCTTCCCTGCAGGGGCAGGCCGAGCAACCCGAACAATACGGTGTCCGCGAGGCCGAGGATGATCAGGAAAAGAATCGTGTAGGGCAGCATCTTGCCGGCGATGGCCGGCATGAGGCCGCCGCCGAGGCGGCGCAGGATGCGCAGCCGGTGCGGCGTCTCGACGTCGAGCCCGACCGAATAGGCGGCGGTGGTCGTGACGATGATCTGGAGCACGCTGGGCAGCAGGGCGGCTAGCAGGAAGAACACATAGTCGAGCGTCGGGTTGAACAGCGGGGCAAGCTGCACCGGAACTGGCTGTACCGAGGCGCTGGCTTCCTCCATCGGCGTCCCTTGAGCGGTGCGCAGCGAAAGGCGAATGCCGGCCGAAACCGTCCCCATCGCGGCGTTGACGCCACGCAGCGTCAGGTTCCCCGCCGTCATCGTCTGCGCGTTGTAGAAGAACACCGCCTCGGGCTGGCGGCCGGCCTGCATGTCGCGCTCGAGGTTCCTCGGCAGGTAGAGCAGGCCATGAACGCCACCGGACAGGATCAGCCGGCGGCCCTCGGCCATGTCGGCGACATATTCGGCGACGCGGGTGTCGGGCGTCGCGTCGACCGTGCGGACGATGCTGCGGGACAGGTCGGAACGGTCGAGGTCGAGCACGGCGACCGGCAGGCGTGTCGCCAGCCCCTGGCTGAAGAGCAGCGTCAGCAGCGCCATGACGGCGAGCGGGATCGCCGTGGTCATCGTCAGCAGCAGCGGCCGGCGCCGCAGCCAGCCCACCTCCCGCCGGAAGACCAGCGCGAAGCCGAAACGCAGGTCGCGTCTGCGCCGCATCTATCTATTCCATTGCGCGATCACGCTCATGCCCGGTCGCAGCCCCTCGACGGGATCGACGGGTTCGGCGCGCACCTCGAATGTCCTGAGATCGAAGCCGCCGGTCGCCCGTGTCGCCCGCCAGGTCGCATATTGCCCCTGGACGTTGATCACAGTGACGCGGACCTCGACGCCTTCCCGGCTGAGCGCCGGAATATCGACCCTGAACGTGTCTCCGACCTTCAGGCCGGCCAGCAGATCCTCGCGCAGGTTGAAGGTGAACCAGGGACGGGCGAGGTCGACCAGCGACAGAAGCGGCGCGCCCGCGCCGTAATTGCCGCCGACTTCCGCGACCCGGGTCGTCACCTGGCCGCCCACCGGCGCGTGCACGGTCAGTTCGGCAATGTCCGCTTCGCGCTGTGCCAGGCCGGCTTCCGCCTGCTTGACCTGGGCTGCGGCCAGCGCCCGCTCTTCGGGGCTTGCACCTTCCGTGGCAAGCCGAAGAGCCGCCGCGCCCGCCTCGCGCTTGCGGATCGCCGCCTCGAGGTTGCGGGTCGCCTCGTCGACGCGCGCCTGCGCGGTCGAGCCGCTGCGGACGAGCTGGATCTGGCGGTCGTAGATATCCTGATACAGTTTGACGTCGGCATCGGCGGCGGCCAGCTCGGCCGTGCGGGCCTCGATCGTCTCGGGGCGCGTGCTGCCGATGCGCGCGAGATCGGCGCGGGCGACGCCGACGGCGGCCTCGGCGGCAAGGCGGGCAGCGTCCAGTTGCGGGCTCTCCAGCTCCACGACGACCGCACCGGCCTCGACCGTCTGGCCGACATCGGCATGCAGTTTCGTGACGCGACCTGCGACGCGCGCGCTGATGTCGATGCGGCTGGCGGAAACCTCGCCCTGGAGCACCAGCGGGGGCGGGCGGGTCGCGAACCAGAGCAGGGCTGCGAGCGCGCAAAGGACGGCGAAGACCAGCAGCCAACCGAAACGACGCATGGACCGGCCCCTCCCGATGGTCAAGGTGAGGACAATCTGGTCCGAACCACCGATGCTTTGCAAGGGGCAGTCCGCGAAAGCGCGATGAGCCGTGCTGGACTGGATGAGCGGATCGAAGAAGGTCTCGCTCTCATTCGCTTCCCATGGCTATGCCGGAACGTACGTCAACCTGATCACGTCCTCGCCGATGCGATCGCTCGCAATGAGGCGAAGCGGAGACCGCGGGCCGGCGAAAAACGGCTTGCCGCCTCCGAGCACGACGGGATGGATATACAGTCGATACTCGTCGACAAGGCCCAGGTCGGTCAGGCTTCCCGCCAACTGCGGCCCGCAAACCTCGAGCACTCCGTCGAGCCGGGCTTTCAGGCCGCGTATCGTAGCCTCGACATCATCCGCGACAAGGGTGGCGTTCGGGCCGACCGACTCCAACGAGCGCGACACCACCCATTTCGGTTGGCCCCGCCAAGCCGCCGCATAGTCACGCTCCGCCTCGTCCCACTCGGGATGATCCTCGTCCCAGTATCGCATCACCTCGTACATGCGACGGCCATACACGCTGCCGGCCAGGCCGCGCACATCGTCGACGAAATGACGAAACAGCACGGAATCGGGTGCGAACGCCATGTGGTCGACATAGCCGTCCAGCGACTGGTTCAATGCAAAGACGAGCTTCGCCATTTGGGACCTTCTCCTTCAGACGATCTTTACGCCCAATGTCATTCGGCGCCGGGAATTTGGTGATGCGCCGAGGACGCATCACCGCCGTCGTGCCGATACCGTTTCCTCAATCGCCGTCCCTGGCGGAATCAGCCCTGCTGCGGCTTCCAGTCGGCCGATGGAATGACGTTGATCATCCACGGCACGCCGAACCTGTCGATCAGGGACCCGAAACCGGGCGACCAGAACGTCTCGCCGAATGGCATGACCGCCTTGCCGCCCTCGGACAGTTGATCGAACCAGCGCTGGCCCTCGGCTTTATCCTCGGTATGCAGGGTAACGTCGAAGCCGTTCTTCGGCTTGTCGACGTTCTTGGCCCACTGGACGTCCATGTCGGCGCCCATCAGCGCCTGGTCTCCAACCTCGAGCCAGCAATGCATCAGCCAGGTCTTGTACTTCTCGTCGGTGATAGGCATGTCGGGGGGACCGTCGCCGTAGGGCATGGCGGCGGTGATCTTTCCGCCGAGGACCCTGGCATAGAACTCGAACGCCTCCCGGCACTGGCCCTGAAAGCTGAGGCTCGTCACGATCTTCATGGTCATCTCCTCTTCCGACGGGGGCGGCGTGCATCCGGTGAGATCGACCTACCGGACACGCCGGAGCGGTCGTCTACCAGCCGAACGCCGGATTGACGCCTTCGCATCTACGTTGATATCAACGTAATTGCCCCATGGATGTCAACCTTTCAGATGCACGCTCCTGCCAGCCTGACCTTCGAGACCACCCTTCTGGTACGTGACGCCTGCCTTTGCCTGCATGCGCAAAGGGCAGCGCGTGCTCTCGCGCGCCGCTTCGATGTAGCGCTGAAGCCCGCCGACATCACGAGCGGGCAGTTCTCCCTGCTCATGTCGCTCAACCGGCCAAAGCCGCCAAACCTCGGCAGCGTGGCCACGCTGCTTGCAATGGACAGGACGACCTTGACCGCCAATCTAAAGCCGCTGGAGCGCCGTGGCCTCATCGAGACGACAACGGACCCGACGGACAAGCGCTCACGACTGCTGCGGCTGACGCCGAAAGGCCGGTCGCTTCTGGAGAAGGCTTTGCCAATCTGGAGAAATGTTCATGCGGCACTCGAAACGGTGCTGTCAGATCCGGATCGTCTACGCTCCGAACTGAACCTTCTTTCGCGGTCTGATAGCCAGGACGCCAAGGCAGAATAGGCGGATGTCCGGCGAGCAAGGCAGTCATTCAGGCTTCTCCTGCATTCTCGCAGGCCAAGCCGGAGCCGTTGCCCGGCTCCGGCTTTGTTCCTCCTGGCGAGCGAACCAGATTTAGACCGCGCTCGCCACGTCAGACATACCGATAGGACGCCTTGCAAAGAGCCGCGTCCGCTATCGCCGCATCCATTTCCGGCCAGAGAATACGGCTGATCCTGGCGAATTCGACAAAGGCGCGCCGGGCCTGTTCGACCGTCAGATGCCCGATCCTGGCCGCCTCACATGCGCGGACAGCGGTGTTGTAGACAGGCCCTCGCCTTGACGGCGGCCAGTCCATCAGAAACTCGTGCATGTCCCGCAACGAGCAGACCTCGCGCTTGGCGCCGAGACCCACCATGACGGCGACCGGTGACTGAAAGTAGCTCATCGGATCCGTTCTCCCTGATCAATCATCGCGAACACGGCGACCAGCACCGCGCTCCCGACTGCTGCGAATTGAAGAGGTGGCGGCCAGCCAAGACTGCACCGCCGCAGGAAGATTTAGATTTCGGAGCAAGCCCTTCAAGAGGGCGATATGCTATTCGCGCCCGTCCCACGCCTTCCACGCCGAGCCGAACGCAATGCCGAGCGCCAGGCCAATGCCGACGCCCATGCCGATATTGTCTGTCGCGGTGCCCACGGAAGCGCCGGCGGCGATACCGGCTGCGATTGCGATTGCGATCTTCTTGTTGCGCATTTGACTGCTTCCGGCCGGGAAACCCTTTCCACCCGTTATCGTTCCAATGGCGACGCGTGGCCGCCGGCGCTGCTCATAGCAAATAGCCTCACCCGGTGCGTCGCCTTTGGAACTCCTCGAGACTTTCCCTCAGCTCCACCTCGTCGAAAACGCCGGCACGAAAGAGCGACATGATTGCCCGTGCAATCTCCTCGGCGTCGCGACCACCGCCCTCGATCCGATGATCCTCACAAAAACGATCAAAGACCTTTTTCAGGAGCCTTATCTCGCCCGGATACGCGATCTGGTTGGGAAGTCCGAAAGAGCCCGTCAACGCTCCCTCCCTCGTCACTGGGGCGGAAGCACGATTTTCGCTCACAGCCGACAGCGCCCTGTTCATCTACTGTCGATAGGTATGAGTTAGGGCTGGCTCTCCCTGCGGCAATGTCCGAAATAACAAAAAGACCGCCGATCCGAAGCCGAGCGGACTCGTTGCCCGGGAACCGTCTTCTCCTTGTCGGCATAGGCTCCGGACCGGGCCCGGGCAGCGGTCCCGGAGGCGCCGGCGGCAATGGATCAGGTTCGGGCCGAGGCGGGCCACCCTCGGCGCGCATTGGCGGCTCGCGCGTCTCGTCGGGGTTGGGGTTGGGTTCTTCGTCCGGCAGCCGATCCGGCTCTGGCTCGTTGATCGGCCTCGGTTCCTGCCCGGGGATCGGTACGACGTGGTCGGGATTTGGCTCGCGAGGGTCTGGCATGGCTGGATTTCCTTCCAGGCTTCCCAACTGCCATCCGTCCGCGTTTGTTCCGATCAGGCTGGAATCGACGGGAGGTGACTTGAAGCGACGGGCTTGCACGGGCGACGTCAACACGCTGGGTTCCGGCCTGTCGAATGCCGAACGCTAATTCGACATCATCTTGCGGGCCGACATCACGACCAGCAACATCACGCCCCAAATCACGTTGGTCACATGCTGGTCGAGCCCCAGCAGGGTGAAGCCGGTGGAGATCAACTGCAAGAGCACCAGGCCCAGCAGAAGCCCGCCGATCTTTCCGAAGCCGCCGTAAGGATTGAGCCCGCCCAGCACGGCGGCGAGGATCGTGATCAGAAGATAGGAACCGGCATAGCCGGCCGACGCCGAGTTGAAGCGCGCCATCATGACGAGGCCGGCGCTCCAGCACAGCACGCTCGACAGGACATAGACCCCGACGAGGGCGCGCACCTCCGAGACGCCGGAGAATTTCGTTGCCTCGGGATTGGAGCCGAGCATCCGGACCGAGATCCCGAACGCGGTGCGCGACAGAAGAGCGGCGACGAGGCCGAAGACGACAAGCAGCAACACGAACGAAACCGGGACGTAGAAGAAGGACGTATTGCCGAGGGCAAGCAGCATTTCCGGAAAGCCGGATATCACCCCGCCTCGCGTCAGCGTTACCGAGAGCCCGCCGATCAGGGACATGGTGCCGAGCGTGACCAGAAGCGGATTGAGGCCGAGCGAGGCGATGAGCAGGCCCGTGACCGCCCCGATCGCCACGGCGAGGCACAGTCCCGCCCCCATCGCCACGAGGACGGCGAGGAGCGTGCCGCCGGTCCCGCCGTCGGCCGGCGCAAGCGCATGCACGACCACGGCCATCAGCAGGGCGGTCGCGTTCGCCGTGGCGATGATCGCGAGGTTCAGTCCGCCGGAGAGGATCGCCACGCTCATCGCCAGCGACAGCAATGCCAGTTCGGGAAGCTGGAACATCATCGACTGCAATGTGCCGGGCCCGATGGAGCCATGCGGCAGGAACGCCGCGAAACCTGCGCACAACACAAGGATCATGATCGCGAGGACGCCGTTGGTCCCGCCGGCCGGTCGCGCGAGCGCGATGAGCGAGCGGGCAGCACCCTTCCTCGCCGTCGATACGGAAAGGGAGGGCTCGGTCCCTGCCGAAGGCGTTTCAGTCATCGGTCAGCGCCCCGTCCCGCGCAGAACCCGTCGCTCGTTGCGACTGATCACCACGAGCGCCAGAAGCAGAACGGCACCGATCACCGTCTGGAAATGGAAGGAGGGCACAGACAGGAGCGTGAGACCGTTCTGCAACATCGCGAGCAGGAGGATGCCGAGCATCACCCCCGCCGCAGACCCGCGGCCACCCGTCAGGCTGGCGCCTCCCAGCACGGCCGCCGCGACGACGTTCAGCTCGCTGCCGACCATCGCATTCGGGACGGCCTGCCCCACGCGATAGGACTGGAGAAGGCCGGCCAGCGCGGCGCACAGGCCGAGATAGCCATAGGCGATCATTTGCACCCGGCCGATCCGGACGCCGATGCGGCGCGCTGCTTCGGCATTGCCTCCGACAGCCCTGAGCTGGCGGCCGGCACGTGTATAGCCGATCAGGAGATGCGTCGCCGCGAAGATCACGAGCAGCAGCACGATCGGAAGCCCGATCCGTACGATATCCCCGCCATCCGTCTCGTGGCGCCAGAAGACGATGCGACGGGTCCACCAATCGGGCAGCGTGTAAATGGCGCGGCCTCCGGTCCAGGCCATCAGCGTGGAGAAATAGGCGGTCATGGTGGCGATGGTGGCGATGATGGACGGGATCGCCATCCTCTCGATGAGGAAGGCATTGACGAGACTCAACGCCACCCCGGTCGCCAGCCCGGCCCCGATAACGGCAAGGGGAGGCCAGCCGGATGTTACCGCGAGCGTGGCGGCGACATACTGGGCGACGGACGCGATCGCGGCGAAGGAGATGTCGATGCCGCCGGCCAGCAGCACAACGAAGACGCCCAGCGCGAGGATGCCCGTGACCGAATAACTTTCCACGAGATCGACGAAGTTGGCGGCGGAAAGGAAGGTCGGCACGGAAATCCCGAAGACCGCCGCAAGCGCCAGGACCAGCAGCGCCAGAGAGACCTCCGTCCCCGGCCTCCATCTGCCGACGGGAGCGAGCATTCCGGTCGCCATGTGTCCTGCCTCACCGCGCATAGACCCTCCCGGCGAATTCCTCTTCGCTGATCTCGCCGGGCACGACCTGTTCGATCATCCGCCCACCGTCCATGCGTGCCACCCGATCGCAGGTCGAGAAGGCTTCGGACGCCTCGTCGGTGATCAGGATTACCGCGACCCCGTCGCGGGCGATCTCGCGTATCAGCTCGTAGATGCCCTTCTTGTTGCCGATGTCGACGCCCACCGTGGGGCTGTCGAGAATCAAGACCCGCGGTGCGGTGGCCAGCCACTTGGCGAGCACGACGCGCTGCTGGTTGCCGCCCGAGAGTGTCTGGACCGGGTGGTCGAGCGAAGGCACCTTTATCTTGAGCCGCTCGACCCAGGCAGCGGGAATGCCGCGGCGCGCTTTCGGGGGAATGAAACCGAACGCGCGCTTCAGGCGGTCCAGGATGGACAGCACGATGTTGTCGCCGACCGGCTGGGGCAGGTTCAGTCCCTGGGTGAGACGATCCTCCGGCAGGTAGGCGATGCCGGCGGCGATCGCCGCGCGGTTGTCGGAGAAACGGACGAGGCGTCCTGCGATCTCGATTGTTCCGGCATGCGGCCGGTTCATGCCGAAAAGCGTCAGCGCGAGCTCCGTACGGCCGGCCCCGAGCGGCCCGACGATGCCGAAGACCTCACCCTTGCGCAGCATGAAGGCAATGTCCTCGTACTCTCCGCGGCGCGTCAGCCCTGCGACGCGCAGGACCGGATCGTCCGGAACGGCGCGCGCGACGATGCCGGGTTCGATGGTCAGCCCCGTCATCAGCTCGGCCAGGCGCCGCCCGCTCATTCCCTGCGTCGGATAGACGCCGACGCAGGCCCCGTCGCGCAACACGGTCACGCGGTCCGCGATGCCCAGAACCTCGTCCAGCCGATGGCTTACGAAGACGATCGACAAGCCGTCACGGCGCAGGCGCTCGACGAGGCCCAGCAGGGCGTCGACCTCGCGGCCGGTCAGGGAGGCGGTCGGCTCGTCCATGAACAGCAGTCGCGCATCTGCCGCCAGACCGCGGCAGATGGCGACGATCTGACGTTGCGCGATCGACAGGCGCCCCACCTCGGCGTCAAGGTCGATCCCGAAGCCGAGCCGGTCCAGGATTGCCCGCGCGGTGCGGCGCATCCTGCGCAACGGCACCGGCGACGCATAACCGTCCAGCACATGGTCGAACGCGATGTTCTCTGCCACCGAGAGATTGGGGAACAGGGCGAGATCCTGGAAGATGACCTGGATACCTTCACGCCTTGCCTGGGGCGGTGTGAGGCGTTCGTAGGCCGTGCCGTTCATGAGGATCCGCCCGCCCGGATCCGGCGCATGGACGCCCGATACGAGCTTGATCAGCGTCGACTTGCCGCTGCCGTTCTCTCCCGCCAGGCAATGGATCTCGCCTGCACGCACGGTGAAGTCGACCCCCTTGAGGGCGCGGACGCCGCCGAACGACTTCGACACGTTGGCCAGATCGAGGACGCGCCGGTCAAGCGCATCCTGCTCCACAGGGTCGGACATATCGCGTACCGGAGACCGGATGGTTGCCTAGAGCCCTTCCGATACGAGTTGGTCGATGGTGTCCTTGTCGATCGTCAGCAGCTTGGAGCCGATGATCGTCCCGGCGGCCGCGTCCACCTTCACAGGCCCGACGTTGTGCATCTCCATGCCGTCCTTCGGGGTCTGTCCGTCCACCAGCATCTTGCCGACGCGCACGACCATTTCGCCGCCGAGCGCCGGACTCCAGATGAAGCCCTCCTTGATCGCTCCCGACTTCACGAGGCTCGCACCCTGGCTGGGCGAAAACAGGCCGACCACGGCGACCCGATCGGCGGCCTCACGCTCCTCCACGGCCCGTCCGGCCCCGATCGGTCCCTGGCTGCCGAAGCTGATGACACCGGTGAGGTCGGGGTTCGCGCGCATCAGGTCGAGCGTGGTGCGATAGCTGTCGTCGACGCTCTCAGCCACCGGAAACCGCTCGGCGACAAGCTGCATGTCGGGATATTTCTCCTTCTGATAGGCGATCGCCGCATCGGCCCAGGCATTGTGCAGCGGAACGGTCAGGCCGCCCACATAGACCGCATATTTGCCCTTGCCGCCATTCGCAGCGGCCAGGGCGTCCATGTGCCGCTCGCCGATATTGGTACCCAGCGCGACCTCGACGTCCCAATCCTTGTTCGTCTGGTCCGGCGTCTCGGCGGAGACGACATGGATCCCCGCGGCCTTCGCACGTGCCAGAACCGGGGCCACGACGGCCGGATCGGTCGCGACGATGCCGATCACGTCGACCTTCTGCGCAATCAGATCCTCCAGCGCGCGCACCTGAAGAGCCGCGTCGGCCGCGGTCGGGCCGATCATCCACGCATCGACGCCGAGCTCCGCGCCGGCGCGCTTGATGCCCTCTTCCATCTGATTGAACCAGGGTATGCCGCCAATCTTCACCACCACGCCGATGCGGGTCTTGTCCTGGGCCAGGGCCGGGCCAGCGAGGGCGGCCAGGGCGACGATACCTACCAGAGCCTTTGCGAGAATTCTCATCGGAACCGTCCTCCCTGACGGAAACCGGGCAACACCGATCCGCTGCCCGTTCATGTTGAAACAACGCTGATGGCGGCTGGCGCCATCAGTTCGGTAATTCGATATTACAGAACGTCGTTCGTCAAGATAAAATATTCGTGTTTTGAGCGCTGCGCCGAGAGCGCTGGCGTTGGCCGTTTTGACGAAGAGCAGGAGGGAGGGAGGCGGGCGGTCCGGACCGCCGGACGGGATGCTAGGCCGGCAGCTCCGAGGGGGATGCCATGCGCAACGGCGGCTTCAGCTCGGCCGTCAGGATCGCCCTGAGTTCCGGAACGTGTTCGATCGGACCGGCCGGCCCGCATTCGGACGCCAGCGTGACGATCGAAACCGCCGCCACCGGCTCGTCTCCGTTGAGGACGGCGACCGCCACCGCCATCAGGCCGACCACGTTCTCCTCCAGATCGACCGCGAAGCCCCGCTCGCGGGCCTGGACTATGCGCTCCCAGGCCTCCTCGATGGTTCGCGGCGAGTTCGGCGTCGGCCGCACGAGCCGCTCGGCGAAACGCCGCTCGAAGGCGTCGAAGTCCATTTGCTGCGCGGAGAGCATGGCGCGGCCGAGCGCGGTGGTCAGCGCCGGCATGCGCGCACCGATTGCCGTGCCCGGCTGGATCGGTTTCAGCGAAGGGATCTTGTCGAGATAGACCACTTCGGCGCCGTCGAGCACCGCGATATGAACCACTTCGTCTATCCGCTCGACGAGCCGCACGAGGGCGCCGTGCAGGATGGCACGGATGTCGTAGCTGCGCAGGTAGATTTGCGACAGGCGGCTCACCGCCGGCCCGAGATAGTAATTCGCCGACGGTTCGAGCTGCGTCACGAATTGCCGATGCCGCAACGCCGCAAGCGTGACATGCAGGCTGGACTTGCTGACCCCGAGATGCGCGGCGATCTGGCCGAGCGCCATGCCGCCGGGACCTGCCTCGGCGAGCACCATCAGCACCCGCAGCGCCTTGTCGACGCTCGGCATGGCCGAACCTTCGGATGTGCCTATTGAGAGTTCTGCCGATGCAGAACGGCTGACGCGTATTGTCGCCACCGGGGCTTCCTTTCGAGGGTCGGGCGAGGCGGAACTGCCGGCCCGGTTGACTTGGGGTATGATCTCTGCTGTCGTTTAGCATAATCAAACGGCATTTGAGAAAGACAAATGTCGTTTGGTCATCGAGGCGGATCAACGGCCGGCAATTTAACACGCGCGGAGGAGGCGAGCGATATGGGTGAACGAAGGGAAAAGGGCGCTGAGGCAGGCACGCCAGGGCTCGTCTGCGTCGCGCCGGTCGGCGACCGATGCGGCGAAGGCGCCATATGGGACGCGGCCGGAGGCGCCGTGTTCTGGACCGATATCAATCGCTTCCTGATTCACCGGCTCGATGCCGCCTCGGGCGGGGTTCGCTCGTGGTTCTTCGACGAGCCGGTAGTGGCGCTTTCTCTCACCGACCGCGACGGAACGATGCTGGTGGCGCTTGGCTCGCGGCTGATCCTCTGGCAGCCGGAAAACGATCGCCGCACCGATCAGGGCTTTGCCCTGGACGGCTGGCCACGGGTGCGGCTGAATGACGGGCGCGCGGATCCTGCGGGTCGCTTCTGGGTCGGCTCGATGAAGAACAATGTGGAGCCCGACGGCGAGAGCAGCGAGGCCGGTGACGGCGAGGGCACCCTGTTCCGCGTCGATGCCGGCGGCGCTGCCGCGGTGTTCCGGGAGGGGCTTGGCATTCCCAACACGCTCTGCTGGAGTCCGGACGGCCGCTTCTTCTACACGGGCGACACGCTGCACAACGTCATCCGGCGCTACGACTACGATGCTGCGAACGGGACGATTTCCAACGAGACGGCCTTCTTCAAGGATTTCGAGCGCGGGCTGCCGGACGGTTCGGCCATCGACGCCGAAGGTTTCCTGTGGAATTGCCGCTGGGGCGGCGGCTGCGTGGTCCGCATCGCGCCGGACGGCACCGTCGACAGGGTCATCGACATGCCGGCGCTGAACGTCACCACGGCGGTATTCGGCGGCGCGGATCTCACCTCTCTCTACATCACGACGGCGCGGGGAGACCGCCCGGGCGACCGGCTCGCCGGCAGCCTGTTCCGCCTCGACACCGCCGTCCGAGGTCTTTCCGAGAACCGGTTCCGCATCGGTTGAGCCCAAGCCCTCGCATGGGGCCCGAAAAACCGGCCCCATGCGCGCTGCTCGGTGTTCCGCGGCCCCTCCGGGAAATCAAAGCACGCGATAGCGTTCCCACACGTCGGCGAGCTTGCCGCCGTCGAGCAGCATTTGCCTGGCGCTGTTCTCGGTGGACGCCTTGTCGAGCGCCAGTCCGACGATCTCGGCTGCGCGCTCATGCGGCACGACGGTGACGCCGTCGTCGTCGGCAATGATGAGATCGCCCGAGCGGACCGTCAGCCCGCCGACGCAGACCGGCGCATCGTATTCGTGGATCGATACGCGCCCCAGGCTGTCGGTCGGGCGCGCGCCGCGGCCAAAGACAGGAAAACGCTCCAGCTCATCGATCTTGGCCACATCGCGGATCATGCCATCGACGACCGCGCCCCGCGCCCCGCGACCGATGGATGCGGTCGAGAACAATTCGCCCCACGCGGCCGCAGGCCGTCGCGAGCAATCCATCACCACGACGTCGTTCGGGCGGAGCGAATCGATGAAGTCGATCTCCTTGCCGTATTGACGCTCGGGGATGGCGTTGACGGGGAGGCTGAGCGCAGTGCGCGCCCAGCCGATCAGCACGCCGCGCGGGCCGGCAAGGCGGCGCAGCCCGGGATCGAGGGTCTGGTCGCGAAGGCCGAGCCGATCGCAGACGTCGGAGAAGACCGCGGAATAGGCGACCCTCGCGACATGGTCGAGATCGATGTGCGGGGTGGAACTGGATGACATCGAAAAAGCTCCTCGCGTTCGACCCGTCACAGCCGGATACCATGATTGACGAGACCGGCCGTCACGGAGCCGCCGGTCGGCAGCAGGGGGATGAGGCAGGCCTGAAGCGAATGGTAGATATCCGGCTTGCCGTACCAGGGGTCTTGGATGCGCTCGAGGTCGTCGTTCAGCTGGTGGAACCATCCGCCGCGCTCGTGGTCGATCAAATGGCGGCTGCTCCAGTCCCAGATCCTGCGGTACCATCCCTCGTAAAGTTCGTCACCCGCAATGGCATTGAAGAACGACGCCGCGCCGATGCCCTCGGTGCAGGGCCACCAGTAGCGGTCGCGGTCGACCGGCTTGCCGTCCCAGCCGACGGTGAAATAGAAGCCGCCGCGTTCGGCGCTCCATCCTTCGGCCACCGACAGCGCGAAAAGCTGCTTTGCCGCGTCGAGCATCCAGGGCGAGGTCCGTCCGCCCAGTTCCCAGAGTTGCAGGATCAGCCGCGTCCATTCGAGCCAATGCCCGATCGTCGAGCCGAACGGGCGGAACACGTCGCGATCATAGGCGAAGTCGATCGACCAGTCCTCGTTGAAGTGTTCCGGCAGGCGCCAGGAATTGCCGCGCGTAATCCGATTGATCAGGAGATCCGCGACACTTTCGGCCTTGCGCAGATATTCCCGTTCACCCGTCGCCTCGAAGGCCGCCATCAGCGCTTCGGTGAGATGCATGTTGGAGTTCTGGCCGCGGTAAGTGCCGAGCGGCTCCCAATCGGCGGAGAATTCCTCCGCGCCGGCGCCCCTTTCCTCCTCCCAGAAGCGCTTCTCCAGCACCTCCGTGATATCCGCCAGAAGCCGGTCCGCGTCCGGATGGCCCGCCACCTTGGCGCTCGACGCCGCAAGCAGCACGAAGGCGTGGCCATAGTGCTGCTTCGACGATTCGTGCGGCTCCGTCAGCGCGTTCTGCCAGAAATAGCCGCCGTTTTTCCTGTCGCGATGAACGTCCCAGAGATGGCGCACGCCATGGTCCACCAGTTCGATGGAGCCGGGGCGGCCCATCAGGTGGCCGATCGCGAAACAGTGCACCATGCGCGTCGTCTGGAACAGGTTGGTCGTCGGCCGCGAAGCCGGCGGCCAGCCCGTCGGCAGCGGCTCGCCGCGATCGTCAAGGTCGAAGAAGCCGCCTTTCGGATTGAGGACGCGGGGCTGGTAGAAGTCGAACAGGCGCTCCGCCTGCGACAGAAGCCAGTGTCGATGGCTCGACTGCTCGACCCAGCGCTTGCCGGTCACCGGGAATGGACGTTGTGTCATCATCTCCTCCACGAAATGCGATGCGACGCCTCGACGGCGTCATGACGGCGTCTGCGAGCCCGGCACCGATCCGAAACCTCGCACTTGACGCATAGCGCGTCTTCTGCTGATGTTCAATTATCAGAAACGCCATTTGTTGATAACAAACGATCGGCTCGATTCCCGCCTGCATCGGGCCATATATTGGGAGGAGGACATGGCGAAGCTTTCGGGTGTCGTGATCGTCACCGGTGCCGCCTCCGGCATCGGACGCGCGTCCGCTCTGCATTTTGCCGAGATCGGCGCCACGGTCGTCGGCGTCGACATGCAGCCCGCGGTCCGCGAGATCGGGGACGGGCGGATAAAACCGTTCGTCGCCGACCTCACGCGCAGCGAGGACTGCCGCCGCGCGGCCGAATTCGCGGCCGGCCTTGGAACCGTCCGCGGCCTGTTCAACTGTGCGGGCCTCGAGCTTCACGGCACCGTGGTTTCGATGTCCGAGCAGGATTGGGACCGCGTCCTCGGCATCAATCTCAAGGCGATCTTCCTGCTTTCCAAGTTCGTCGTGCCGCTGATGGAGGCGGCAGGCTCCGGCTCGATCGTCAACATGTCCTCTGTCCAGGCGCTCGCCACGCAGCGCGATGTCGCGGCCTACGCCGCCACGAAGGGCGCCGTCATCTCCATGACGCGCGTCATGGCCCTGGACCACGGCGAGAAGAACATCCGCGTCAACGCAATCTGTCCGGGCACCATCGGCACGCCGCTCGTGGAAGCCAATGCGCGTCATTTCAATCCGGCGGATCCGGAAGCGCAACTGCGTGAATGGGGCGCCTTGCACGCGCTCAAGCGCATCGGGCGGCCCGAGGAAGTGGCGAAGCTCGCCGCCTTCCTTCTTTCCGACGACGCATCGTTCATCACGGGCAGCCACCATCTCGTCGACGGCGGGCTGCTTGCATCCTTTTGAGCGACGCCGGCAGGCACAAGCCATCACCTTCCCAAGTACGAAAGTCCGCACGCCATGAAGATTTCCCGCATCGAAACCATCGAGCTGACCGTGCCGGTCGAGGCACCCCTGCGATTTGCCTATGGAGTGCATATCGCCTTCACCCGCACCATCGTCAAAATCCACACCGACGAAGGGCTGGTGGGGCTCGGCGAGACGGCGGCCTCGGCCGCGCAGGTCGAGGCGCTGTCCGCGCCCGTAATCGGCCAGAACCCGTTCGACCTCGAGGTGATCCGCAACATCATCTCCAATCGCTTCTACTGGAGCCGCGACCCGCTGGTCGGCTCCGCGATCGAGATGGCCTGTCTCGATCTGATGGGCAAGAAGACCGGCCTGCCGGTCTACCGGCTGCTCGGCGGCGCGGTGAGGCCGCATATCAACATGGCGGCCTATTGCTTCTACCGCTATCCAAGCGATGACGGACAATGGCCGGCGGTCACGACGCCCGAAGAGATGGCCGTCCATGCCGAGGATCTCTGCCGCCGGTTCGGCTTCCGCACCGTGAAGCTGAAAGGAGGCGTGCTGCCGGCCGAGGAGGAAGTGGCGGCCATGGAGGCGATGCGCGAACGGCTCGGCCCATCGATCCGCCTGCGCCTCGACCCGCAGTCGGCCTGGACGGTGGAGACGGCGATCGCCATGGCGCCGCGCCTGGAGGAGGTCGGTCTCGAATATTACGAGGACCCGGTCGCGGGACAGGCCAACATGGCGACGGTAAGGGGCCGAACCAAGCTCGCCATGTCGACCAACATGTGCGTGACGAGTTTTGAGGAGCTCGGCCCCGCGGCGCAGATCCGTGCCATCGACGTGGTGCTCACCGATCCGTGGTACTGGGGCGGACCCACCCAGGTGAAGGCGCTCGACACGGTGGCACGCACCATGGGCATCGGCCTTTCCATGCATTCCGGCATCGAGCTCGGCATCGGCATGGCGGTGATGGCGCACACCGGCGTCACGATGCCCGGCCTCACCGCGGCCGTGGACGCGCACTATCACCACCTGCGCGGCGACATCATCAAGGGACCGATGCTGCTGCCCGAAAACGGCGTGCTTGCACCCCCCCAAGGACCTGGATGGGGCGTCGAGCTCGATGACGACAAGGTCGCCGAATATGTCGAGATCCACAAGTCGGGCGTCTACCGCAACGTCTATGTCGAGGCGAACAAGACCGGACCGGACGCTCACCGGCCGGGTTGGTTCCCGATTATCCCGGGTTGGTGAGGAACTCTCCCGAAAGGGAAAAGTTGAGACGGCAGCTCGTCACGGGAAGCAATCGCCTGGAGCGTCGCGCGCGGCATAGTGATGCTGCCGGTGGTGCGGATCGGCAAACCCAGAGCGGCCGGAACCGAAAACCCGACTGATGCCAGACCATTCAAAAGGAGGAAACGATGATCCGTCTTGGTGCTCATGCCAGCCTGTGGACCCCCAAATGGAGCCGGGAGGCGGCCGAGAAATTCATACCCGAAGCTGCGCGCAACGGCATCACGGCGATCGAGATCAATCCGTACGACTTTGCGGACGATGCGGCGATCGACCATTCCGCCCGGCTGTTCAGCAAGCACGACGTGGTCCCGATCTGCTCGGTCGGGCTACCGCCGGCGATCGGGGCGCCGCTGAAGATCGCGGAGGCGGCGCGTTTCCTCGACAAGGCGATCGAACGCGCCGCCCGCGTCGGCGCGCAACTCCTGACCGGCCTGACCTATGCGACGCTCGGCTACAAATCCGGCATGCCGGCGACGGACGCGGAGTATCGCGACATCGTCACGCTTCTGAAACCCGCCGCCAGACGGGCCGCAGAACACGGGCTGACGATCGGGATCGAGGCCTGCAACCGCTATGAGACCCATCTCCTCAACACCGGCGCGCAAGGCGCCATGCTACAGGAAATGATCGGCGCGTCGAACGTCACGGTCCACCTCGATACCTACCATATGAACATCGAGGAGGAGAGCTTCGCGGCGGGCTTCCGGTCCGTCAAGGGACGTTGCCGTTACGTGCATCTCTCGGAGAGCAACCGCGGCGCCTTCGGCAAGGGCACGATCGACTGGGAGAAGGTGTTCGCGGGGCTCGCCGAGATCGGATTTGACGGCAATCTGACGATCGAATCCTTCGTCAACGTACCGGAGGAATTCAAGGCGGCCCTGTCGGTCTGGCGGCCAGTCGCAGAGAATGCGGACGTGGTGGTGGAGAGCACGTCCCTCCTGCGGGAAAAAGCGAAGAAGCACGGTCTGGCGCTCGCGGGCGGTTGACAAAAGCCCGCCTCTGCGCAGGCTAGCCGGAAATACCCGAAGGCAGAGGCTGCACAATTGGCGAACGGCAAGAGAGACATGGCATCGCTCCGCGGAAAAAGCGTGCTGGTGACCGGCGCCGGCAAGGGAATAGGCCGTGCCATCGTGGAATATCTGAGCGGCCTGGGTGCCGAGCCGATCGCGCTCAGCCGCTCGCCCGAAGATCTTGCATCATTGGCGACGGCCTTCGGCTGCCGCACGATCCAGGCCGACCTGGCGGATGCCGACGCCACGCGTGCCGCCGCGAGGGAAGCCTTGCCGGCCGATCTTCTCGTCAACTGCGCCGGCACGGTCGAGCTGCAATCCGCCATGGACACGACGGTGGAGGCTTTCGACCGGACGATGGCGGTGAATTGCCGCGCGCCCCTCATCGTGTCGCAGGAATATGTGCGTCCCCTGCTGGCGGAAGGCCGCAGCGGGGCGATCGTCAACGTTTCGAGCATCTCGGCCTTCATCGGCTTCGCCGAACACGCCAGCTATTGCGCCTCGAAGGGAGCGCTCGACGGCCTGACGCGGGTTCTCGCCAATGAATGGGGAAGGCACGGAATCCGCGTCAACGGCGTCCACCCGACCGTCACTCTCACGCCGATGGCGGTCAAGGCTTGGAGCGATCCGCAGAAGGCCGGGACGATGCTGGGGCGCATTCCGCTCGGCCGCTTCGTCGAACCTGCCGAAGTGGCCGCCGCGGTCGCCTTTCTGCTGTCCGACGAGGCCAGCATGATCAACGGCGTCGCCCTGCCTGTCGACGGCGGCTTTCTGGCCAACTGACGCAGCCGTGCCTCTGCGCGGCTTGCCGCGGCATCGCACGGCGTGGCCGAAGCTTGAAGGACAAGGTCCTCAGAGCGCTTGCGCATCCCGATCAAAGAGATAGGCGTCCTGCGGGTCGAAAGAGGCCAGCAGGCGTTCGCCCGGCGTCGCCCGCGGTTGCCCGGGAATGGCGATGTTGATGGTCTCGCCTCCTGCGATCTGGGCGTAGACGTGCGAGGTTCCGCCGAGATTCTCGGCGATGTCGAAGGTGGCGGCGAGAGAGGCTCTCCCCCGGCCTTCGAGGTTGAGCTGCTCGGGACGCAGGCCAAGCGAGACGCGCTCGCCGGCCATCGGAGCCGGGCGGCTGATCGGGAAGCTCACGGGACCGTCCGGGAATGCGGGGTGGACGAGCGTGACGGCGCCCTGCGAGGAGCCCACGACCTCGACGTCCAGGAAATTCATGCGCGGCGAACCGATGAAGCCGGCGACGAACATGTTGGCTGGCCGCGCATAAAGTTCGGAGGGCGTGCCGACCTGTTCGATGCGGCCGGCCCTGAGCACGACGATGCGGTCCGCCAGCGTCATCGCCTCCACCTGGTCGTGGGTGACGAAGATCATGGTGACGCCGAGAGAGCGGTGGAGGCGCGCAATCTCGATGCGCATCTGGGCGCGCAGCTCGGCGTCGAGATTGGACAACGGCTCGTCGAACAGGAAGAGCTTAGGCTGGCGCACGATGGCGCGGCCGATCGCGACCCGCTGGCGCTGGCCGCCGGACAACTGGCGGGGCTTTCGATCCAGCAGGGGCTCGATCTGGAGGATGCGTGCCGCTTCCGCGACCGCCTCCTCGATCTGCGGCTTCGGCATCCCGGACATCTTGAGGCCGAAAGCGATGTTGTTGCGCACGCTCATGTGCGGAAACAGCGCATAGGACTGGAACACCATGCTGACCTCGCGGCGGGCCGGCTCGACGTCGGTCACGTCGGCGCCGTCGATGAAGACCTGGCCGTCCGTAGTCTCCTCGAGGCCGGCGATGATGCGCAGGAGCGTGGACTTGCCGCAGCCCGAGGGGCCGACGAAGACGACGAACTCGCCCTTCTCGGCTTCGAGGCTCACATCCCGCAGCACGGGGAGGTCGCCATAGCGCTTGACGATGTTCTGAAGGCGCAGGAATGCCATGGACTGCTCCGGTTACTTGGTCGCTCCCATGGTGAGGCCGCGCACCATGTGACGGGAGACGATGATCGAGAAAACGATGACGGGGAGGACGATTACGCTTCCGGTGGCCATGATCTTGCCCCAGGGGACCTCATAGCCCGACATGTAGCTCGTCGCCGCCACGGGCGCCGTCTGGGCCGCGCGTCGGGTGAGCACGAGGGCGTAGAGAAGCTCGTTCCAGGAAAAGATGAAGCTGAAGATCGCGGATACCGCGACGCCGGGAGCGCCGAGCGGCAGATAGAGCTGCCAGAATATCCTGAACTGACTGGCGCCCTCGAGCCGCGCGGCCTGTTCCAGTTCCGGCGGGATCGACCGGAACTGGTCGGTGCAGATCCACACGACGATCGGCAGGTTGAAGGTCAGATAGATGAGGACCAGCACGATGTGGGTGTCGAGAAGCCGCGCCTGCTGGGCGAGCAGGTAAACCGGCAGCGCCAGCACGATCGGGCTGATCATGCGGTTGGTGATGAACCAGAACCAGAGATCGGCCTTGCCGCGGAATTCGAAGCGCGCCAGCGCATAGGCCGCCGGCGTTCCGAAAAGCAGCGCCAGCACGGTGGTGGCGCTGGCGACGATGAAGGAGTTGATGGTGCCGTTGAGGGTCTTGGGGTCGGCGAAGACATCGACATAGTTCTGCAGCGTCGGCGTGAAGGTCCAGACGGGCGGCGCTGCGAGGAGATCGACCTGGTTCTTGAAGCTGGAGGAAAACATCCAGTAGACGGGAAACAGTGCGCAGGCCGTCACCAGGACAAGGCCGAGGAAATGCGCGATCCTTCCGGTGGTGCGGCTCGTCATCACTCGATCTCCCGATAGACAAGCCGGATGTAGAGACGGCTCAGCAGGATGGTCATGATCAGAAGCAGGATGGCCTGCGCCGACGCCAAGCCGATGTCGAACACCCTGAAGCCGATGCGCTGGATGTAGATCGACACAAGCTCGGTCGATGCGCCCGGCCCGCCTCGCGTCATGATGAAAGGCACGTCGAAAAGCTTCAGGATGTCAGCCGAACGCAGGATCAGGATCGCCGTCAGGCCCGGCAGGAGGTAGGGCAGCTGCACATGCCGCAGAAGCGCGAGCTTGCTGCGCGTCTCCAGCCGCGCCGCCTCCTCGATCTCGGGCGGGACCATGGAAAGGCCTGCCAGGAGGATCAGGGTGACGAACGGCGTCCACTGCCAGATGTCCATGAGGGCGATGGCCGCGAACGCGCCGAGCGGATCGGCGAGCCAGGAGACCGGACCGATGCCGAACCAGGACAGGAACTGGTTGGCGACGCCGAACTCGCGGTTAAAGACCAGCCGGCCGATCAGGCCGACCACCGCATAGGTGGTCGCCAGCGGTATCACGAGCGAAATGCGCGTCAGCGCGCGCATGAAATCCAGGCCCGGACGGTGGAGCAGCAATGCGATCAGCAGACCGAGCACGATCTGCGCCGGTACGACAGCGAAGAAGAAGCGGGCCGTCACGCCGAGCGCGCCCCAGAAGGAAGGGTCTGTCAGAACGGCGACGTAGTTGTCGAAGCCGATGAACGGAAAGCCGTCGCGGGTGCGCGTGATGTTGTAGCGGCGGAACGACGTCACCACCGCGAAGATCGTGGGATAGAGCCCGACGGCGAGCAGGGCGACAATCGCCGGAGCCAGAAAGAAGGCCGGCGTCCATCGCCCGTAGGCGAGATTGCGGCGGGCGGGGCGCGGCGGCGCCCCCTTGGAAGGATTTGTCACTGTCGATCCTCAAGCCGATCGGAAATTGGGCAAGCCCAAGGACGCGACGGCATTCCGATGCAACTTGCGCCGCAGGATGCCGCGAAGCAAGAAGACGCCGGCCGGACCCGGCCGACGCCCCGCTCGAAACGCCAGCTACTGAAGCAGCTTCTTGCTGCCGTTGTAATAGCCTTCCTTGTCGAGGATCTCCTCCATGCGCTTGCCGATCTCCTTCGCGCCCTCCTCGGTCGTCACCTCGCCGAGCATCATGCGGGTGCCGTAGTCGCCGATGATCTCGGAGATGGCGGGCCAGGCGGGAAAGCGCGGGCGGAACTCCGGCACGCCTTTCTGCCAGGAGGCGACCATGGCGTCCACGAACTTGTACTTCTAGCGGATATCGGGCTCCTTGTAGATCGACATGCGTCCGGAAACGCCACCGGCCTCCACATAGTCCCGCGCAATGTCTTCGGAGGTCGCCCACTGAATGAAGAGCCATGCGGCCTTCTGCTCGGCCTCCGGCGCATCCGAAGCGACCGCAAAGGAGAAGCCGCCCAATGCTGGGAAGCGGCCGGCCGGTCCCTCCGGCTCCGGTGCGATCGCCAGGCAGTCGCCGAGCTTCGAGGTCTCGGGATTTGCCGCGTCCGCATAGAAGGCGGACCATTCGGTAATCATCGCGGTGTTGCCCTGAGCGAGCGCGTTCACGGCGTCGGTGTGCTCGAAGCTGACCACGCCCGGCGGCATGAAGGGAATGAGAGCCTGGCGGAACTTCAGTCCGGCCTGACTCTCCGGGCTCAGGAGGTTGGAGCGGAACTCCTTGTTGAGCAGGGAGCCGCCGAAAGGCCACAACACGCGCATGAAGCTGTCTGCCGATTGCGTCTCGCCACGGATCGACTGGAGCGCGAAGGCATATTTGCCGTTGCCGGTCAGCTTGGGCGCATAGGTGTCGAGCAGCTCGTTCCAGGTTGCCGGCGGCTTGTCGAAACCGGCATCCTTGAGCATGCAGCTATTGTAGAAAAGAAGTCCCGAATAATTGTCGACCGGCAGGCCGTAGGTAACCCCGCCCCAACTGCCGAAGGCATCGAGCAGGAGGGGAAAGAAGCCCTTGAGATCGAGTTTCGGATCGGTAATCGCGGGATCCTTCGTGAAGGTCTCGATCGGCTGGATCCAGCCGTTCTCGGCAAACTCGCCGATCCAGACGAGGTCTACGAGCGCGATCGAGAGCTCGCCATTGGACGTGAAATCGAGGATCTGCCGCTCGCGCGCATTTTCGTAGGGCACGATTTCGTAGTTGACCTTGATCCCCGTCGCCTTCTCGAACTGTGGCAGCAGCTTGATCAGCGCGCGATATCCCGGACGGTCGAGGAACAGCACGTGGACCTCGGTTCCAGCAAGGGGCTTTGCGGCGGTTTCCAGGGACCAATCCTGGGCATGTGCCGCCATCGGCGATAGAGCGAGACCAATGGCGAGCGCCAGTCCCGCGACACCCGCTTTCCATCTGTTGAGCATGCGTAGTTCCTCCCTTTGAGCCGTTTCATGACAAATGATAAGGACGCGCTTCCGAAGCCGGCGGCGACCGGCTCTCTCCTCCTGTGCCTGCCTGCGGCTCGCTTCGATGCGGATCGCCTCCGCCGGGGCCTCCCGCCTCAGTCGTAGATGATGCCGCCGCAGACATTGATCGATTGACCGGTCACGAAGCGTGCATCGTCCGACGCCAGGAAGCATGCGGGTCCGACGACGTCCTCGGGATCACCGAGCCGCTGAAGGCAGGTTCGCTCCAGCCAGAAATTGACGCTCTTGTCGTCCTGGAGGTTCTGCTTGCCCATTTCCGTCGCGATGATGCCGGGACATATGCAATTGGCCGTGATCCCGTAGGGACCGGCCTCGGCCGCGACGGCGCGGGTGAAGCCCATGACCGCCGCCTTGGAAGCGCAATAATGGGCGGCTTCGGGCGCCCCGCGCTTGGCCGCCATGGATGCGTTGTTGACGATACGCCCGTATCGGCGTTCCTTCATGTGCGGCAGGAGGGCCCGCGTAACGAGGAACGTGCCCTTTGCGTTGACCGACAACACGTCGTCCCACTGCTTGGGAGAAAGGTCTTCGGTCAGGCCCCATGACAGGATGCCCGCATTGTTGATCACGGCGTCGACACGGCCGGTCGTCCTTATCAGCTCACGCACCATGTCGGTCACGCGAGCCTCGTTCGTGACGTCGGCCGTTACCAAATGAGCCTTTCCCCCACGCCCCGCAATAGTGGCCTCGACCTCTTCCAGCGCAGACCGCTTGCCATCGATATCGCAGATCGCCACGTCGAACCCGCGTTCGGCGAGCCCGATGGCGATGGCACGACCGATCCCTTGCGCGGCGCCTGTGACCAGAGCGACTTTATGACTGTCCTGCACCACTCCTCCTCTCGCGCCGTATCCGGGTCTTCATCGGGGCCGACCCGGGCATCGCCAACTCGATGATATAGGAAACCGTTTGGCTGTCTATAACATAGTTTGTTATTAATGAACGCCGTTCGTCAAGAGCAATTTAGGCGTCATTCAAGCAGGCAGCCTGTTGAGGAAGTTCCGGCGAGGTTGTCAGGAGCCTGACCGTCTTTCCGTCGCGGAGTCCGGAGACGGTCGATGCGCGGCTTGGACGAACGGGCAGGCTCGCTGTTTTCCTGTGTTGCCCGGGCTCGGCGATGCACGTCGGCAACAGCAGCGGGGCGCGCCGGCATCGGATCTGCACGCGGACGAAAAAAGCCCACGATCCCCTTGGGCGCCGCACCGACTGGGCTGGCACAGCGGCCTGCCGAACTGCTGCATCACGCCTGATCGCGACAGACGGGCGAGGGACGTTCAAGGCCTGGGGGCGGCCTGCTGCTGGAGGAGGCCGCGTGCGATCACCTGCGCCTGGATCTCCGCCGCGCCCTCGAAGATGTTGAGGATACGCGCGTCGCACAGGACGCGGGAAATCTCGTATTCCAGCGCATAGCCGTTGCCGCCGTGGATCTGCAGCGCGGTGTCGGCGTTCGACCAGGCGACGCGGGCGGCGAGCAGCTTCGCCATGCCCGCCTCGATGTCGCAGCGCGTGCCCCGGTCCTTCTGGCGGGCGGCGAAATAGGTCATCTCGCGGCCCATCACGGTCTCCGCGAGCATCATCGCCAGCTTGTCGGAGACACGCGGGAAGGCGACGATCGGCTGAGCGAACTGCCGCCGCTCCAGCGCATAATCCAGGCCGAGCTCGAAGGCGCGGCGCGCCACGCCGACGGCGCGCGCCGCGGTCTGGATGCGCGCGCCCTCGAACGTGCGCATGAGCTGGCGAAATCCCTGGCCCTCGACTTCGCCGAGCAGGCCGCCGGCCGGCACGGCGAAACCGTCGAAGGCGATGACGTATTCGCGCATGCCGCGATAGCCCAGCACCTCGATCTCGCCGCCGCTCATGCCCTGTGCCGGGAAGGGCCGCTCGCGCGTGCCGCGCGGCTTCTCGGCGATCAGCATGGACAGGCCGTCATGGCTGCGGGAGGCCGGATCGGTGCGCACCAGTACCGTCATCAGGTCGCTGCGCGCGGCGTGCGTGATCCAGGTCTTGCTGCCGTGGACGGTCCAGCCGCCGTCGTCCGTGCGGACCGCCCGCGTCTTGAGGCTGGCGAGGTCGGAGCCGGTGTCCGGCTCGGTGAAGACGGCCGTGGGCAATATCCCGCCCGACGCGATGCCGGGCAGCCAGCGCCGCTTCTGCTCCTCCGTGCCGGCCGCCGCGATCAATTCGCCGGCGATCTCCGAGCGGGTTCCGAGCGAGCCGGCTGCGATCCAGGCGCGGCTCAGCTCCTCCGTCACCACGCACATGGCGAGCTTGCCGAGGCCGAGCCCGCCGAATGCCGGGTCGATGCAGATGCCGAAGACGCCCAGCCCCGCCATCTCGGCGACGATCTCGTCCGGAACGAGCTCGTCCCTGAGATGCCAGCCATGTGCCTGCGGCAGGATGCGCTCCTCGGCAAAACGCCGCATCTCCAGGCGGATCATGTCGAGATCGGCGTCGCCGAGGCCCTCGCTGACCGGGTCGCCCGCCACCGCCAGAGCGACCAGCTCGGCGCGATGGGCGGGCACGTTGCCATGCTCCAGGAAGGCCTGCACGGCCGGGTCCGCGGCGAGCGCCTGGGCTGCCCGGACCGTACCGAGATCGGACGGGCGCAGGATCTCGTTCTGGCTCATCGGCAGGCCGCCCAGGAGCTGTCCGAGATATTCGCCGAAGCCGATGGCCACGACCAGCTCGTCGCCGCGACGCAGCGTGCCGTCGTTGCGCAGGCGTGCCGCCCATACGGCCACGGCATTCAAGGTGGCGACGGTCGTCGCCACCCAGGCGAAGCCGTGCGCGGCGCGCTGATGCCGGTCGACGGCGGCCGGATCGACGCGGCCTTCAGGCGCGACCATGGCCCGGACGCTCGCCCGCGCGGCCTCGACATAGCGTTCGGCCGCGGTCACGGCCTGGTTGGCGAGCGCGACGAGATCACGGTCGCCGGCGAAGACGAACACGCCGGCCGGCTCGGGCAGGACCGGCCTGGCGCTCATGGACGACCCTCCGGGCTCTGGACGATGCCGGCATCATGGAGCGCGGCGATCTCGTGGCCGGGCAACGACAGCACCCTGGCCAGCACCTCCTCGGTATGCTCGCCGAGCCGCGGCGCACGGACGGGCATGCCGCGATCGAGGCCCTGGAACGTCGCGGGAAAGCCCGGCGTCGGATAGGTGTGCCCGCTGGTGTGTGCGACGGGAGAGAAGAGCGGGTTGCCCGGCGCGAACAGCGGGTCCTCGACAAGCGCCTGCGAGAGCGTGCGGTAGGGACCCCAGCAGACGCCCTCGGCCTCGAAGCGGACCGACAGTGCCGCTTCGGGCTCGGCCGCGACCGCGGCGGCGACCAGCGGGTCGAGCCGCTCGCGGTGCTGGTAGCGCAGGCCCTCGTCGTCGGCCAGCGATACGCCGAGCTCGCTTTCCAGCGCCGCGATCGCGTCCGTCAGCCGCAGCGCCCGCACCAGGCCGCTCCACTGGCGCGAGGTCAGCGCGACGATCATCAGATGCTTGCCGTCGGCCGTCACGAAGTCGCGCCCGAAGGCGCCGAACAGCTCGTTGCCCAGCTTGGGCCGGTCCTTGCCGGAGACCGCGACCTCGGCGACCTGCCCCAGCGTGCCGAGGGTCGCGGCGGCGACATCGCCGAGCGGCACACGGATTTCCTGGCCTCTGCCCGAAAGCGCGCGCGTCCTGAGCGCGGCCAGCATCGCCATCGCGGCGGTGGCGCCGGTCAGGAGGTCCCAGGCCGGCAGCACATGATTGACCGGCTCGTCCGGCCTGTCGGCCGGGCCGGTCATCATCGGCAGGCCGACCGCGCAATTGATGGTGTAGTCGACCGCATTGCTGCCGTCGATCCGGCCCATCACGCGCGCGGTGATCAGGTCAGGCCGCCTTTGCGCCAGGCGGGCGTGCGAAAGGAACCCCTCGGCCGGATAGTTGGTGACGAACAGCCCCGCCCCTTCCCCCGGCGCGGTGACCAGCGCAACCGCCAGCTCGCGGCCGCGCGGGTCGGAAAGATTGATGGCGACCGACTTCTTCGATTTGTTGAGGCCTTCCCAATAAAAGCTGCCGCCGCCTTCGGCGCGCGGCCAGCGATGGAAGTCCGGGCCGCCGCCGATCGCGTCGAAGCGGATCACCTCCGCGCCGAGCTGCGCCAGCGAGAGCGCGCAATAGGGTGCGGCAACGAAAGATGCCCCCTCTACGATCCGCACATCCGTCAGCAATCCGTACATCGCAGCGCACCCGTTTAGCCTGCCGGGTGCATAGCCCGGCAGGCGGCACATAGACGGGCGCGGGCCCGCGTATTCAAGTGCCGATGGGAGTTTTTATTCATTTTATGAATGTCAAATCCAAAAAATGAAGACAAGCGAATGGTCCTTGCCTATCGCTGCCGCAGGCTGGCCGCCTGCGGGATGGCTCTAAGCCCGACCATGAGCGAGACCCCTATGACCCTACCGTTAGCCGGCGACAGCTCGTTCTACCTCGATCTCTACAGCCGCTACCGCCGCGACCCTGCATCCGTGCCGGCCGACTGGCGGTTGCAGTTCGAGACGATGGACGGCGGCTTCGGCCAACAACCTGCCGATCCTGTCCGGGTCGGCCGCCATATGCTCGACCTCTACCGCGCGCATGGCCATCACGACGCGCGGCTCGATCCGCTCGGGCTCGCCGTATCCGCGCCCTGCGCCGCGATCGCGGAAGGCATGGCCGAAATCGGGGCGACACAGCGGGCGCGCATCACGCTCGCCGGTGAGGTTCTCGATCTCGCCGCAACGGATGCGGCCGCCCGGCTTGCCGGCGTCTATTGCGGCACGGCGGCGCTGGAAGCCGTCCATGTCGCCGACGCGGAGCAGCGGGCGTGGCTCTACGAGCGCTTCGAGGCGGAGATGCTGGCCGAGGCCGACGAAGGCACGCTGTCGCGCACGCTCGAAGCCATCATGCTGGCCGACGAGTTCGAGACCTTCATCAAGACGAAGTGGCCGACCAAGAAGCGCTTCGGCATCGAGGGCGCGGAGGCGGCGGCCGTCATCATGTGCGAGGCCTTCCGCTCGGCTGCCATGGAGGGCGTAAAGGAAGTGGTGATCGGCGGCATGCACCGGGGCAGGCTGGCGACGCTCGCCACCGTGCTCGGCAAGTCGCTGCCGGCGCTGATCGCCGAGATCAAGGGGCGCGACGTCACCGGGGGCGACGCGTCCTTCACCGGCGACGTGCCCTACCACAACGGCCTTGCCGCCAGCGTGGAGACCGGCGCCGGCCCGCTGGACGTTCGCCTCCTGCCGCATCCCTCGCACCTGATCGTGGTGGCGCCGGTCGCGGTCGGCGCCGCACGCGCGCGCCAGGAAGCCCGTGCCGCGCGGTCCGGCGCCGGGAGCGGCCGCGGCCTGGTGCTGCCGCTTCTGATGCACACCGACGCGGCGTTCGCCGGCCAGGGGCTGGTGTGGGAGCTCTTCCAGCTTGGCGGGCTTGCCGGCTACAGCGTCGGCGGCACGGTGCATCTGGTGGTCAACAACCAGATCGGCTTCACCACGCTGCCTTCCGAGGGGCGCTCCTCGCGGCATCCGAGCGACATCGGCAAGGCGTTCGGCGTGCCGATCCTCCACGTCAACGGCGACGACCCGATCGCGGCCGCCGCGGTGGCGCGCGTGGCTGTCGCCTGGCGCAACCGGACGAGCCACGACGCCATCATCGATCTGGTCTGTTACCGCCGCAACGGCCATAACGAACTGGACGAGCCGCGCTTCACGCAGCCGCTGACCTGGGCGGCGGTCGATGCGCGGCAGACGCTGAAGCAAACCCATACCGGGACAGTGCGCAGGCGCTCGCCGACCGCCGTCGAGACGGCCGAGGCGCGCCGCCGGACATTCCAGGCCGCACTGGAGCACGCCTACGAAACGTACGACCATGTGCCGCCGAACGCGGCGGCAAGCCAGACCGACATCTTCAGACCGCCGCAGGTACCCGGTTCCATGGCCAACGACGCCGCCACCGGCGTGCCGCGCGAGCGGCTGCTCCGGCTCGCGCGGCGGATCTGTACGATCGCCGAGAGCGTGGAGCCGGACCCCAAGGTCGCGAACTTCCTCAAGGCGAGGCTGGACTCGATCGAGAAGGACAGCGGCTTCAACATGGCCACGGCCGAGGCGCTCGCCATGGCCGCGCTGCTCGACGAAGGCACGCCGGTGCGCCTCAGCGGCCAGGACAGCGTGCGCGGCACCTTTACGCAGCGGCATCTGGCCGTCCACGACCGCCGCACCGGCGCCAGCGCCATGCCGCTGGCGCCGCTTGCCGGCGGCGAGGCGCGCTTCGACGCGGTCAACTCCCCGCTCTCCGAGTACGGCGTGCTGAGCTTCGAATACGGCCTCAGCCTTGCCGATCCCGACCGCCTCACGGTCTGGGAGGCGCAGTTCGGCGACTTCCTCAACGGCGCACAGGTCGTGGTCGACCAGTACGTCGTCACCGCCGAGGCGAAGTGGCGCATGGCGTCCAATCTGGTCATCGCGCTGCCGCACGGCCTGGAGGGCCAGGGACCGGACCATTCTTCGGCGCGCATCGAACGGATCCTGCAATGCTGCGCCGGAGGCAACGTCGTGGTCGCCAACCCGTCGACGCCGGCCAACCTGTTCCATCTCTACCGCCGCCAGGTGCGGGGCGCGCTGCGCAAGCCGCTGTTCCTGATCGCGCCGAAGTCGCTGTTGAGGCTGCGCGAGTGCGCCTCTTCGCTGGCCGATATCGAGGAGGGCACGTCTTTCCGTCCCGCCATCGTCGATGCACCGGCGTCGGACCGCTGCGTGCAGGTGGTGATGTGCTCGGGCAAGATTTATTACGGCCTGCGCGCCCACCTCGCCCATGCGGGTATCGACGATGTGGCGCTGGTCCGCATCGAGCAGCTTTATCCGCTCCCGGCCGAGGAGCTCCGCGCCGCGCTGGAACGCTTTGCGGACGCGCGGCTGACCTGGTGTCAGGAAGAACCGCGCAACCAGGGCGCCTGGCCCTCCATGCATGAGACGCTGGCCGACATGCTGCCGGCCCGGCCGGTCGCCTATGTCGGCCGCCCGCCCATGGCGGCCGCGGCCGGCGGGTCCATCGACCGCCACGACGGGGAGCAGGCGCAGATCATCGCAGCAGCCCTGGCGCCTCATATGCACGTCGCAGCCGCGGAATAGCGGGTGCGGCGGTGCCGAGGCAGCCGAACGCGGGGAGCACCTTCGGTAGTCGCGGCTCGGCCACCGTGTCGACGCTGGGCAGGACGGGCCCGACGCGGACCCATATCGTTGGCGGTCGCGTCGCTCCGGCAGCGGGCCGACGAGGCGACGCCGGTCATCAGAAGCCGTAGAGCCTTGCCGGGTTGTCGACGAGGATGCGGCGGACCTGGTCCTCGTCCGCCCAGGTGAAGAGCAGGTCGAGCAGATCGCCGTCGTTCGGCATGGGGCGGCCCTCCAGATAGGGATGCGGCCAGTCCGTGCCCCAGACGCAGCGGTCGGACGCGGCGGCGATCATCGCCGCCACCGGGCTGAGCAGGTCGGCATAGGGCGGCCCCTCGGAGACGCGATAGCCGACGAGCTTGACCCAGGCCTTGCCGCTTTCAAGCAGCTTGACCAGGGTGCGGAACTGCGGGTGATCCATGCCGAACGAGGTTGGAACCTGGCCCATGTGATCGATCACCACCGGGACCGGCAGCTCTTCCAGCACGGGCGCCACCTCGACGAGCCGCTCGCCGCGAACCCACATCTGGATGTGCCAGCCCATCGGCGCGATGCGCCGACCGAGGTCGGAAAGCGCGGACAAGGGGGTGCGTGCCGTGATCGCATTGAAGCGGATGCCGCGGATGCCGCGGCGGTTCAGGCGCGCAAGCTCGGCGTCGGACACGTCGGGATCGACTACGGCCACGCCGCGCGCCTTGTCGTGCCCGAACGCGTCGATCGCGTCCATGATGCATTCGTTGTCGGTGCCGTAGGGGCTGCCGTTGACCACCACCATGCGTTCGATGCCGACCGTCCTCGCCATGGCCAGATAGCGCTCGACGGAAGCATCGGCCGGCTCGTACATGCGCTGCGGGCTGAGCTTGTAGCGGTCCTTCGCGCCGAAGATGTGGAAGTGGCAGTCGGTCGTTCCGGACGGCGCGCGATTCCTGGGAGCGACCGCATCCGGCGGCGGTATGTCGATCGGGATGGCATGTTCGGTCATGGCGGGCCTGGACGTTCCAAAGGAGCGGTTGGGAGCGAGGCGACCCCGCGCACGGCGGGACCGCCGGTGACGAAGACGCTGCCGTCGAGGATATGGAGGTTCGGCACGTTATGCGCACCGGGCCGAAATGCTCTCGTCGGGCGGCCTCTCGAAGGCCAGGACGCGCAAGGCCGATCGTCTCCGGATGCGATTGTCACCAGACGGTGTATCCGCCATCGATGACGAAGTTCGCGCCCGTCACGTAGCTCGACGCCGGGCTCGCCAGATAGAGGGCGAGCGGACCGATTTCCTCCGGCCGCCCGGGCCGGCCCAGCGGAATGCCGGCCGAAAGCTTCTCGATCACCTCCGGATGGTCGCGCTCCCAGCGCTGGTTGGCTTCGGTCATCATCAGGCCCGGCGAGATGGAATTCACGTTTATGCCGTGAGGCGCCCAGTCCGCGGCCGTAGCGCGGGTGAAATGGATGACCGCCGCCTTGGCGGTCTCATAATGCCGCCCGCCAATGCCCCGGTTGATGATCATGCCGCTCATCGAGGCGATATTTATGATACGGCCACCGCTGCCCCGCGCGATCATCGCCTTGCCGAAATCCCGCGTCGCGACAAAGGTGCTGGTCATGTTGAAATCAAACAGTTCATGCCAGTCTGCGGTGGATTGATCCTCGATGGGTACGTTGAGGCTCCGGTTGCCGATGTTGTTGATCAGGATGTCGGGTGTTCCGATGCGCTCCAGGACGGCGCGCGTGGCGGTCTCGGCGCCTTCCGGCGTCGCCATGTCGCCCTCGACGCCCCATCCCCGGACGCCGCGCCCCTCGATTTCCGCGACGGTCGCCGACAACGCACCGGCGGTGCGCCCCGAAATGGCGACGTTCGCGCCGGCGTCGGCCAGCGCCAGGGCCATGATCCGGCCCAGGCCCCGACTGGCACCCGAAACGAAAGCCGTCTTGCCGTCCAGGCGAAACAGATCGAGCGTCGCAGACATCATATCATCCCAAGATCGAGGACCTCGCTGATCGCAACCGGGCGCCCCTCGGCGAGCGAGAGCAGCGTGGCCTCGATCATGGCCGTCACGACAAGGCCGTCACGACCGGTGCACTCCGGAGCAATATCATCGGCGACACAGTCGATGAAGTAGCGAATGCTGTCGTACTGGAAGCCCGTCGCCTTTCCGTAGCGGGTGACGGATTCGGAAGAGAACGGCGTATGGAAGCGGTCGGTATATGCCCATAACGAAGGCTCGTTGCGGACTTCCAATCCGCCCTTGGTGCCGTTCAGGAAGATGCGGTTGTCGACGACATTGGTATAGGAATCCGGCACGATCCATGAGGTCTCGAAGGTACAGAAGGCGCCGCCTTCGAAGGTGATCATGCTCTGGATGGCGTCCCAGCAGTCGATGCCCTTCGCCTCGAGCACGCCGCGGTGTCCCTGCGCGTATACGGAGACCGGCTCGCGGGCGAATATCCAGCGGACCATATCCATGATGTGCGGATACAGGAACCATTCGGGCCCCGACTGCCCGCTCCATCCCAGCATTTTCGTCGGCACGTAGATCGTGTCGGAGAGGCGGGCATAGGCCATCACCGGGTCACCAAGCTCTCCACGTTCGGCGTAGCCCTTGGCCCCCATGAAAAGCGGATGCCAGCGGGCGTGGAAATCGACCATGAACTTGGTGCCGGCGGCATTGGCCGCGCGCACCATCTCGATGCCGTCCGCCACGGTCGTCGCAAGAGGCTTCTCGCACATCACATGCTTTCCCGCCGCGAGCATGGCCACTGTCGGCTCGCGGTGAAACGGATCGGGGGTCGCGATGGTGACGGCTTCGACATCGCTGCCGGCGAGCACGTCGAGGCTGTCGGTCCAGGCGCAGCCGAACCTCTCGGCGAGCGCTCGCGCGCGTGCCGCATCGCGATCGCAGATCAGCGTCACCTCACCTTTCGGATGCGTGGAAAGGGCGAGCGCGTGGTTGCTGCCCCAGATGCCGGCACCGACGATGCCTATTTTCACTTTGTGGTCAGACATGAAAAACCTCCCGAACGTCGGAGAATCGGCCCCCGGCCTTGCGGCGAGGAGCAAGCCTGAAGCCGCTCAAGCTGGGGAGACGCTCTCCGCAGCGTGCTCCCAAGCGGCAAAATCCTTGAAGCCGTGACCGGTGACGATACAGACGACCGTGTCGGTTTGTCCGATCGTCCCTTCCTCGAACAGTCGGCGAACCGCGGCCAGCGAGACTGCGCCTGTCGGTTCGCAGAAGAGGCCCGCGCGCCGCGTCAGGTCGATCATGGCGGCCCGGATTTCGGCGTCGGCGGCAGCGGTCGCACGGCCGCCGCTCTCCCGCACCAGGGCGAGCGTGTGGCTGCCTTCGTCCGAGT
>JAFKJW010000044.1 GCA_017305925.1 Hyphomicrobiales bacterium | reverse complement strand
GAGGACGGATTGTCCCTGCAACCCAAGGAGGAAACGGACAGCCATGGCAAAGGGTAAGGTTAAGGTTGGTATCATCGGCTCGCGCTTCGAAGCCGACATCCATGCGGAATCGTTCAAGATCCTGCCCGACGAGGCGGAAGTCGTCGCGATCGCGTCGCCGACGCCCGGCAACGCGGCCGCGATGGCCAAGCGGCACGGAATCCCGCGCGTCTTCACCGACTACCGCGAGATGCTGAAGGAACCCGATATCGAGATGATCACGATCACTGCACCGAACCGGCTGCACGCGCAGATGACAATCGACATCGCCAACGCCGGCAAGCACGTGGTCTGCGAGAAGCCTCTTTGCGTAACCCTTGAGGAAGCCGACGAGATGATCGACGTCTGCAACCGCAAGGGCGTCCTGCTGAACTATGCCGAGGAGCTGTTCTTCACGCCGAAATATGTGAAGGCCAAGGAGATGGCGGACCAGGGCGCCTTCGGGCGTGTCCACTACGTCAAGCAGGCCGAGAAGCATTTTGGCCCCCATTCCGACTGGTTCTGGGATCCGCAGGAAGCCGGCGGCGGGGCGTTCGCCGACCTCGGCTGCCACGGCATCGCGTTCGTCTGGTGGTTTCTCGGCCGTCCGGGCATCAAGAGCGTCTATGCGCAGATGAACACGCAGGTGCATGGCGACCGCACGGAAGGCGACGACGAGACCCATTGCATCATCGAGTTCGACAACGGCGCGATCGGGATCGTGGAGAACAGCTGGGCCACGCGCGGCGGAATGCACGACACCATCGAGGTTCGCGGCTCGCACGGCCTGACCAGCGCCGACCTGCATCGCGGCAACGCCTTGCCGACCTACAGCGAGAACGGCTTCGCCTATGCCGTGGAGAAGGCCCCCAGCACCAAGGGCTGGACCTATCCGGTGTTCGACGAGCTCTACAACTACGGTTTCCCGCAGGAGATGCAGCATTTCGCCCGCGCGGTGCGCGGCAAGGAAGCGCCCATCTGCACCGGCGAGGTCGGCCGCGTCGTCCAGGAGGTGCTGTATGCCGGATACGCGTCCGCCGCGCTGGGGCAGAAAATCCATCTGCCCTTCCGCCCCAAGGGCATAACCAGCCCGATATCGCTGTGGAAGAACGCCGACCTCGCAAGGCGGGCCCTTGGCAAATGAGCGGAGCGCTCGGGATCGACATCGGCGGCACGGGCATCAAACTGGCGATCGTCGCCGATGACGGCAGGCCTGTCGAAACCGGGCGCATCCCCACAGATCCGGACCGCGATCCTGAATCGACCGTGGCCGCGATCGCCGCCGCGAGCGCGCCCCTGGTGGCGCGCTTCGGCAAGCCGCGCCTGCGCGGAGTAGGCGTCGCCGTCGCCGGTTTCATCGACAGCGGGCGCTCGCATCTGGAATACAATCCGAACCTGCATCTCCTGACCGGCTTTCCCCTGCGCGCCGCGATCGAGGAGGCTCTCGATATGCCGGCGACGCTGGAGGTCGACAGCAACGCCCAGGCCATCGCCGAATACGAATTCGGGGCGGGAAAGGGGGCAAGGCGACTTGCGTTCTACAGTCTTGGCACCGGCGTCGGCGGGGGCCTGCTGTTCGACGGCGAGCCCTTGAGGTTCTTCGGCGGCTGCGCCGGCGACATGGGGCACGTCATCATCGATTTCGACGGGCCGGTCTGCGCCTGCGGCGCGCGCGGTTGCCTGGAAGCCATGGTCGGACGGGGCCGGATCGAAGCCAAAGCGGGGCGGCCCATCGAAGACTTGCTAAGCAAATTACGCGAGTCTAACACTGACGCCATGCGGATTTTCGAAGAGGTCGGGCACTCGGTCGGGCTTGCCCTGGCATCGACGGTGCAGCTTTACGGGCCGGATCGCTACGTGGTCGGCGGCGGGCTTTCGCTTGCCGGCGACGTCCTGTTCAACTCGATCAGGAACACGTTCCGCCAGGTCGCCGCCCCGCCATACAGGGGACTGGATATAGTTGAGGCCGCCTTCGGCTCCTTCGGCGGTGCGATTGGCGCGGCGGTCGAATGGCTGCGCGCCGACGGAGCCTGCCGATGAGCCCGGCGACGGGCGCGCCCGCGCGCGGGTTCCCGGCGGCGGGCATGACGGATTGATGGACGATATGGACAGCGCCCGCCGCCGCGTCACCGTCTTCGACATCGCGCGCGCAGCGCATGTCAGCATCGCCACCGTCGACCGCGCTCTGAAGGGCCGGGACGGCATTTCTCCGGCAACTGCCGCGCGCGTCCTGTCCGTCGCCGCGGAGCTGGGCTGGCAGCCGAACATGGCTGCGCAGGGCCTCTCGCGACGTGTTCCGCTCGACATACGGGTGCTGCTTCCCGACGACGACAATCCGTTCATCCGCCAGTTGCAGCGCATCGTCGGCGACCTGCGCGACTAGTTCCTCGCTTTCCGGATAGACCCGAGCGTCGAGACCTATCCGTCGCTCGATTCCGCCGCGCTTGCAGCCGCGATCGACCGGCATGCGGGGAGCAAGGGCGTCGGGCTCGCGGTCGTCGCCCTGCAGGACCCGGCGGTCGGCGCGTCGATAGACCGCGCAGTCGAGTCCGGCGTTCCGGTGGTCACATTGCTGTCCGACGTCCAGAATTGCGCCCGGCAGGCCTATGTCGGCATGGACAATTTCGCGGCAGGACGAACGGCCGGCGCGCTGCTCGGATGGTTCGTGGGCAGGCGGGATGCGCAACTCTGCATATTCGGCGGTTCCGAGCTCTACCAGGAGCTCGCGCTGCGGGTTGCCGGATGCGGAGAGGTCCTTGCCGCGCGGTTTCCCTCGACCCGGCTGCTGCCGGTCCAGTGGAATGTTGAACATGCCGGCCCCGCCAGGGAAGCGGCCAGGAACCTGCTGGCGACGCATCGCGATCTGTCGGCCATCTATGTCGCGGGCGGCGGATTGTTCGGCGTGGCGGAAGCGCTGGCCGAGGCCGGTCGAGCCGGCTCGACCATCCTCATCGGCCACGACATGGCGGGCGGCATGCGGGAACTCCTTCGCAACGGCACGGTGAACGCCGTCATCTGTCAGAACCCGTATCAGCAGGTCCGGCGCGGGATTCGCCTTGCGGCGCTGCATGCCTCGGGCACGGCGGTAACCGAGCCGCCAGCCTTCGCGGAGATCGAGATCGTCATCGACGAGAGTGCGCCGGAGAGTTTCGGCAGGAATCCACTCGACTATTGACCGGCCGCCATGCGGCGGGCCTGGATATTCAATCCGGAAAGTCCGGCAGTTGCTGGAAGGCGGTCTTCAATGCGCTCGACCAGCCGGGCGCAAAAATTATCATAAGGCGCCGGGGGCGCAGCGAAGATCGATGACCGATGCAGGTGCCCCGCTCCCTTCCCAACGTCCTTGTGCTCACCCCGGTCAAGAACACGGCACTGACCTACTATCGACCGCAAGCTTGGCCGCGAGGTCACGGGCGTTATGCTGGGCGGCTCTGTTTTACGGCAGTTGGCGAGGCAAAAGGGCCTACGCTTGTTGTATCACCCCAACGAGATGAGCAGGGACCTACGAGCATGACATTGCGATAAGTGCTCTGAATCCTGCTATGGTCTGCATCTCCGACGCGAAGAACGCGAGGACATCAATCGAAGGCGATCATGGAAACGGCGGTGCCATGATGCTGGAGATGCAGTCTTACAAACCGAGTATTGGCCTACATGGCTTGGTTGCCGGAATTTATTGCTACGCGGCTGATCAAACGCCAATCGACGAGATCGAAACGGCTCCATTGATCTTTCCTCTTATATTCAGTCTGGCGAACCCTTGGAGCGTTGGATTCGGAACACAAATGCCCCAGCATCTCGCCGGTGGATTCACTGCCGGCTTATATGCAGGACCGATACACGTAACATCCAGGGCAGAATTGATTGCATGCAAGTCGATCTAACCTTGCGTGGTGCTATGCGATTGTATGGTGGCCTTGCGGCTGATCTAGCCGGGCATGTCGTGGAATTAAACGCATTGCCGGAGCTGGCTGGCAAACTGTCAGAGCCTCAGGACATGTTTTCCGAAACGACAGATCGGTTGCGCCGCCTTGAACTTGTCGAACAATTCCTTCTGCGCAGACTCTCCCATCAGGAATGCCCGCGAACAATCGCTGTTTGGCAGCATCTGGCAGTCGGTTATTCGGTTGAGCAAGCGGCCGCCGCCGTGGGATGGAGCACACGGCATTTGAGCAACCGCGTGAAAGCCGCCTCCGGCTTGAAGCCGGTAGTTGCCGCCCGAATGATGCGTCTGCACCGCGCAACCGCTCTTGCGAAGACAGACTGTCCGCGTTGGGCGGAAATCGCCGTGGAAGCTGGCTACTCCGATCAAGCGCATCTTATACGGGAGTTTCGCTCCCTCGCTGGCCAGACGCCAACGGCCTGGGCAGATCGCAACCTCCCCACCTAGATGTTTGATCCCGGCTTTGATGGGGCATCCTTGTCTTCCGAATCAAGGGATGCGCTATGGGCCAGGTTCTGCATGGGAGCGCCACGACGACAGAGGCGATCCGTCGAGCGATACGGCATAGTCAAGAGAGCCTGAGGGCGCTGGCCAAGC
>JAFKJW010000043.1:6571-11165 GCA_017305925.1 Hyphomicrobiales bacterium | reverse complement strand
ACGATTTCTACATGCGTTTCGTCCGCAGCAAGCTGGGCGGCGCGTGGCTGATCCTGCATCCCCTGTCGCAGGTCATGATCTATGCCTTCATCCTGTCCAACCTGCTTTCCTCCAAAATGCCCGGCGTCGCCGGCACCTATGGCTACGCCATCTACCTCATGGCCGGACTGCTCGGCTGGAACCTGTTTTCCGAGGTGCTCGACCGCTGCATGAAGGTGTTCGTCAAGAACGCCAACATCATCCAGAAGATGAACTTCCCGCGCATCACCCTGCCCATCATCGAGATCGGCTCGGCCCTGCTCAACAATCTGATGCTGCTGGCGGTCATGGTGGTCATCTTCTTCCTGCTCGGCCACGGCATAGGCTGGAGCATCCTGTCGGTGTTCCTGCTGGCGCCGGTGGTGGCGCTGCTGGCGGCCGGGATCGGCATCACGCTGGGTGTCCTCAACGTCTTCATCCGCGACGTCGAGCAGGTCATGCCGATCGTCCTGCAGCTGCTGTTCTGGTTCACGCCGATCGTCTATCCCGCCAGCGTCATCCCGGAAAAATACCTCGCCTGGCTGCAGCTGAGCCCCGTCTTCCAGATCGTCACCGCCTACCACGAGGCGATCGTCTACCAGCGCTTTCCGTCGTTTCCGGCGCTCGCCGCGCTTTTCGTGGCTGCGCTCGCCGCCTGCGCCTTCTCGCTCTTCCTGTTCCGGCGCGCCAATGCCGACATGGTGGACGTGCTATGAGCGTGCTGCGCGCCGAAGCCATCGCCAAGAGCTTCCGGGCCCCCCGGACCGAGTGGCACCGCGTCCTGTCGTGGTTCCTGCCGGCACGGGCGTTGCGGCACGAAAAGCGGATCCTCCACGACATCGACTTCGAGGTCGGTGCCGGCGAGGCGGTCGGCATCGTCGGGCAGAACGGCGCCGGCAAGTCGACGCTGCTGAAAATCCTGGCCGGGACCATGCAGCCCACCGGCGGCAAGGTCCATGTCGACGGCCGGGTGGCGGCGCTGCTCGAGCTCGGCATGGGCTTCAACCCGGACATGACCGGCCGCGCCAACGCGCTGAACACGGCCGGCCTGATGGGCTTTTCGCGCGCGCAGGCGGAGGCCGCCCTGCCGGCCATCGAGGATTTCGCCGAGATCGGCGACTATTTCGACCAGCCCATCCGCATCTATTCGAGCGGCATGCAGGTGCGGCTGGCCTTCGCGGTGGCCACCGCCTTCCGCCCCGAGATCCTCATCATCGACGAGGCGCTGTCGGTCGGCGACGCCTATTTCCAGCACAAGAGCTTCGACCGCATCCGCCAGTTCCGTGCCGCCGGCACCACGCTGCTGCTCGTCTCGCACGACCGCGCCGCGGTCGTGGCGCTGTGCGACCGGGCGATCCTCATCGACAAGGGCACCATCCGCATGGACGGGCACCCGGAAAGCGTGCTCGACCTCTACAACGCCCTCATCGCCGAGAAGGAGGGCTATGCGGTCAGCCAGACGATCGGCGCGGACGGCCGCGCGCGCACCGTCTCCGGCACCGGCGAGGCGGCGATCGACAAGGTGGCGCTGCTGGACGAGACCGGCGCCGAGACCGACATCGTGAAGGTCGGCGCGCGCGTCACCCTGCGGGTCGACGCCAGCCTGGCGGCGCGCATTCCCGGCCTGGTCGTCGGCTACATGATCAAGGACAGGCTGGGCCAGCCGGTCTTCGGCACCAACACCCATCATCTCGGCCGCCCCATGCAGGCGCTGGATGCGGGGGAGAAGCTGTCGCTGCGCTTCACTTTCGACGTGAATTTCGGCGAAGGAAACTATTCGCTCGCCGTGGCGCTGCACGAGGGCGACACGCATCTCGGCCGCAACTATTGCTGGCAGGATCTCGCCCTGACCTTTTCCGTCGTCAACACCGCCCAGCCCCGCTTCGTCGGCATGGCCTGGGCGCCGCCCGAACTGGAGCTGGTGCGATGACGGACAACGCCTTCTACCGCGAGTTCGAGGCGAACTTCCGCGGCACCCGCGAAGAGATCGTCGGGCGCCTGCGCGTCTATTTGCCTTTCCTGCGCCCCTTCACCGAAGCGGCCGAAGGGCCGGGGCTCGTCGATCTCGGCTGCGGCCGCGGCGAATGGCTGGAGCTGGCGGCCGAGAACGGCATGCGCGCCGAGGGCGTCGACCTCGACGACGGCATGCTCCAGGATTGCTTCGCGCGCGGCCTGTCGGCGCGCAACATGGACGCCATCGCCTTCCTGCGCTCGCTCCCCGACGCCAGCCGGGCCGTTGTCTCGGGCTTCCACATCGCCGAGCACCTGCCCTTCGAGGTGCTTCAGGCGCTGATCGCGGAGGCGCATCGCGTCCTCCAGCCGGGCGGGCTCCTGATCCTGGAGACGCCGAACGCCGAGAACCTCGACGTCGGCACGCTCGCCTTCCACATGGACCCCACCCACAACAAGCCGCTGCCGCCGGGCCTGCTTTCCTTCCTGCCGCGCTATCACGGCTTTGCCCGGGCCAAGGTGCTGCGGCTCCAGGAGAAGAAGCCGCTGGCCGCGGCCGAGACGGTGCGGCTGATCGACGTCTTCCGCGGGGTGAGCCCCGACTATGCGGTGATCGCCCAGAAGGCGGGGGAGGCCGCCTTCCTGGCGCAGTTCGACGCGCTCTTCGCCGCCGATTACGGGCTGACGCTGGACACGCTGTCGGAGCGCTTCGAGCGCGGCTTCCAGCAGCAGATCCGGCTCATCGAGGAGCAGCTGCGCGAGCTCTCCGACATCCAGCAGCGGCTGGCCGCGGTCTATGAAAGCACCTCTTGGCGGGTGACGAAGCCGCTGCGCGCGGCGAGCAGCATCGCGGCGGACATGCGCGAGCGCGCCGCCGGCGCCCGCTCCGCGCTCGGGGCCTCGGCCAGGAAGACGGCGCGGCGGGTCGCCATGCTGGCGGCGGCGCAGCCGCTGGTGCGCGAGGCCGGCAAGCGGGTGCTCGGCCGCTTCCCGGATGCCGCCGCGCGGATGCGCGGCTTCCTGCTGTCTTCCGGCGGGGCGTTGTCGAACCAGCATTTCCAGCACGGCCTGAGCGCCTCGCAGCTCTCGCCGAGGGCGCGGCTTCTCTACAGGGACCTGAGCGAGCGGCTGGGCAAGAATGGCTGACATCCTCATCGACATGCAGGCCTGCCAGACCGAGAGCCGCTTCCGCGGCCTCGGGCGCTATACGGACGCGCTGGCGCAGGCGCTCGCCGCGCAGGCCGGCGGGGACCGGATCCACCTGCTTCTCAACTCGTCCTTTCCCGGGACGCTGCCGGCGATCCGCCGCACCTTCGACGCCCTCGTCGACCCCGCGAACATCCATGTCGTGGAGCTGCTGGACGAATGCGAGGACCGCGTGCCCAGGCTGCGCTGGCGCCACAATGCCTCGGCGCTGATGCGCGAGGCCTATATCGCGATGATCGCGCCGGACGTGGTGTTCTGCCCGTCCTTCTTCGAGGGCTATATCGATTCCGCCGTGCTCAGCATCGGCCGGCTGTCGTCCGTGCCGGTCGTCACCACGGTGCACGATTTCATCCCGCTGGTGTACCGGCAGGACTATCTGGACAACAATGCGGACTTCAGGCGGCACTATCTGGCCAAGATCGAGGAGCTGAAGAAGAGCGCCGGCATCGTCACCATCTCCGAATCCTCCTTCCGCGAGGCGGTCGAGCTGCTCGGCATCGCGCCCGACATCATGGTCAACGCCTCGGAGGCGGCCGATCCGAAATTCCGCAGGCTGGGGCTTTCGGCGGCCGACGGGGAGGACCTGCGCCGCCGCTTCGGGCTGGAAAAGCCGTTCGTCCTCTACACCGGCGGCAGCGATCCCCGGAAGAACCTGCCGCGCCTCGTCGAGGCGTTCGCGCTCCTCCCGGCCGAGCTGCGCCAGCGCCACCACCTCGTGCTCGCCGGCTCCATGCCCGAGCTCGACCGCGCCGCGCTCGACGAGGAGGCGCGCCGCCGCGGCCTGCCGCGCGACACGCTGAAATTCACCGGCTATGTCGACGACGAGGACCTGATCCGCCTCTACAACCTCGCCGCGCTCTTCGTCTTCCCCTCCCTGCACGAGGGGTTCGGCCTGCCCTGCCTGGAAGCCTTCCAGTGCGGCACGCCGGTGCTGGGCGCCAACACCTCCAGCCTGCCCGAGGTGATCGGCGATCCCGACGCGCTGTTCGACCCGCTCTCGGCCGGGGAGATGGCGGCGAGGATGCAGGCGGTGCTGACCGATTCCGGCCTGCGCGCCGGCCTCGTGGAAAGGGGCGCGGCGCAGGCGGCGCGGTTCTCCTGGGAAAGGAGCGCCGGCCTGGCGCTCGCCGCGCTGCGACGCGCCGCCGGCGCGCCGCCGGCGCGGCAGGGCTGGGCCGCCGCCCGGGCGCGCATCGAGGCGTGCCAGGAGCGGCTGGTGGAGGCGCTGGCGGCGCTGCCGCGCCAGCCGGCCGGGCCGGACGAGCAGGACCTGATGCAGGTGGCGCAGGCCATGGCGCGCAACCGCACCGCCGCCGAGGCCCGGCTGCGCGCGGGCGAGCTCGCGCGGCCGGCAGAATGGCGGATCGAGGGGCCGTTCGATTCCAGCTACAGCCTCGCCGCGGTCAACCGCGCCCTGGCG
>JAFKJW010000043.1:0-6529 GCA_017305925.1 Hyphomicrobiales bacterium | reverse complement strand
CGAGCGCGGTCGCATCGTTGAGTCGGGCACGCACGTGTCGCTGCTCTCGGCCGAAGGGCCCGGCCCGTTCGCGCCGGACAAGGCCTTCCTCGACGCCAATCCGGATCTCGCCCGGCTGCATGCGCGCTCCGTGACGCCCGCGGCAGCCGCCGCCGAGGTGGTCTCGCGCAACATGTACCCGCCCCGCGTCGCCGACATGCAGGCGCGCGTCAACGGGCTGCACAATTACGCCTGGGAGGAGACGGGCTTTCCCTTCGCCTATGCCGAGGCCTTCAACGAAAGCCTGCAATTCGTCACCGTGACCTCGCGGCACGTCAAGCGCGTGCTGGTCGACGCCGGCGTTTCGGTGCCGGTCACGGTCGTCGGCAACGGCGTCGACCACTGGAGCCGCATCGCGCCGGATCCGGATTACCGCGTCCGGACGGCGGGCTACACCTTCCTGCACGTCTCCTCCTGCTTTCCGCGCAAGGGGGCGGACGTGCTGCTCGAAAGCTACGGCAGGGCCTTCAGGGCCAGGGACGACGTGCTCCTGGTCGTCAAGACCTTCCCCAACCCGCACAACCGCGTCGAGGACATGCTGGCCGCGCATCGCGCCGCCGATCCGGACTATCCGGACGTGCTGCTTCTCATGGACGACGTCGGCGAGGCGCAGCTGAAGGCGCTCTACGGCCAGTGCGACGCGCTGGTGGCGCCCAGCCGCGCCGAAGGCTTCGGCCTGCCGATCGCCGAGGCGATGCTGAGCGGGCTGCACGTGATCGCCACCGGCTGGAGCGGGCAGACGGATTTCTGCAATGCCGGCAATGCCGAACTGATCGACTTCAGCTTCGCGCGCGCCGAGACGCATGAGGAGGACAAGCCCGACAGCGTCTGGGCCGAGCCGGACGCGGAGCACCTGGCTTCTTTGATGTCGGAGGCCTTTCGCCGCAAGGCGGGCCGGCCCCGCCTGCCGGCGCCGCAGGACCTGCTCGACGCTTACGGCTGGGCCGAGGTGGCGCGGCGCAACGTGGCAGCGGCGGCGCTGGCCGCCGAAACGCCATACCGGGCCGAGCCGAAGGTCGGCTGGATGTCGACCTACAACAAGCGCTGCGGCATCGCCACCTACTCCCGGCACCTCCTCGACGTGCTCGGCCTGCCCACCGTGATCCTGGCCGGCCATGCGGACGAGAAGCTCGGCAAGGACGGCCACAATGTCGTGCGCTGCTGGCACGAGGGCAAGGTGGACGACCTCGCCGCGGTGCTGGCCGCCATCGAGGCCTGGAAGCTCGACGTGGTGATGGTCCAGTTCAACTACGGCTTCTACGATCTCGACCGCCTCGCCGCCTTCCTGCACCGCCTCGTCGACGACGGCAGGACCGTGGTGGTGACGCTGCACGCCACGATCGACCCGGCGCACGAGCCGCACCGCAAACTGGAGACGCTGGTCCCCGCGCTCGCCCGCTGCGCGCGCCTCCTGGTCCATTCGGTCAACGACATGAACCGGCTGAAGCGCCACGGGCTGGTGGAGAACGTGTCGCTGTTCCCGCACGGCGTGCTGGCGCCGAAGGCGAGGGCGGCCGGTGCGGCGCCGGCCAGGGCGCGTGCCCGCCCGGTCACGGTGGCTAGCTACGGCTTCTTCCTGCCCAACAAGGGACTGCCGGAGCTGATCGAGGCCGTCCACATCCTGCGGGGCAGGGGGCTCGACTTCCGGCTGCGGCTGGTCAACGCCGAATTCCCGACGGAGGCCTCCTACCGGACGATCCAGCAGGCCAAGGCCCTGATCGGCAGGTACCGGCTGTGGACGCATGTCGACCTGCGCACCGATTTCCTCAGCGACGAGGAGAGCCTGGCGCTGCTCGCAAGCGCCGACATCGTCGCCTACCCCTACCAGGAGACGACCGAATCGGCGAGCGGGGCGGTGCGCTACGGCCTGGCGGCGGGCAAGCCGGTCGCCGTCACGCCGCTGCCGATCTTCCAGGATCTCGACGCGTGCGTCTTCAAGCTGCCGGGCACCGCGCCCGCGCAGATCGCCGAGGGGCTGGAGAGGCTGGCGGCGGACGCGGCGGCCGGCACGCCGGAATTTCGCGAACGGCTCGACCGGGCCCGCAGCTGGCGCGACGGCCACGCCTACCCGGTGCTCGGCCGCCGGCTCGCCGGCATGCTGAAGGGCCTCGCCCGCGACAGGCCGCAGCGGCAGGCAGCCGATCCGGAAGGCTGAGGCCATGCGGATCGGCGTCGACGCCCGCCTGCTGGCCCGGCCGCTGACCGGCATCGGCCGCTACACGCACGAGATGGTCAACGCGCTGCTGCGCACCGGCGCCGACCTTACCCTCTACGCGCCCGGCCCGCTGGTCCACCCGCTGCACGAGGGCGCCGGCCGCGTCCGGCAGCGCATCGTGCCGCTGAAGGGCGGCGCCGGCCGCTTCCTGTGGGGGCAGGCGGTGCTGCCGGTGCTGGTGCGCCGCGACCGGCCCGAAATCTTCTGGGGGCCGGCGCACCGGCTGCCCCTCGGCCTGCCGCGCGACATCTTCGGCTGCCTCACCGTTCACGATCTCGTCTGGCGCTTCGCCGGCGAGACCATGCGGCCGGCGAGCCGGCTGATGGAAAGGCTGCTGATGCCGCCGGCGCTGAAGCGGGCCGACGCCGTCGTCGCCGTCTCCCGGCACACCGGTGCCGACATCGCCCGCTCCTTTCCGGATCTGAGAGCCGGCATTTCCGTGATCTATCCCGGCATCGCCGCCCGGCCGCCCGGCCACCGGGCGGGCTACCTGGAAAAATGGGGCATCGCGCGCCCCTACATCCTGTTCGTCGGCACGCTGGAGCCCCGCAAGAACCTCGCCCGGCTGCTGCGGGCCTATGCCGCGCTGCCGGACGGCATAAGGGAGCAGGCACATCTCGTCGTGGCCGGCGGCGCCGGCTGGGGGGACGTCGACCTCGAAAAGGCGATCGCCGCGCTCGCCCTGCGCGGCCATGTCCACCTCACCGGCTATGTCGACGAGCGCGAGCTCTCCACGCTCTACGAGAACGCGCTGCTGCTCGCCATGCCCTCGCTCTACGAAGGCTTCGGCCTGCCGCTGGCGGAGGCGATGCAGTACGGCCTGCCGATGCTCACCGCCAACATATCCTCCATGCCGGAGGTGGCGGGAGAGGCGGCCCTCCTGGTCGACCCGCTCGACGCCGGCGCGATCGCGGACGGCCTGCGACGCCTGGTCGGGTCGCCGGACCTGCGGGCGCGCCTCGCCGAAGCGGCGCTGGCCGGCGCCCGGCGCTTCGACTGGGACCGCGCCGCCCGGCAATTGCTCGACCTGTTCGCTCGGCAGGGCAGAGAGGGGCAACGTAGGGCGCCATGCCTCTCAGGCGATCGTCCTGGGGTCCGGCAGGGGATCCGTTCCATAAACGGCCGGTTTCCGGACGGCCCGCGGCGGCATCCGGTTGCCCGCTCCGTCGCCGCCATTGTGCCACGAAACCCTGTCCAGTATTCTATGTCCGGAAAACGGATGCAGCGAAGAAGATGGACAACGGGGAGAAGAAGGAGGGCGTTCGCATCGGCTATGCGCGCGTCTCGACCGTCGATCAGAACCTTGCCGCCCAGCGCGACGCGCTGGCGGGAGCCGGATGCGCCGTGCTCTATTGCGACGCGGCGAGCGGCATGAACGCCAAGGACCGGCCGGAGCTGGCGCAGGCGCTCAAGGCCGCGCGGGCGGGCGATACGCTGGTGGTGCACCGCCTCGACCGCCTCGGCCGCAGCCTCTCCGACCTCGTCTCGATCGTGACGGAGCTGGAGCGCAGGGGGATCGGCTTCGAAAGCCTGTCGGAAAGGATCGAGACGACGAGCGCGGCCGGAAAGCTGCAATTCCACGTCCATGGCCGAGTTCGAGCGCGGCCTGATCCGGGAGCGGACGAAGGCGGGGCTCGCGGCGGCGCGGGCGCGCGGCAGGGTCGGCGGCAGGCCGGCGAAGCTCACCGCCCGGGACGTGCGCCGGATACGCCTCCTGCTGGCGGATCCGGAGACGACCGTCACCGCGCTGGCGCGGGATTACGGCGTGTCGCGGACGACGCTCTACCGGCATGTCGGCATCGTGCCGCCTGCCGGCGGCGGGGGCCGCCCGCGGTCATGACCCTATGTCGTGCCGCGGAGCAGCGGGGCGGGGCATAATTCCCGGTAGAGCTCGGCATAGGCGCGTCCCAGCGGGGCGGCCGAAAACAGCCGCTCGTAGCGCTGCCGCGCCGCCGCGCCGAGGCGCCGGGCCAGCGCATCGTCCGCCAGAAGCCGGTTGAGGGCGGCCGCCAGGGCGGCCGGATTTTCCGGGGGCACCACGAATCCCGTCTCCCCGTCGATGTTGATGAAGGAGGCGCCGGTGCCGATCTCGCAGGAAACCAGCGGCCGGCCGAAAGCCGCCGCCTCCACCAGCGCCATGCCGAACGCCTCCGACCGCCGATGCGAAGGCAGGATGAAGGCGCGGCACCCGGCCAGGAGACGCAGCTTGTCGGCCTCGCTGACCCGCCCGGCGAATTCGATGTTGTCGCAGCCCCTTTCGCGGACCATGCGCTTCAGGGCCGGGCCCTCCGGCCCGTCTCCCGCGATGACGATCCGCGCATTCACGCTTCCTGCCGCCTCGACCAGGGTCGACAGGCCCTTGTAGTAGCGCAGCACGCCTAGAAACAGGAAATAGGGCGCCTCCCCCGGCAGGGCGGGCGGCGGCGAATAGTCCGCGCCGATATCCGCGATGCCCAGCGGGATGACGCGGACCCGCTCCCGCACCCGCGGATCGGCAAGGCAGGGGCTGGTGGCGGCATAGGGGGGCGAGGTGGCGACGACCGCGTCCATCCCGTCCATCATGCGCCACATCAGCGGGGCGTAGAGCGGCATGACGGACGACTGGCGCACGACGTCGGAATGATAGGTCATGACGGCGCGCGCCCTCGGCCGCGCCGTCAGATGCAGGAGGTCGGCGAAGGGCCAGGGAAAATGATAGTTGATGATGTCGTGCTGGGAAGAGAGCCTCCGGAACAGCCGCCAGGCGTCCGGCCCGCCCAGGTCGCACGAGGCGGGGGCGGCGAAGGAGCGGCTGCGCCAGGTCACGAAACCGTCATCCGTCACCAGGCGCGGCGGATCGGGCCGCGGCGACAGGCAGAAGACGGTGCTGTCCACGCCGAGCGGGCGGACGGCCAGGCATATCTGGCGGATCGCCTCGTGCACGCCGCCTTCCGGATCGGGAAAGTAGCTGCGGTAGACGTGCAGCACGCGCAGGGCGCCGGGCGACCGGGACCCCGCTCCGGCCAGCCGCGGGTCGGACCCGGCAGCGCCGGATATGGGCAGTTCCGCCGATGCAGCGGTCATCGCAGGCCTCCAGGCAGCCTGGCCATCTTGACGGGTTGAATTCTTATTCCGATCTATTTTTGTCTTTTTTTCTTTCGGTCGCTTTCAGCCTTCTTATCGACCGATCGGTCTTTCAGACAACCCCGTCACGGCGTCAGGCGGGTCGATGCCGGTCCGCCGCTGCAAGGAGAAGAGCCTTATATTCCATCGCAAAATAGCCATCAAGCAGGAGGACCAGGGGTTTCATCGGGCCTCCCGCAATGGTATGGAACAGCCCTGCGGCCTGGCGGAAGCCTTCCCTGTCGTTGCGGCGAGCTGATCACGAATCGAGCTCGCAAGGCGGGTCGTATGATGAAAGAATACAGATGCAGCTTGAGAACCCGTTTGTTTCCGCTCTCAAGACGTACAGGTCGATCATCGCATCGACCGTAGTCTTCAGCAGCGCGATCAACCTGCTGATTTTCGTATCTCCTCTCTACATGCTGCAAGTCTACGACCGCGTGCTGCACAGCCGGTCGGAGATGACCCTGATCATGGTCACCCTGATCGCGCTGCTGATGCTGGCGGTCTACGGCGTGCTCGAATGGCTGCGCTCCCGGGTCCTGGTGCGCGCCGGGCTGCGCTTCGACGACATGATCGCCAAGGGGCTTTTCAACCGGGTCGTCACCAACACCCTCCAGCAGCCGCAGGCGCGCGCCGAGTTCGCGCTTTCCGACATCGACCGGCTGCGCGAGTTCTTCACCGGCTCGGGCCTGATCGCGCTCTGCGACGTGCCGTGGATGCCGATCATGCTGGTTGTGTGCTTCCTGTTCCATCCGCTGATCGGCTGGGTGGCGCTGATCGGCGCCGCCATCATCTTCCTCCTGGCCATCGCCAACGAGATCATGACCAAGAAGGCGCTGACGGAGGCCAACAGCCATTCGCAGTCGGCCCAGCACTTCGCCAACTCCACGCTGCAGAACGTGGAGGTGATCCGGGCGCTGGGCATGGAGACCAGCCTGCGCTCGCGCTGGCAGGGCATGCACCGCAACATGCTGGAAAAGCAGGCGCAGGCCAGCGACAAGGCCGGCGCGCTGCTGTCGACCTCGAAATTCGTACGCATGTCCCTGCAGACGGTCGTGCTCGGCGCCGGCGCGTATCTGGCGCTGCGCGGCGAGATCTCGCCCGGCGCCATGATCGCCTGCTCGATCATCGCCGGGCGCGCCCTCCAGCCGGTCGACCAGGTGGTGGGGC
>JAFKJW010000186.1 GCA_017305925.1 Hyphomicrobiales bacterium | reverse complement strand
CGACGGCGCTGGAGACGGATTTCTGGCAGGCCACCTTCTACGGCTTCCATCGCAACAGCGGCCATGCCTGGCTCGCTCCGGTGTCGGGGGATTTTTCGCTGAGCGCCCGCGTCACGGGCGACTACCGGACGCTCTACGATCAGGCCGGCCTGATGCTCTATCTGGGCGAGACGGAATGGATCAAGGCGGGGATCGAGTTCACCGACGGGCTGATGCATTTCTCCGTGGTCGTCACCCATGGGGCGTCGGACTGGTCCGTCATTCCCCTGCCCGACGCCGGGCCGACAGACGTGCTGCGCGCACGGCTGACGCGCCATGACGATGCGGTGAGGGTGCAGTACGCCATCGGCGCGATGGACTGGCAGATGGCGCGGCTGGCGCCCTTCCCGGCCGGAGATGCCCGGGCGGGGGTCATGGCCTGCTCGCCGCAGCGCGAGGGTTTCCGGGCGGTCTTCGAGGACATCGCGATCGGCCCGCCCATTGCGCGCCAGCTTCACGCCGATTGACGCACGGTCGGCGCGGCACAGGAACTGCGGATGATGAGCTGGCCGCGGAGCGTCAGCACCAGGGGCTCCGGCGGCGCATTGCCGGCCAGCCTGTTGAGCAGCAGGCTGGCCGCCTGCTCGCCGATCGCCTTCACCGGCTGCGCCACGGTCGTCAGGCGCGGGCTGAACACGTCCGCCCACGGAAAATCGTCCATGCATGCCACGGAGACGTCGCCCGGACAGGACAGGCCGAGGTCGCGGATCGCGCGCATGGCGCCGATCACCATCAGATTGTTGGCCGAGAAGAGCGCGGTCGGCCGCTCCGGCAGCGTCATCAGCTCCATGGCGGCCCGGTAGCCGTCCGCCTCGCGGAAGCGGCCGTCGCGGACCAGACCGGGATCGGGCGTGATGCCGGCATTCGCCAGCGCGGCGCGGTACCCTTCGAGCCGGTCATGGCCGGTCGCCGTGCCCGCCGCGCCGGAAATGTAGCCGATGCGGCGGTGGCCCAGCCCGAGCAAATATTGGATCGCCTCCAGCACGGCCGCCCTGTTGTCCAGGACCACGGCATCGACGCCCAGGCCGGCGATCATGCGGTCGATCAGGACGACCGGCTTGCGGGTCGACCGCACGAGGCGGCGCGTCACCTCGTCTTCTCCCGCCGGCCCGATGATCAGGCCGTCGACCATGCGTTCGAGGAGGAGCCTGATCTGCTCGTCCTGCTTGGCGGTATCCTCGTCGCTGCTGCACAGCATCACGGCAAAGCCCGCGCGATTCAGCACGTCCTGGACGATGGCGACGACATCCGTGAAGAAGGGGTTGCGGATGTCGGCGACGGTCAGCCCGATCGTATGCGTGGCGCCGGTCTTCAGGCTGCGCGCGGCGGCGTTGCGCCGGTAGCCGATCTCGCGGATCGCCGACTCGATCCGCAGCATCAGCTCCGCGCTGACATTGGCCGAGCCGTTGATGAAGGCCGACACGGTGGCGATGGAGACGCCCGCGGTATGGGCGACGTCGATCATCGTCGGCGCGCCCGACTTCCTGCCGCGAGGCTTGCTGAGGTCCATTTCTCGAAACGTTTCGAAGCCGATCGCGCCTAGGACTAGGGTCAAATACCTCCCGAAGCAAGTATTTCGCGTGAACCCCGGCCCTTTTCCCACCATCCATTCCGAACGCTTCTTTCAGCGCGTTGACAACGCCGAAACGTTTAGATTAGCTTTCCATGTCATTTTCGCGATGGAGGGAGGCCGTCCCGCGATATGGTTTCTTCGGCTGGCCAGCCCCGCGAAAGCGGGGATCACGCTCCACTCCTGGAGGCGGTCGGCGTCGGCAAGCGCTTCGGCGGGATCGTCGCGTTGGCGGATGTACGCTTCGACCTCAGGCCGGGCGAGGTCCACGCCCTGATGGGCGAGAACGGCGCCGGCAAGTCGACGCTGATGAAGATCCTGTCCGGCGTCCATGGAGACTATGAGGGCGAGATCCGCCTCTCCGGCAAGCCGGTGCGCTTCGCCAATGTGCGGCAGGCCGAAGCCGCCGGCATCGCGATCATCCACCAGGAGCTGAACCTGGTTCCGGAGCTCTCCGTCGCCGACAACATCTTTCTCGGGCGCGAGCCGCTGATCGCCGGCCTCGTCGTCGACCGCAGGACAAGCCGCGAGGCGGCGCGCGCGCTTCTCTCCCGGCTCGGCATCGACCTCGACCCGGACGCCCGCGTCGGCGGCCTGCGGGTCGGCGAGCAGCAGCTCGTCGAGATCGCCAAGGCGCTCTCGCTCGATGCGCGCATCCTGATCATGGACGAGCCGACATCGGCGCTCTCTCTCGCCGAATGCGAGCGGCTGTTCCGGATCGTCAGGCAGCTCACGGCGAGCGGGGTGGCGATCGTCTACATCTCCCACCGCATCGACGAGGTGATGCAGCTTGCCGACCGGGTGACGGTGTTCCGGGACGGCAGGCACGTGCTGACGAAGCCTATCGGCGAACTCGACCAGGACAGGATCATCGCCGCCATGGTCGGCCGCGCGCTGCTGGAGGCCGACCGGACGGACGAGACGGCGGATGGCGGGCTCCTCATGTCGGTCAAGAACCTGACGCTCGCCAAGCCGCACCGGCGCGGCATGCGCGAGGTGCTGCATGGCGTATCCTTCGATCTCCATGCCGGCGAGATCCTCGGGATCGGCGGCCTGCTCGGCTCCGGCCGGACGGAGATCCTCGAGAGCCTGTTCGGCTCGTCGGACAGCCGGGCCGGCGGCGAGGTGCGGATCGGCGGACGGACCGTCTCCGTGCGCTCGCCACGGGAAGCGCGGCGCCTCGGCCTCGCCCTGGTGACGGAGGACCGTAAGACGCAGGGCCTGCATCTGGGGGCGTCGATCACCGACAATATCGCCCTGCCGCTGGTGTCGCGGCTTTCCAGGCTCGGCGTGCGTTCCTTCGCGGGAGAGGCAAGGCTGGCGCGGGACGCCGTCAAATCGCTCGGCATCCGGTGCAGCGGCATCGAGCAGGCGGCGGGCACGCTTTCCGGCGGCAACCAGCAGAAGGTCGTCATCGGCAAATGGCTGGCGACGCGGCCGCAGATCCTGCTCCTGGACGAGCCAACCCGCGGGATCGACGTCGGCGGAGCTGCCGGAGCTTCTTCTGCTGTCGGACCGCATCCTGGTGATGGCGGAAGGGAATCAGCGCGGCATCCTCGCACGCGCCGACGCCACCGAGGAGAGGATCATGCAGCTCGCGGCGCCGTCGAGCAAGACGAGGGCGGCGGCATGAGCGCGCTCAGGCTGCTTTCGCGCACGAAGCTCTATTGGGGCCTGATCGCCATCTTCCTGCTCGGCGTGCTGAGCTCGCCGGTCAGTTCGAAGGGCAACAACATCTTCCTGTCCTACGGCAACCTGCTCGACGTGCTGCGGCAGGTCTCGATCACCGGCCTGATCGCGACGGGCATGACGGCGGTCATCATCACCGCCGGCATCGACCTGTCGGTGGGCTCGCTGATGGCGATCTGCTCCGTCGTCTGCGCCATGCTTTTGACGGTCGAGGGCAACACGCCGGCCGTGGCGATGGGGCTGCCCATGGCCGCCATCGTGGCGCTGGGGATCGGCTTCTCCGTCACCCGCTTCGTGTTCACGAATATCGAGAAGTCCAGGAGCGGCGCCAGCGTGGGGCGCGACGTCAGCCTCGACGCCACCCGTGGGGTGCTGGTCCCGCTGGCGGTCGGGGCCGTGCTTGCCGCCGCGCTCTTCTGGTATCTCCTGCCGCAGGTGACGACCAAGTTCGGCGTGCTCGGCGTGCTCATCGTCGCGCCCTGCGTCGGCCTCTGCTTCGGCGCCATCAACGGCCTGATCATCGTCGGCGGCCGGCTGCAGCCCTTCATCGTGACGCTCGCCATGATGGTGACGGCACTCGGCGTCGCCCGCCTGACGGCCGGCCAGAACAACGCTGTGCTGCCGGTCTATACGGGCACCAACGCGGTCGCCGAGTTCGACAATCTGCGCTCGCTCGTCTTCGGCGTCATCCCGATGCCGGGGATCTTCTTCATCGCCGCGATCGCCATCTACGCCGCCGTGCTGCGGCTGACGCCATTCGGCAGATATGTCTATGCCATAGGCGGAAACGAGGAGGCCGCGCGGCTCTCCGGCATCGAGGCGGGCAAGGTCAAGATCGCCACCTATGCGATCGCGGGGCTGCTGGCTGGCATCGCGGCCGTGCTCTACGTGGCGCAGTACCGGCAGGGCAAGCCGGACGCCGGCGCAGGCCTGGAACTCGACGCCATCGCCGCCGTGGTGATCGGCGGCACCAGCCTGATGGGCGGCCGGGGCTCGATGGCCGGCACCTTCTGCGGCGTGCTGATCTTCGGCCTGCTCTCCAACATCCTGCAACTGCACAACATCAACTCGAACCTTCAGCTCGTCCTGAAGGGACTGATCATCGTCGGCACCGTGCTCGTCCAGGAGCGCAACGTGGCCGACCTCCTGGGCTTTTTGCGGACGCCGTCGATGCGGCGGCCGCAAGGGGGCACGCCCGACCGGCGCGCGCAATCGGACTCCATCGCTCAAGACACGGGAGGAACCATCCAATGAAACGTCGTGAATTCCTGACGCTGACCGCGTCCGCCGTCACCCTCGCCGGCGCCGGCGGGCTCATCCTGCCGCGTCGCGCCTTCGCCGAGGACAAGAAGTGGACCATCGGCTTCAGCCAGTGCACCACCATCGAGCCGTGGCGTGCGCAGTTCAACAAGGACATCATCGCCGAGGCGGCGAAGCACCCTGAGGTCAACCTGATCATCACCGACGGCGAGGACAAGACCGAGAAGCAGGTCGCCGACGTCGAGAACCTGATCACCCAGCAGGTCGACGCGCTGCTGATCTCGCCGAAGGAATCCGCGGGGCTCACGGGCGTCGTGCTGAAGGCGATCGACGCCAAGATCCCGGTCTTCGTGCTCGACCGCAACGTCGACACCGACAAGTACACGCAATTCCTCGGCGGCGACAACAAGCTGATCGGCAAGGCCGCCGGCGAATATGCCGTCGAGATCCTCGGCGGCAAGGGCAAGGCAAAGGGCAATCTCGTGGAGATCTGGGGCGGCCTCGGCACCCAGCCCGCGCACGACCGCCATGACGGCTTCCACGAGTTCACCGACCAGGAGCCCGGCATCAAGAACCTGCTCGACCAGCAGTCCGGCGACTGGAAGCAGGACCAGGCCTACAACATCATGGCGACGGCGCTGCGCAACAACGAGCAGATCGACCTCGTCTACGGCCACAACGACCCGATGGCCTATGGCGCCTATCTGGCGGCGAAGGACGTCGGCCGCGAGAAGGACATCAAGTTCATCGGCATCGACGCGCTGCCCGGAGAAGGCGTGACCTGGGTGAAGAACGGCGAACTGACCGCCACCTTCCTCTACGCCACGCCCGGCGCGGAGGGGCTCCGGCAGGCCATAAAATTCCTCAATGGCGAGAAGGTCGAAAAGACCATCGTGCTGCCGACCGAGAAGGTCACGAAGGAGAACGCCGAGGCCATCCTCAAGGAAAAGGGCCTTTGATCCCGTCACGGCAGGCGGAGGGCGGCTTCGCCCTGCCGTCATGACGGAAGCGGGGGCTGGCGTCCGGCCAGCCTCCGTGATCAGGACGAGAGGTCCAGCCGGCGCAGCCTAAGCGCGTTGGCGATGACCGACACCGACGACAGGCTCATGGCCGCCGCCGCCAGCATGGGCGACAGGAGCCAGCCAAAGACCGGGTAGAGCACGCCGGCGGCGACCGGCACGCCGATCGCGTTATAGACGAAGGCGAAGAACAGGTTCTCGCGGATGTTGCGCATGGTGGCCCGCGCGAGCTTGCGCGCCCGCACGAGGCCGGTGAGATCGCCCTTCACCAGCGTGACGCCGGCACTTTCCATCGCCACGTCGGCGCCGCTTCCCATGGCGATGCCGACATCGGCGGCGGCAAGCGCCGGCGCGTCGTTGACGCCGTCGCCGGCCATGGCCACCTTCGCCCCGCCGGCGCGAAGCTCCTCGACCAGCGCCCTCTTGCCCTCCGGCTGCATCCCGGCGCGCACCGCGTCGATGCCGAGCCTCGCCGCCACGGCACGCGCCGTGCGCTCGTTGTCGCCGGTCGCCATGATGAGCTTCAGGCCCTGCCCATGCAGCCGGCGCACCGCCTCGGCGGCATTTGCCTTGATCGGGTCGGCGACCGCCAGCGCGCCGGCCAGCCGCCCGTCGACGGCGACCAGCATGACCGTCTTGCCGGTGTCGCCCAGACGAACGACGGTGCCGTCGAGGCTCGATGCGTCGACGCCGGCCGAGGCCATCATGGCGCCATTGCCGAGTGCAACGGTGCGGCCATCGACCACGCCGCTGACGCCCTTGCCGGTCAGCGCCTCGAAGGCGTCGGCGGGCTTCGGGTTGAGGCCGCGCGCCTCCGCGCCCTTCACGATCGCCTCGGCCAGCGGATGCTCCGATGCCTTCTCCAGGCTCGCGGCGAGCGCCAGCAACACGTCTTCCCCGACATCACCGGCGACGATCACGTCTGTCAGAACCGGCCTCCCCTCGGTCAGCGTGCCGGTCTTGTCGACGATCAGCGTGTCCACGGAGGCGAAGCGCTCCAGCGCCTCGGCGTCCTTCACCAGCACGCCCGCCTGCGCGCCACGCCCGGTGGCGGTCATGATCGACATCGGCGTGGCCAGGCCCAGCGCGCAGGGGCAGGCGATGATCAGCACCGAAACGGCGGCGACGATGCCGTAGACCAGGGACGGCTGCGGCCCGACCAGCACCCAGACGACGAAGGCGACGATCGCCGCAAGCACCACGGCGGGCACGAAATAGGCGGACACCCGGTCCGCGAGGCTCTGGATCGGCGCGCGCGAGCGCTGCGCCCTGGCCACCATCTCGACGATGCGCGACAGCGTCGTCTCGGCGCCGACCTTCTCGGCACGCATGACCAGCGCGCCGTTCCTGTTCAGCGTACCGCCGGTGACCGGATCGCCCGCGGTCTTCTCGACAGGCACGGGCTCGCCGGTCAGCATGGATTCGTCCACCGACGAGCGGCCCTCGGTCACGGTGCCGTCGACGGGAATGGATTCGCCCGGCCGGATGCGCAGCAGGTCTCCTGCCTTCACAGCATCCAGCGCCACGTCCGCCTCGCTGCCGTCCGCGCCGATGCGCCGTGCCGTCGTCGGCGCGAGGTCGAGCAGGGCCCGGATCGCCGAGCCGGTACGCTCGCGCGCCTTCAGCTCCAGCACCTGGCCGAGGAACACCAGCGTGACGATGACGGCGGCCGCCTCGAAATAGACGGGCGGACCGGCGCCATGCGCCTGGAACTGGTGGGGGAAGATGTCCGGAAAGAGCGTGGTGACGACGCTGTAGAGATAGGAGGCGCCCACGCCTACGGCGATGAGCGTCCACATATTGGGGCTGCGATTGACGAGGGAAGCCCAGCCGCGCCGGAAGAAGGGCTGCGCCGCCCAAAGCACGACCGGCGTCGCCAGCAGCAGCTCCAGCCAGACCGCCGTCCGCTCGCCCGTCCAGGCGCGCACGGGCAGGCCGACCATCGGTCCCATGCTCAGGATCATCAACGGGACCGAGAGCGCGGCACCGATCCAGAAGCGGCGCGTGAAATCGACCAGCTCCGGGTTGGGACCCGCATCCGCCGCCGGCGTCATCGGCTCCAGCGCCATGCCGCAGATCGGGCAGTCGCCGAAATGGTCCTGCACGATTTCCGGATGCATCGGGCAGGTATAGAGCGTACCCGCGGGCGCGGGCGGTGGAGCCGGCCGTTCGCCCTCATAGGCGGCCGGATCCGCCTCGAATTTCGTCTTGCAGCCGGCCGAGCAGAAATAGAATTTTTGGCCGTCATGCTTCAGGAAATGCCTGGCCGAGGCGCGGTCGACATTCATGCCGCAGACGGGATCCCTGGCGGTCAGATAGGCAGCCGGATCGCCGAGGAACTTCGTCCGGCAGCCCGCGCAGCAGAAATGGAACGTCCGCCCGTCATGTTCGGCAGTCGGCTTGCCGGCGGCGGGATCCACCGTCATGCCGCAGACCGGATCGCGGACGACGGCATCGGCCTTGCCGTGACCCGGACAACCGCCGTGAGCTTCGTGACCTGCATGGTGATGGTGGCCGTTCTGGCCGTGCGTGGACGATGACATCGGAGGATCCCGGATTTCTGAGTCCAGACACAGATAGGGCTTCCAGCGGCTGGAAGGTCAAGCCCGCGGCGGCGCATTGCGTTCCCTTCTTCGAGGAAGAGGCCGAGGCTCCCGGCAATCCGTTCGACAGCCACGATTTCCCCGGCGCTGCGGGTGCGGATCCGGCCGCGACGTTTTGGCGCTTGCTCCGCCACGCATAAAGATACATCGTGAATATATCTTTATGGCCGCAGCATGTCGCCGAGGAACGCGTCACCTGCCGCAGGAGGCCGAAATGGCTCACGGGATCGCGGGAAGATCAATCGCCTCGTCTCAAGCCTGCAAGGCGGAAAAGGACACGAAGCCGCTTCCGCATGGCGATCGTCTCGAAATGCTTGCCGCTGCCAGCCAGTGGATCGGCGACTGCCCGGCATGGATCATCATGGAGCTTGAAACGCGCGAGAAAGCGGAACGCGAGACGGCGCTTGGCGAAGGAAGGAAGCAATGACGCAGACCAATTCCCACGAGTTCGTCCGGCCCAGGGACGAAGCGGGGCGCGCCTATCTGGAATCGCTGGTGCGCGACGAGCATGACCGCTGCCATCCCGAAGACAGGTTCGACGACATGAAGCGACGCCTTCCCTTCTCCAGGGAAGACCAGGGACTCTATCGGGACTGGCTTGCGGTCGCGTCGGCGCGGGCGGCCGAACTTTCGGCGGAAGCCGCCGCCGGCGATTTCCTGATCGCCGCGGAATAAGGTCCGCGGCGCCATCGCCGATCGCTCAAAAGCGCGGCCCCGAGCCGTCCCCGGAGGTAGAGATGGATTTTCCACGCTTCTTCGCCGAAGCCCCCGAGATCTCGCTGCGCGAACCTTTGGCGGTCTTCCTTGGCGCATCGGGGAGCGGCACCATAAGCTACTCCTATGCCGATGCCGTCAAACTTGCAGGGCATTCCTGTCCCACCGTCGCCGGCGCCTACCTCATGGTACGCAAGGGTCTTGCCTGCCTGTATGGTGGCGATCCGCCCGAGCGCGGCGGCATCGAGGTGCACATGCGCGATTCGCGCGGACAGGGCACGACCGGCGTGAGCGCCGCCGTGGCGACATTGCTCACCGGTGCAGCGCCCGAAACGGGCTTCGGCGGCATCGGGCCGGACCGCCGGTTCGCGCGCCGCAACCTGCTGCATTTCGAGGCGCCCATCGATAGCCTCATGGCTCTCCGGCGGCTCGACACCGGTCGCGGCGTCGCTCTCGATCTCCATGCAGGCATCGTGCCGCCCGATCCTGAAATGGCGATCCTATTCCCCAAGGCGATCGCCGGAACAGCCAGCAAGGACCAGCAGGTGCGCTTCGCGCAACTTTGGCAGGACCGGGTGGCGCGCATGCTGCTGGAGCACGCCGACGATCCCGAACTCATCAGCATCCATGAGTGGGAAACGGAAGCCCCCGCCGACGCGCTTCAACGGAATCCGTAGCCGGGGCAGAGCAGAAGCGCCGGGCGCGTGATCGACGATGCAGCGGACGCCGAACCCGTTTCAACGCGGTTCGTCCCCGTGCCATCCGGCGGTGAACCGGAGCGGCGCTTCGGCGTCATGCCGGCACCGCTGTCGCGGCCCGCTCCGGTTTGAGCAAGACGCGCTACTTTGCCGCCTTTCGCTTTTCGCGGTCGTTTTTCCAGTCGACGCACTCCTGCGAACAGTAGAGCTTGCCGTCGTCGCGCTTCATCCGCCGAGCATCCTCGGCATCGCCTTCATAGATGAGAACGCCGCAATTCGCGCATTTGGAGTAGCTTTCTATGTAGAGACCGGTCTGGGAGAACTTCATGGTCAGTTTGCCTCATAGCCATAGAATTTGCGGGCTGACCCGGCCGACACGTAGCCCTCCCTCACGTCCTCGGCGACGGCTTCCCGACTGCGCTCGGAAGGGTCGCCGTAGCCGCCGCCGCCGGGCGTGACCAGGCGCACACGATCGCCATACTTGATCGCCACGTTGGAGTAACGGCTCGTCGATGCCTTGTTGTAGGCCTCGCGCATGGTCTGCCAATCGTCGCGGCCGGCCTTCTGCACCAGGGTGGCGCCGAGGCCGCCTTCCTTGCCGCCCTCCAGGCCCCATGGCGCGAAGAGATGCCGGTCCGTCATCTGCGAGCAGATGATCTGGTCATTGAGGCAGAGCATCTGCTTCGTATAGCCGACGCCGCCGCGGAACTTGCCCGCCCCGCCCGCGTCGGTGTTGAAGGCGAGGCTCTCGATCCGCCATGGAAAGCGGGTTTCGTAAACCTCGACGGGGGTGATGCGGCAGTTGCCGTTGATGGAATCGACGCCGTCGTTTCCGTCGGCGAACGAGCGCCCGCCCCAACCGACCGCTTCGAGGTCGTAGCAGGCGAAGAATTCACCAGTGTCGGCCTCGACGCCTCCGAAGACGAAATTGCAGTGCGTCGCGCCTTCGGCGGCCATGGTGCGGTCCGGCAGCGCCTTCGACATGGCCCCCAGGATCGCGCCGACGATGCGGGGATGCGTCTCGGTGTTGCCGCCGACCTCCGGCGCCGGGAAGTCGACATTCACGATCGTTCCGGGCGGAGCCATGACACGGATCGGCCGGAAGCAGCCGGAATTGCGCGGGATCGACGGGTCCGTCATGTGCAGGACGGCGTTGTAGGCCGCCGATGTCGCCACGCCGAGCGTCGCGTTGATCGGTCCGGCCGCCTGCGGGGACGAACCGGCATAATCGACGATGATGTCTCCGCCCCGCTTGTGGACCTCGACATTGATCGCATACTTGCGATCCGGATCGATGCCGTCGCTTTCGACATAATCGGTGAACGGATAAATGCCGTCGGGAATGGCTTCCAGCTCGGCGCGCATGCGCCGCTCGGAATAGAGGAGAAGATCCTCGACCGTCTCGCGGATCTTCTCCTTGCCGTACTTCCTGTAGATGTTCGTCATTTGCTTCTCGCCGAGATCGACGGCGGCGATCAGCGCGCGCAGATCGCCGTAGTTGACGCGCGGCGTGCGCACGTTCGCAAGCAGCAGCTTCCAGACCTCGATGTTGTCCTGTCCGCGCTTCTTGATCTTCACCGGCGGCACGCGCAGGCCCTCCTGGAAGATCTCCGTCGCCTCTCCGCAGAAGCCGCCGGGCGCCATGCCGCCGACCTCGGCGATATGCCCGATGGCGACGGCGAATCCCATGATCTCACCCTCGACGAAGATCGGCTTGAAGAAGGTGTGCTCCGGCGTGTGCAGCCCGCCGCGATACGGATCGTTGTGCAGGATGACGTCGCCTTCCTCGATCTCGCGGATCGGGATTTCCTTGAGGCACGACTTGACCAGAAGCGGCATGCCGCCGATCTGCGCCGGGCAATAGTCCGCGACGGCGATCATGTCGCCGTTCATGTCCGCGAGACCGCAGGTGAAGTCCAGCGCCTCGTTGAAGATCGTCGAGTAGGACGTCTTCATCAACACGATCCCCATCTCCCGGCAGAGCGAGACCATTGTCGATTCGAGGATATTCATCGTCACGATGTCCACGGCGCGCTCTCCTAGAACTTGATGATGAGGTTGCCGAGACGGTCCACGCTCAGCGTCTGTTTCGGCAGCAGGATCGTCACCGACGCATTTTCCTCGATGACGGCAGGTCCCTTGATTTCCTGGCCGTGCAGGAAGCCGGCGCGGTCATAGACCGGAACCTCGTGCCAGCCGTCGGCATAGCGCACCTTGCGCGACCCGGATGCAGAAGGCGCGCCGGCAGCCGCCGCGAGCTCCTTCATCTGCGGCTTGTTGCCGACCGCCACGGCGACGACCTTCAAATTGACCGTCTCGATCGTCTCGCCGGGGATTGAGAAGCCGAAGCGGTTCTGGTGCTCCTCATGGAACCGGTTCCAGAAATCGTCGACCGTCTCCGTGGTGAACTCGTTCGCGGGGAACGTCAGTTCCAGCTCATGATTCTGGCCGAGATAGCGGGCCTCCACGGATCGGTAGACTTCAATCTGGTCGCTGTAGCCCTGTTCGACCAGCTCCCCGATTGCACCGTTGACGAGTTCGGTCATGGCCTCGCTGGCGCGCCGCCCGTCGAAGAACTTCGAAGTCTGCTGCACCGTGCGGTGCCGATCCACGCGGCCGTCGGTCATGATGAACCCGAACGCCGAGAACTGACCCGGATAGTTGGGAACCAGACCCTGCGGAATGCCCGCGATCTCCATAAGGTCACAGACGTGAACGGGCCCCGCTCCCCCGGATGCGACCAGCGTGAAGTCGCGGGGATCAAGGCCCCGCTGGAGGAGCACGGCGCGCAAGGCGCCGAGCATGTTGTTGTTGGCGATCTGGACCATGGCGAATGCCGCTTCGTCCACGGCCAGACCGAGCCTGGCTGCGACCGCTTCGACGGCACGATGCGCGGCATCGGCGTCAAGCTTCATGCGGCCGCCGAGGAAGAAGTCCGGATTGATGCGGCCGAGGACGACGTTCGCGTCCGTCACCGTCGCGTCTACGCCGCCACGCCCGTAGCAGGCGGGTCCCGGATCGGCGCCGGCCGATTGCGGCCCCATGCGCAGCATGCCGCCCTTGTCGATCCAGGCGATCGAGCCTCCGCCCGCGCCGATGGTGTGGATGTCGATCATCGGAATCTGGATCGGGATGCCCCATTCGATCTCGAAACTGGTGGTCACGTGCTCCATGCCGTCGACGACGGTGGAGCAGTCGGTGGAGGTGCCGCCCATGTCGAAGGTGACCAGGTGCGGGATGCCGGTGAGCTGCGACAGCGCGCGCGTCGCCACCACGGCGCCGGTCGGGCCCGAAAGCGTCATCTGGACGGGAGCCTGCGCCGCGCCGGCAAGCGTCGATTCGCCACCATTGGACTTGATAACGCCGATCCGGTTGCCGACACCGACCGCATCGAGGCGTTGTTGCATCCGCCGGAAATTGTCGGAGACAACGGGCTTCAGGTAGGCGTCGGCGATCGTCGTGGAAGCGCGGTCGTACTCCTTCCATTTCGGCAGGACTTCATAAGATATGGATATCGGTATGCCGGGGAGCTCCTCGGCCAAGATATCCCGAATGCGCTGCTCGTGGGCCGGATCGATGTACGAAAACAGCGTACAGATCGCGACGGCCTCGATCGTGCCATCGGCCCTGATCCGGGCTGCAAGCTCACGCACCGTGGCTTCATCGAGCGACCGGACAACCTCGCCCTTCGCCGAGAGGCGCTCATCGACCTCGTGGCAATCGGCCCGCTTCATCAGCGGCTTCGTCTTGATCCAGGTGATGTCGTAATGGCTGCGCCGGTCGCCCCGCTGGATGAAGGGCACGTCCCGGAAGCCCTTCGTCGTCACATAGGCCACCTTCGCTCCGCGCCGCGTCAGGAGCGCGTTCGTCGCGATCGTCGTGCCGAGCCGGATCTTGCGGACGCCTTCAAGGTCGTCGACGGACGCCAGTCCCTCCAGGACGCCGTCGATCGGATCCGCCGGCGTCGTCAGATTCTTCCAGTTCTCGATCGCTCCCGTCGCCGAGTCGTAGGAGACGAAGTCGGTGAACGTGCCGCCTATATCGATGCCGACTACCCTGCTCATGCTGCACCTCTTGGATGGGTCATGTCTTGCCGGCCGCGCCGGCTAAATTCTTTGCGGATTGGACGCGCGCCGGCGGCTCAGCCTTGCCGCGCGGAAGCTCCAGCTCGCGGCCGCCCATCAGCCCGTCCTTGCGGAAGATAAGGATGACCAACATGACGGCCGCCAGGATCAGTTCCTGCGTTCCGGCCGGCAAGGCGAGCTGCGCCGTCCCGACACTGACGCCCGCCTCGAGGCGCCGGAAAATGTCGATGATGGCCGATAGCACCACGACGCCGACCACGGCGCCCGCCAGACTGCGCTGGCCGCCGACGACGAGCATCGCCAGCGTCAGGAAGGTGAGATTGAGGAAATAGGCGTTGATCGAGATCGTGCCGAGATAATGTGCATGCAGAACGCCGGCGAGGCCCATGACGAAGCCCGACAGCGTGAAGGCGAAGAGGCGCGACCAGTAAAGCGAGATGCCAGAGGCCGCCGCCGCAACTTCGTCATCCCGGGTGGCGCGCAAGGTAAGCCCGCGCGACGACACCTGATAAAGATAGGCGACGACGATCGCCAGGATCGCGCACACGAGCGCAACGGGAGCGGTCACATAGGTCGGAATGCCTACCACGGAGGCGGTGCCCATCGTCACGCTCTCCCAGTTCGAATAGACGACGTTGACGATGAAGAGCAATGCCAGAGAGGAAATCGAGGCGGCGAGGCCGGAGAGCCGCATCAGCACCAGGCCGGAGAGAAACGCCAATGCTCCGGCAGCGGCGATGGATGTGAGCGCAGAAGGCAGAAGCGGGAACGTATTGTCCCGCAGGAAAGCCGGCAGCCCGGACATGGTGATCGGCTTCAGCATCTGACAGCAGGTCTGCCAGGCGGCCGCATAGGCCGCGATCGCCATGAAGGTGACATGGCCGAAGGAGACGATGCCGGAATTGCCCACGAAGATGTAGAGCCCGACCACGGCGACGATGCGGATGAGCGCCTCCGTCACCACGCGCTGGACCGTCAGCGGCGCGAAACTCTGCGAAAGCAGGACGAGAACGGCGATCGGCACGACCAGTGCCACCGCTGGAAACCAGAAGCGGACGAGACGCATCAGACGCGCTCCCTGGCGGCGCTGGTGACGATGAGGCCCTGCGGCCGGAAAAGAAGAATCAGGATCACAAGCGCAAAGACGCCCGCATCGCGGAACGGCCGAAGATCAGTGGGCAGGTATGTTTGCAGCAGAACGCTCACCACGCCGACGATGAAGCCGCCGAGCGCGGCCCCGGGCAGCGAGCCCATGCCGCCGATAACAGTGGCGAAGAACGCATATACGACAGGCATCAGGCCCATCTTGATGTCCAACGTTCCGGTCTGGATGACCAGAAGAAGCGAAACGGTGCCGGCGAGGAAGCCGCTGATCGCGAACGCCACGGCGATGACGCGGTTCGCGGGCACGCCGAGCAGCCGCGCCATCTGGAAGTTTTCCGCGGCGGCGCGCATCTGGATGCCGAGCGGAGTCTTCTTCAGGAAAAGCACCAACACGACAAGCAGCGTCGCGGCGACCCCCATGGTCAGCAATTGCACTCCCGGAATGCGAATACCCCACAACTCCACGGCATTCGTCAGCGAGCCGCCGATCCCGACGGACTTCGGCCTGCCACTATGGACCAGCACAACGAGGTTCTGCAGGAAGTAGCTTACCGCGAAGGAGGAGATGAGCAGCGTGGCGGGGTTCGAATTGCGCAAGGGGCGAAATGCCACGCGTTCCGTCAGCAGGGCGAGCAGGATGACCGTACCGATCACGCAGCCGACCATGAGAGCGGTCGGCAAGGCGCCGAACATGAGGGGCGGAGTGATGCTGGCAGTCGGAACGACCAGAGAATAGGCCCCGATCGTGGCATAGTCCGCCTGGGCGAAATTGATGAGACGCATGACACCGAAGACGAGGCCGATGGCAAGAGCCACCAGCGCGTAGAGGCTTCCCAGTGCACCTGCGTCGACTATGACCTGAACAACGTTCGTCACGCAGCGCCCCCTATATCGCCAGAGTCTTGTCGGAGGCTTTTTCGCCGAGATAGGCTCGACGGACGACCGGATCCTTCTGGACCTCTCCGGGCGAACCCTCGGCAAGGCTCCTGCCCCCGTCCAGGACATGGATGCGCTCGCAGACTCCCATGATGACCTTCATGTTGTGCTCGATAAGCATCACGCCGCAGTCGAACTGGCTCGGGATCCCCGCGATAACCGTCATGAGCGCATCGCATTCGGCCTCGTTCATCCCGGAAGCCGGCTCATCGAGCAGGACGAAGGATGGCTGCAGCGCGAGCGCCCGGGCGATGCTGATCCGGCGCTCGTCGCCATAGGACAGCAGATCGCAACGCCACTCCGCATTCCCGGCGAATCCGATCCAGTCGAGGATATCCCTCGCCTGCGCAGCGGCGGCGCGCATGGACAACCCCGAGCCGATACCGGCGACGGTCAGGTTCTGAAGGACGGTCAGATCCCGGAACAGCCTGGCCGCCTGAAAGCTGCGGGCGATGCCGGCCTGCGCGATCTTGCGTGCGGTGAGCGCGGAAATATCCTGGCCGTCGAGCGAGATCGAGCCCTGCGTCGGCCGCTGGAAGCCGCTCAGGACGTTGACCATCGTCGTCTTGCCCGCGCCGTTGGGGCCAATCAGGCCGGTGATCCGCCCCCTCGTCAGCGTCAGGTCGACGCCGCCGAGCGCATGAATCCCGCCGAATGTCACATGGACATCGGCTGCCTTGAGCGTCTGGCGTTTCGGTCGATGCATGACATCCGCCGCGAGCACGCAGGTCTCAAATAGGGCCGGCACCGCCGGCCCGGTGAACTGCCTGCCGATCTCCGGCAGGCAGGCGATCAGCACAGAGCGTTCAGACTACTGGCCCACGCGGAACAGCAGCTTCATGTCCGGAACGAAGCTGTTCCGGTACACTTCCACCGCGTGGAACGAGTCGTTCTCCACCTTCATGATCAGCCAAGGCCGGTTGACCTGGATGTGGAGCTGATCCGTGTAGGAGGTGGGGCCGGCCGTGAAAGGCTGATCCTTGAAGGTGTTCATCACGTCCACCACGGCCTGGGAATCGGTGGTTCCGGCCTTCTCCACCGCATAGGCCCATTGCTCGATCAGCGTATAGCCCATCACGCCATAGGAAGACGCCGGCAAGTCTCCGTAGCGCGCCTTAAAAGCCGCGAGGAAGGTTCCGACTTCCGGACGCGGATCGTCGCCGTAGAGCGAGATGAGACCGGGAATGTAGAAATCCTTCAGCCCCGGCACCGCGTTCAGCCAGTAATTGTCCGACATCGCGGTGATGGAGAGGATCGGCGTGTCGATGCCGGCGGCGCGCAACTGGCGAACCGCGGACGCGCCGCCGGGCGTGACCGAGCAGAGCATGATCGCGTCAGGCGGCGTCGGCAGGCTCTTGATGCGGGTGATCTGGGCGGCGATGGAGGGATCCTCGTTGCGGAACGTATCCTTGCCGAGGATCGAGGCCTCTCCGCCGCCGGCTTTCCATGCCGCGTCGAAACCCGCGCAGGCCGACTTGTTGTATTCGATAATGACGTCCTCGAGGACGTAGGCGGTCTTCAGGCCCATCTTCTTCTGCGCGTATTCGGCGATCGCGATGCCTTCCGATTGCGCGGCGCTCGTCGCGGTGAAGGCAAGCGGTCCGACGCCCTGCACGCCCATCTTCGGGTCGCCGGCGCACATGCTGATGGCGATCTTGCCGGCCTGCTGGGCAGCCAGCGCAGCCGGGGCGCCGAAGTCGTAGTCACAGGAAACCACAAGCAGGTCGACGCCCGCATCGACGAGCTGCGCTCCGCCGGTCGCGGCGAGCGCCTGGTCCGTCTTCGTATCGGCGATCTGATACTCGATCTTGCGGCCCAGAAGGCCGCCGGCCTTATTGATCTCCTCGATCTTCAACACCGCCGCCTGGAACGGCGCGGCATCGTAGTTCGACAGCCAGCCCGATTGCGCGATGGCGAAACCGATTTTGATCGGTGCAGCATCCTGCGCCTGCGCCGAAGCAGCGGAGACCGCTGCAAATGCAGCCGAACAGACCATCGTCAAATAAAATTTCTTCATCGCTACCCCTCTTGGTCCGATTGCCGGACTGCACATTGTTGTCCTTGGTCCACTGTGGACTGCGGACAGTTTAGACGCTATCGTGGCCTTGTCAACGACAACCATTTTTGAAACTGCGGGCGAACGCAAAGCGCATGCGTCCAACAGACGGGGGAGTGTCCAGGTGCTGGATATAAGGCAGCTCTTCGCCGGCTACGGTCGATTGACCGCTCTCAAGGGCATCGATCTGGAGGTGGCGAAGGGCGAGATCGTATTCGTGGTGGGGCCGAACGGCGCGGGCAAATCCACCTTGCTGAAGACCATCGGCGGGCTGATCATGCCGAGCGCCGGTTCAATCGAATTCCATGGAAAAACGATCGTCGGACAAGTGCCGGAAAAGAACTGCCTTTCAGGTCTCGCGCTCATTCCGGAGGGCCGTCATATCTTCCGGACCCTGACGGTCGAGGAAAACCTCGCGCTCGGCGGGATGATCCACAAGGACAAGAGAGCGGTCCGAAGCGACCTCGAACACGTGCTGGACATCTTTCCGATCCTTCGCCACCGCTACAAGGGCGTCGCCGGGCATCTTTCGGGCGGCGAGCAGCAGCAGCTGGCAATCGCCCGGGCGATCCTGCAGCGCCCGTCCCTGCTGATGATCGACGAGCCGTCGCTCGGGCTGGCGCCCCTGGTCATCGACCAGGTGTACGAAAGCCTGCGCAAATTGAACGCGGAAGGTTTGACGCTGCTCGTGGTCGAGCAGTCGACGGCCCGCATTCTCGATCTTGCGGACCGGGTCTACGTCTTCCGCAACGGGCACGTGATCCTGCATGGCAGCGCCGCGGAGCTGGCCGGCGGACATGCCTTGGAGGAAGCCTATTTCGGCTATGCCGAGCATCAGCCACAGGCCTGACGCAGCCAAAGCAGGCAATCGCCGCCTGAGCCGCGCCCGTCAGACCGCAGGAACCGCCACCCTCTTCTCCGCCGCAAGCTCGGCGAGACGCTGCCATGTCGCGTTGTCGACGGGTATGCCGTCCCGATCGCGGGATGCCTTCTCCGCCTTTTCCGGGTCGCCCGGGGCAAGCACCGAGGCCCCCGCTCTCGGCTCCGACGACCGCAGCCGCGAGACCAGCCCCGTGGAGGCCTCGGTCAGCGCCGACAGGCCGCGATAGCGCGCCCCGTCGATCGCCATGAAGAAGTGGCCGAGCGGACTCGGCGCGCCGCGGCTGACATCGTTGAAGGATGGCAGCGAGATCGCGGCAGGTGTGCCCGTGAACATGGTGCAGAGCAGCTCCACCATCGTCGCGAGGCCTGCACCCTTGTAGCCGTATTCGACGCCCCCGAGGGGCAACAGCGCCTCGGCCCGGTTGGCATCGGTTGTCATCGCGCCTTCGGCGTCGACGGCCACGTCGGGAGGCAGCGGAACTCCCGTGTCGCGACGCAAATAGATGCGGTTCAGCGGAATGGAGCTCGTCGCCATATCGAGCAGCATCGGATCCTCGTTCTCGAGCGGCACCGCAAAAGCGATCGGGTTGGTCCCGTTGAACGCCTGCCGTCCTTGATGCAGCACCACGCCCGGGCCGGATTGCGTGAAGCCAAGCACGACAAATCCCTTGCGCGCCCCATGGAGCGCGTAGGTGCCCGTCGCCCCATGATGCGACGTCGAGTGCACCGCCACGCAGCCGACGCCGGCCTCTGCGGCGAGCGCCATCGCCTCGTCGACGGCACGGTAGCTTGCGGGATGTCCGAAGCCCCCGCCCGCATCGACCACCCCGAGCGAGGGGGCGCGGCGCTCGAACTTGATCACGGCATCGGTCCGCAGGCGTCCGGCCTTGATCCACTGCACATAGAGAGGCAGGAGCCGCACACCGTGCGTATCGACGCCGCGCGACGACGCTTCGGCCAGGGCGCGCGCGCACGCCCGGGCCGCCTCCTCGTTCGCGCCGAAGCTGGCGAGCAGCGTCACGCAATAGCCCTCCAGCACGTCGCGGGCGACGCGGACCCCGGCGAAAGCCTCCACTGTCAGCTCACCTGCGACTTGTACCAGTCCATCGTCTGATCGAGGGAAAGCGCGAACCGGTCGAACAGTTCGTCGATCTGGCGCTCGGTGATGATGAGCGGCGGACAGAACACGGCCGCGTCGCCGATGGCTCGCGTGATGAGGCCATTGGCCTGCATCATGTCCATGAGCACACCGCCGCATTTGCCCGGCTGCGCGAAAGGCGCGCGGCTTTGCGGGTCGGGCGACATTTCCACCGCGCCGATCAGGCCGATGCCGCGCGTCTCGCCGACGAACGGATGGTTCGCGAAGCCGTGCAGACGCTTCAGGAAATGTGGAGCGATGTCGGCGACGCGGGCCATCAGGCCGTCTTCCTCGAGAATGCGAATGTTCTCGTTCGCCACGGCGACCGCGACCGGATGACCGCCGCCCGTAATGCCATGGCCGAGCGCGCCGATCTTCGCGGTATTGTCGGCCACGCCCTGATAGACCTCGTCCGAGATCAGGACCGCGCCGAGAGGCATATAGCTCGACGTGATCTGCTTGGAGAGAATCAGGATGTCGGGTTGGATGTTGTATGTTTCGCAGGCGAATACATGACCCGTCCGCCCGAACCCGCAGATGACCTCGTCGATCCAGACCAAAATGTCGTAGCGGCGGCAGATATCCTGGATGCGCGCCCAGTAGCCTTCGGGCGGCATGATCACGCCGCCGGCGCCCATGATCGGCTCGCCGACAAAGGCAGCGATGGTTTCCGGCCCCTCGCGCAGGATCGTATCCTCGAGGTCTTTCGCCAGACGATCGACGAACGCGGCTTCTGTCTCGCCCGGCTGTCCTTCGCGATAGAAATGCGGCGAGCCGACGTGGATGATGCCCGGTATCGGCAGATCGAAATCGCGATGGAAGATCGGCAGGCCGGTCAGGCTGCCCGCGCCGATGGAGACGCCATGATAGGCGCGCTGGCGCGAGATGATCTTCTTCTTTTCCGGACGACCGCGCGCGTTGTTGTAGTAGCGGACGAGCTTGATGGCGGTGTCGTTGGCTTCGGAGCCTGAATTGGTGAAGAAGGCCTTGGACAGCGGCCCCGGCGACATCTTCACAAGCCGTTCGGCAAGGTCGATGGCCGGCTCGTGGCTCTTGTGCCCGAACAGGTGGTAATAAGGCAGCTTCGCCATCTGCCGTGCAGCGGCATCCACGAGCCGCTGTTCGTTGAAGCCTACGGCGACGCTCCAGAGACCGGCGAGTCCTTCGACATATTCCCGGCCCTGGTCGTCGTAGACATAGATCCCCTTGCCGTGATCGATGACGGTGGGCCCGATCTCCTCATGACGCCGTGCATTCGTGGACGGATGAAGATGATAAGCTATATCGCGCCCGACACTTGAATTCGGTGAAGCAGCCATTTCGTTTCCAATACTAGCGTATGAGGCGTGGGCTTGCCGTGTCTCTGTTTACTGAGCCGGCTCAGTGTGCGCGCATCTCGGCGCGCAGCCGTTCCGTCGCGGCCCTGTCGATCGCGTAACCCAAGGGAGACTCGTCCTCGACGACCACGACGCCGTAGATCGACTTCGCCCGGTCAGCCGTTTCCCAACGCTCCGCGACATCGTAAAGAACGCGCCCGGGATCCCGCTCGAGCGGGCTTCCGTATCCGCCGCCCGAATTGTCGATCCCGCGCAGCCACTCTCCCGGCTCGAGCGTAACCTGCGCCACGCCGGGCAGCCGCTCCTCGCCGCCATCGCGCGCGACCTTGAAGGTCCGTGCGCCCGGGCTATCGTGCCCGCCATTGACGCCCTTGGGCGGAAACATCTGTCCGTCGCAGGGGATCGCCACGGTCATGGCATCCTTCTTGGGTCCGTAGATCAGTTCGGCACCGGGCGCGCCGCGGAACTTCCCGGGAGCGCAGGAACCGGGATGAATCCGCACCGACTTCATGTGCAGCGGATGCTTGACCTCCACGAGCTCGACGGAGTCGCGGTAGATCAGGCCGGCGGCCACCGGGATGCCATAGGTGAGCCAGCCGTCCGCAGTCGGGCTCGCCGGGCCGCCATTGCCGCCGACGAAGAGCTGGTTGATGTACACCTCGCCGTCGCGCCGGAAATCCTTGCCCGACACCACCGCCCAGCCGGCACCCATGCCTACGCCGCCCTCCGCCAGGCCGTAGCCGTCACCCAGCTGTGCCAGGGCGGACTGCGTCAGGTTGACCAGACGGTCGCCGACATTGGTGGTGGCGATCGACGCGGAATGCGGGAAGCTGGTCCGGCCGACGACGGCGCCATCGCGCAGCAGAACGCTGACGCGCCGGAAGACACCGGCGCAGCGCGGAATGTCCGGATCCAGGCAATTCATGACACCGGCGATCGAATTGTTGATGGAGCAGGCCTCGCAGACATTGAAGCCGTTCTCCAGGCAGTCGATGTTGTCGCGCAGATCGATCACGATGCGGCCCTCATCCGGATCGATTTCGATCGTGCAGTTGATCGGGATGCCTTCCGGCAGGCCCGGGATGGGATCGTGGGCACCATTGTGCCTGATGGTCGCCTTCGGCATTTTCTTGATGGCCTGGATCGTGCGCTTCTCGGTGTAGTCGATCCATTGCGCGATGAACGCCTTCACCGCTTCCTTGCCGTATTTGCGGCAGAACTCGACGAGCCGGCGCTCGCCCACCCGGGCCGAGCCGATGGCAGCCAGAAAATCGCCGTACCACTGATCCGGAACGCGGATGCGGCGCCGGCACATGCGCACGATGTCGTCCACCATCTTGTAGTCGCGCTGCACACGCACGCACGGGAAGATCAGGCCGCCTTCCTCGTAAACGTCCTTCGCATAGGGGACGTAGGTCGTCGGCGTGGAATTGCCCGTATCGGCCTGATGCGATTTCGCGCAGACCGTGAACATGTGCTCGCCGTCCACGAAGACCGGCACGAGGATCGTGTGATCGGCGGGGTGGGTGTTGCCCATATAGGGGTCGTTGTGCAGGAACGCGTCGCCGGGGGCGAGGTCGGGATGCAGCTTCTGCATGGAGAGCGTCTGCAGATGCGACCCGAAGATGTGCACCGGCAATCCCTCTGCCGTTGCGAGCAGCTCGTTGCCGCCGGTTACGATCGCGCACGACATGTCGCGCGCACTCGCGATGACGGCCGATCTGGCCGCACGGAGCAACGTATTCGTCATCTCGCGAACGATTCCGTCGACACGATTGGCCATGATCGACAGCAGCATCGGATCGATTTCGGTGGCGGGGCTGGTTGTGTTGGTCATGTGGTCCACCCTTGAAATGCGTTGCCGCGTCAAAGCGATATTACGTAGTTGCTGCCGGCGGTCAGCCGCGCCGTCGAGCCCGGATAGATCACCAGCGTGGTGGTGGGCTCCTCGATGATCGCCGGTCCGACGATCTCCTGGTCCGTCCCGAGCTCGTCGCCACGATAGATCGGCACGTCCAGCACGCCGTCGCCAAAGAAGGATTCCCGCCGCCCGACGGCCGGAGAAGCGCCGCCTCGCACATTGCCGGACGCCAAGCTCCTGGTTCCGAGTTCGACCGTCAGGCGCCCGCGCCAGTTGAGGCACTCGACCTGGCCGTTCTCGTCCCGCACAGCAAAGACCCGCTCATGCGCCTTGTGGAAAGACTCGACGAGCTGCTCAATGTCTTTCTCGCTGTCGAAGCGCTCGACCGGCAGCGTGGCGTCGAGCTCCCAAACCTGCGTGAGATACCGGGCCTCGACCGTGTATTCGCGCCTCGACGGCGCGTCTTCGGCGAGCCTCAAGTCGGCCATCGATTTGGTCAGACGGTCATCGATCTCGTCGAGCACCCGATTGACCCCTTCCGCATCGAAGCGGCCGCTGACGGTGACGCGGTTGCCGGATTCCTCGAAGACGATATCGGAGAACTGCATGCCGGACGCGGAAAGCGCGCTGGCGGCTCTCGGCACCAGTACGGTCTTGACGCCGAGCTCCCGGGCGATCGGCACGATATTGATCCCGGCGGCTCCGCCGCCGGCGACCAGCACCGCTTCCGCGGGATTGAAGCCCTCCGCCACCGTGATGTCCTGGATGGCGTTGATCATGTGCTCGTTGGCGATGTTGAGAATTGCGAACGCGGTCTTCTCGACGGTCGCACCGAGTTCCTCTGCAAGGCTGGCGATCGCCTTCCGGGCCGCCTTCACGTCGAGCTTCATGCGGCCGCCGAGAAAATAGTCGGGATCGATGTAGCCAAGCACCACGGCGGCATCGGTGACGGTTGGCTTGTCACCTCCCCGGGCGTAGCAGACCGGGCCGGGCAACGAGCCCGCGGACATCGGGCCGACACGCAGCAGGCCGCCCTCGTCCCGCCATGCGATGGAGCCGCCGCCAGCTCCGACCGACCGAACGTCGACCGACGGCATCGCCGTAAGGTGACCCATCCACTGGCCGCCGAGCCAAGTCTCGCGTGTGTATTTCAGCTCGCCATCGCGGACGAGGCCGACGTCGAAGGTCGTTCCTCCGGTGTCGCATATGATGACGTCCTTGCCGAGATTCTCCATGGCCGAAAAGGCACGCCCCGCGACCGGAGCCATCGCCGGACCCGACTTGACCGTGTGGATCGGTTTCTCGACCAGATCGTCCACGTGGGTGCAGCCGCCGGCGGAGGTCGACACGAACAGATTTCCTCGAAATCCGGCTGCGCGCAGATCGTTCTGCATTTCCCGCAGGTGTCCCTGCATGAGCGGTTTGATCGACGCGTCGATGGCGGTCGTGGAGGCGCGCCTGTACTCACGCACGATCGGCACGAGCACATGGGAGAGCGACACGGCGATGCCGGGAGCTTCTTCAGCCATGATCTGCGCCATGCGTTTCTCGTGCTCGGGATTGGCGACCGACCACAGGAAGCAGATCGCCACCGCTTCGAAGCCATCCTCGCGAAGCTGCCGGGCCACGCCACGCGCCTGGCTTTCGTTGAACGGCGTAACCACCTCGCCCTCCGAGGAAATCCGCTCCTCGATCTCGAACGTGTAACGACGCGGAATGTACGGCTTGGGAAAGTCGTAGGAGAAGTCATGAGGTCCGAACTTGCCGCCTTCGCGGGTAACCAGGATGTCCGGGAAACCCTGGGTCGTCAGGAAAGCAGTCTTGGCAACCTTCCCCTGGACGATCGCATTCGTCGATCGCGTGGTGCCGTAGATCAACAGTTCCGACTGGCCGAGCAAATCCTCGAGCGACAGGCCAAGATCGGACGAGGCCACAACGAGGGCTTCACGCATGCCTTGAAAGATGCGGTCCGGCGTGGTGAGCGCCTTGCCGATGACGAGACGACCTTCGAGGCTCTGGACGACAACGTCCGTGAAAGTACCCCCCGTGTCGACCGAGATCTTGAACTTCATACTTCCTCTTCCTTCGTTATTGTTCCCTTGCCGGGGAAGGCTTTTCGTCCCGGTCGAACTGCGCTTTGACCTCGCCGTGTGCGTCGTCGATATGCTTGGCCATGGCGCGGTCGGCTCGAATGCCGTCACCGGAGACCACCGCGTCGACCAGCACCTCGTGCGTGGCCGCCGTGTGCTCGAGCGTGGTGAAGTTCGAGCCGATCATCCGGAGCAATATGCGCAGCTCGACATGGATATCGTCGAAAGCGCGCAATGCACGGCGGCTTCCCGCAATCTCGCAAATCGTGCGGTGGAACGAGACGTCCAGTTCCATGGTGCGCGCCACATCGCCGGCATGGGCTGCCGCATGCATTTCGGCAAGCACGCTGCGAAGCCGTTCGATGTCCGCCTCCGTGCGAATCGCAGCGACACGAACGATACCCGCGCGTTCGATGCTCGACCTGAAGAAGAAGATATCGTCGGCCTCTTGCCGGCTGATTTCGCGAACGAAACGACCGCGCCTTGGATGATTTACCAGCAGCCCCGTGCCCTCGAGGCGGCGTACGGCTTCGCGGATCGGATTGCGGCTGATGCCCAGCCGCTCGGCCAAGGTCACCTCGGTGATCTTTTCGCCGGGCTTGATCTTGCCGTGAACTATATCGTTGCGCAGCATATCGGTCAGGCGATCCACCAAGCTCTCGGGCGCCACGAAATCCTGATCCGAGTCGTTGTAGTCCTGGGCGAAGTAACCCGGTCTCGAACTTTCTGCACTTGTCATCTCGCACTCCCGCTCCGCGACTGCTGACCTGCTGTTCAATAGGCCCTTAGCACTTTGGCGAATTCAATGTTCCAAATCCGGACCCACACCAGCACGGTCCTCGTTCTGGGGCATCCCAGGGAGGCCAAACTGCAACATGACCACAGTAGACTGTGGACAATTTCAAACGTGCGATAGCTTTGGACATGTGTCAATAGCGTTCATCGCGCTACCTTTCGGAGATCGGTAAGTTCTCGTGGACCAAGCGGCCAAGGGCTGGATTTTCACGGTCGCGCGAAGCATGCCGACGGGAAAGCCGCCGGCCCAGGCTTGACGCCGGACAACCGCTTCAGGATATCGGCGCCGTCCGAAGCCACCGTGACATCCCAAAACCGGGATATCCAATTTCCGAAATTAGCCGAGCGTGCGACCGCGGATTACAGGCTGGGCGCTGCCGGTGACGAAGAAGCAGCCAGGGAGCGGGCGCGCCGAGCCGAGGCGCCGGATGCGCTTCTCCGGCCGGTGCTCAGGGCACCGTCCGCGGGCCGTCATTGCCGGCGCCGGCCCGAACAAGCCAAGCCGGCGCCCCCAGGCTTTGGCGCGTCCGCGCTGGAGGCCATGTGTTGGCCGCGCGCGCCCGAAGCCCGGGCTGCGGGCATCAATATGTGGCGCGGCCCCCGGAGAGATCGAAGACGGAAGCGGTCGTGAAGCTGTTCTCGGCCGACACCAGCCAGGCGACCATGCTGGCGGCCTCGTCCACCTCCAGGAAGCGGTTGCGCGGGATCTTCGACAGCATGTAGTCGATGTGCTGCTGGGTGATCTGGTCGAAGATGCGCGTGCGCGCCGCGGCGGGCGTGATGCAGTTGACCGCGATGTTGTAGCCGGCCAGCTCCTTGCCGAGCGACTTGGTCAGGCCGATGACGCCAGCCTTGGAGGCCGAATAGGCACTGGCGTTCGGGTTGCCCTCCTTGCCGGCGATCGAGGCGATATTGACGATGCGGCCGTAGTTGCGCTCCTTCATGGCCGGAACCGCCGCGCGGTTCACGTAGAACGTGCCGTTGAGATTGATGTCGATGACGCGCCGCCACTCGTCGAGCGGATAGACGTCCAGCGTATGGTTGGCGCCCGCCACGCCCGCCGAGTTGACCACGATCGAGACCTGGCCGGATTCCTTCTCGGCTCGGGCGTGGGCTTCCGCCACCGCGGCGGCGTCGGCGATGTCGCAGACGATCGCCTTCGCCGCGCCGCCGAGTTCCGCGACGGCCTCATCGAGCAGGCCGGAGTCCATGTCCCAGAGCGACACCTTCGCGCCGGAGGCGACGATGCGCTTCGCCATGGCGAAGCCGAGACCCTGGGCGCCACCCGTGATGACGGCCACCTGGCCCGCGAGGTCGATCTGATTCATGATGCGTCATTCTCCTTCCGCGGCCAGGAGGCGGCCGCCATGCCCCGATTCACGAGCGCGCTTAACACATGCGCGCGTGTTCGTCAGCCGGCCCGCTCCTCATGCCGAGGACTGCGCGCTTTCCCGGATGGCCTTGGTCAGGCTGCCCGTCGCCGGATAGAGCGGGATCAGGCAGGCCTGCAGGGCGTGGTAGATATCGGCCTTGCCGGCGAACAGCGTGTGGGCCGGCCGCAGATCCTCGGTGAGCTGCTCGTGCCAGCCGCCATGCTCGCGGTCGAGGTGATGGTCGGCGACGAGGTTCCAGATGCGGCGGTACCATTCCTCGTGGGAAGGCTCGGCCCCATGGTCGAGCAGGAAGCTCGCCGCACCGATCGCCTCGCAGGCGGGCCACCAGAGCTTGTCGCGCATGGCCGGGCGGTCGCTCCAGTCGAGCGTATAGAAGAAGCCGCCCTTTTCCCGGTCCCAGCCCAGCTCGACGGAGCGGCGGAACAATTCCTTCGCGGCGCCCGGCATCCAGTCCTGCGCCTTGCCGCCCAGCACCCAGAGCTGGAGGACGAGGCGGGCCCATTCGAGCCAGTGGCCGGGCGTCGTGCCGGAGGGGCGGAACATCTCGTTGACGGCCTTGTAGTCCTTGTCGAGCGTCCAGCGCGCGTCGAAATGCTCGGCGACGCGGAAGCCGTTCTCGCCGGCATGGCGGCGGATGATGAGGTCGGCGATGCGCTCCGCCTTCTCCAGATAGGAGCGCTGGCCGGTCGCCTCGAAGGCCGCCATCAGCGCTTCCGTCAGATGCATGTTCGAATTCTGGCCGCGATAGTCCGAAAAGGCCGTCCAGTCGGCGTTGAACTCCTCGGCGATGGCGCCGTGCTCCTCTTCCCAGAAGCGGCTTTCCAGGATCTCCGTCACGTCCGCCAGCATCCTGTCGGCAAGCGGATGGCCGAGCAGCCTGCCGCCCGAGGCCGCGAGCAGCACGAAGGCATGGCCGTAGCCCTGCTTGGTGGCGTCGCGCGGGCCGTCATTCTCCATCGACCAGTAATAGCCGCCGTTCTTCCGGTCGCGATGCGCTTCCCAAAGGTATCGCAGGCCGTGGTCGACGATCCGGTCCGAGCCCGGCCGCCCGAGCAGGCTGCCCGCGACGAAGCAATGGACCATGCGCGCCGTGGTGTGGATCGGCCGCACCGGATTGCTGGCGTCGAGCGGCCGGCCTTGCCGGTCGAGGTCGAAGAAGCCGCCTTGCGGGTTGAAGGCGCGGTACTGGAAGAAATCGAACAGCGCGTCGGCCTGCCCGGCGAGCCATCGGCGATGCGCCGGAAGCCGGCGCCAGTCTCCCGGCGCATCGGACGCGAATATCTGCTCGGCCATGTCTGTTCGTCCTGCTGGATCGGCTTTCGGCGCCGGGTTACCGAAGGGATACACGCATCGCGCCGCAGGGCAAGCGGGGTGCGCGCGGCCAAGCGTCCGTCCCGGCTATTTCGGCTTCGCCGCCTTCGCATAGGCCTCGCTGAAATAGGCCAGGAAAACGTCCAGCATGCCGTTCTCATGGGCGCGCTCCCTGGACTCCCAGGTGGCAGCCAGCAGATCCCATGCCTTCGCCTTCCTGGAGCCGAAGGACGATGGCGGAACCTTCCGCTCGATCGCCTCCGGCGAGAGGTCGTCCAGCATGCGCGCCAGCGCCGTCTGCATGGCCGAATAGGTCGCGAATTCATGCGTCTTCAGGTCGGCGAAGGCGTCCTCCACGCTGCGGCGCGCATCCATGTAGCCGGTGCGGCGGCGCGCGAACATGATCTCCAGCATCTCGTCCGTGCCGGGAATGAACTTGAGCGGATTGTTGTCCTCGACATTGATCATGGTGCGGTTGGCGTTTTTCGCCAGCACCTTCGCCGACGCGCGCGCTTTCAGCAGGAGCGACAGCTGCTCGACCATCGTGCGCAGGATCGCGCCGACCTCGCCGGCAACCTCGTCCGGGTCACGCTGGAGCAGGAGCTGCGGCGGGATTCCGGCCGCCTCCGCCAGCCTGCGCAGGAAGGTCTCCCCGCCGGCGCCGGCCGCGCCTTCCTGCGGCGGGGGGTGGAAAGGATGCGCAGGAACGGGAGAGCGCTCACCGACCGCGGATGGCTGCGGCACCTCCTCGGCGGCGGCGATTTGCGACGGCTCGGCCATGCCGCCGTCCACCGAGACGCCGATGAGATAGCGCCCGATCCGCAGGCGGTCGCCCTTGCGCAATCTGTGCGGAGCCGTCAGGCGCTGGCTGGAGCCGTTGACGAAGGTGCCGTTGCGTGACACGTCATGGAGCCAGAACGCGCCGGCCTCGTAGCGCACCTCGCAGTGGCGGCCGGAAATGACCTTGTCTGGATCCGGCAGGGTCCAGTCGCGTCCCTCGCGCCCGATCTCGAAGCCCTTCTCGCGCGCGCGGTAGACGAGCGCGACATCCGGCCCGGCGACCTCGACATTGCTGATCTGCAACCTGATGAGCATGCGCTTTCGTGGCAGTCGTTGCGGGGCAATCCCGATCCCGCCTCCATACCAGAACCAGCCCGGCCGGACGACCGATTTTCAGAGAGCATGACACCCGCGTACCGGCTTTGGCCTTACACGAACCTGTGCTACCGTCGCGTCATCGCAGACTCCCGCGCAGGAGAGGCATGCTCCATGGGCATTGATCGCGCGACGACCGTCACGACGCCGCTTGGCGACGCGAGCGTCCTGACGTTCACGCATCTTGCCGGACGTGACGAGATCAGCCGCTGCTTCGCCTACACGGTCGGCTTCGTCAGCGGCAATGCCGATATCGATCCGCTCAAGATGCTCGGCGGGACCGTATCGATCGAGGGCGAGGCGGACCCCAAGCGCTGGTTCAGCGGGCAGATCGCCGGCTTCCGGCTGACCCGCATCGAGGACCGCCGCGCCTATTACGAAGCGACGGTGAGGCCGTGGCTCTGGTTCCTCGGCAACACCTATGACTGCCGCATCTTCCAGAACATGAGCGTCGTCGACATCGTGGAGGACATCTTCTCCAAATATCCCGACGCGAAATTCGAGAAGCGGCTGCAGGGCTCCTACCCGACGCGCGAATATTGCGTGCAGTATGACGAGTCCGACCTGGACTTCGTGCAGCGCCTGCTGGAGCATGAGGGCATCTTCTATTTCTTCGAGCATGGCGAGGGCAAGCACACGCTGGTGCTCGTCGACGCGATGAGCAAGCTGAAGCCGGCACCGAAATACGAAACCGTCCTCTACAATGTGGAAGGCGAGGCGACGCGGCGCGACAGCGAATACATCAACGACTGGATCCCCGGCAGCCTCGTGCAGCCGGGCGCCTATGCGCACACCGACTACGATTTCGAGAAGCCGGGCGCCGACCTGATGGCGAAGTCCGATCAGGCCTTCAGCCACAAGCAGGCTTCGGGCGAGAATTACCGGCACCCCGGCGCGCATCTCGATGTCGGGCGCGGCGATGCGCTCGCCGCCATCCGCCGCGAGGAGATCCAGGCGCCGCACCGTTATGTCTCCGCCGTCGGAACGGTACGCGGCCTTTTTTCCGGCTGCACGTTCAAGCTCGACAATTTTCCGCGCGACGACCAGAATCAGGAATATCTGGTCCTCAGCGCAGAATACCGCCTGCTCGATCCCGGTTACGCGACCGACGTCGCCACCGAGGGCGACACCTTCAAGATCGTGCTCGGGCTGGCCCCGACCGCCATTCCCTATCGTCCGCAGCGGCTCACCCCGCGGCCGATCATGCGCGGCCCGCAGACCGCGACCGTCGTCGGCCCGTCGGGCGAAGAAATCTTCACCGACAAATATGCGCGCGTGAAGGTGCAGTTCCACTGGGACCGCAAGGGCAAGAAGGACCAGAACAGCTCCTGCTTCGTGCGCGTCTCGCAGACCTGGGCCGGCAGCGGCTGGGGCTTCATCCAGATCCCGCGCATCGGCCAGGAGGTGATCGTCGACTTCATCGAGGGCGATCCGGACCGGCCGATCATCACGGGCCGCGTCTACAACGCCGCGCAGATGCCGCCTTACGGCCTACCCGGCGAGGCGACGAAGTCGGGCTGGAAGTCCAACTCATCGAAAGGCGGGGGTGGTTACAACGAGCTGATGTTCGAGGACAAGGCCGGCTCCGAGCTGGTCAATTTCCAGGCCCAGAAGGACCACAACCTCCTCATCAAGAACGACCGCACCAAGCTGGTGCAGCACGACCAGCATGACCGCATCGACAACAACGCGACACACTCTGTGGGCGTGAACCTCGACGAGGACGTCGGCAACAACAAGACGGTGAAGATCGGCGTCAACCAGACGACCGACATCGGCGCGAACGACACCGAGACGGTGGGGGCCAACCGCTCGTTGACGGTGGGCTCGAACGAGACGATCAGTATCGGCTCGAACTCGACGGAGACAATTGCCATCGCGCACACGCAGACGGTCGGGGCGGTCCAGACGATCACCGTCGGCGCGGCGCGCATAGACAGCGTGGGGGCTGCGGAGACCCGCACGGTCGGATTGGTGCAGACGAATACGATCGGGGCAAGTAGATCGGTGACGGTGGGGGCCGGGCAGAGCCACTCGATCGGGGCCAGCGACGACTGGAAGATTGCCGCCAATCAGACGGTAAGCATCGGCGCAAGCCAATCGGTCAAAGTTGCCTCGGCGCAGGGTTTTGATATCGGGGCGAGCCGCACCGCCACCATCAAGTCCAACGACGCGACCGACGTCGGCGGAGGACATATCCTCAAGATTGCAAAGGGCAGCAAGACCGACATCGGCGAATCCGGCGTCATCGAGGTCGGCAAGACCATGACGATCAAGGCCAAGGACGCGATAACGCTGGAGACGGGCAGCGCCAAGCTTCATATGAAGAAGGACGGCACCATCATCATCGAAGGCAAGGACATCACGATAAAGGGCTCGGGCAAGATCAACGTGAAGGCATCCAGCGATGTCATCATCACGGGCCCGAAGATCAACCAGAATTGAGGACGGCGATGAACAGGGTCGCGGACCGCATCGAGGGCGTGGTGATCGGGGCCTTTCTGGGCTTCGGCGAGGCGGCGGCGCCGCTGGTCGTGTTTCCCGGCAACCCGGAAGAGGTTGCCGTTCCCGCGCGAAGCCTTTGCGAACTTACGCAGGACATGATCGGCTGCGAGGTGGCGCTGCTGTTTCAAGACGGCAATGCCCGCAAGCCGCTTATCGTCGGTCGAATCGTCGATCCCGTGCGCCCCTCGGCCGCGGTCCCGCACGTCGTGCGGGACGGCAATCATGTTCGAATCGACGCCGAGGACCGACTCGAGTTGCGTTGCGGCAAGGCGACGATCATCATGGACAGCGACGGCCGCATCACCATTCGCGGCGGCCACATCACAAGCCACGCCAGCGGCGCGCAGCGCATTCGCGGCGGTTCGATCAATCTGAATTGACATACATGGCGCCGGCTGCCGTCCAGCTCTTCAAGCCGCAGCGTCGGATCGCTACGGAGGCCGTTCGTCAGCACGTGGAGCAGGTCGCGTTCCTGTGGGGGCAGCGGGACGCCTGGTCGCTCGACGATCCGCCGGATGAGGCGGTGATGACCGAGATCGCGCAGCGGGTCGAGGTCAATCTCGACGGGCTCAGAATTGCCGGCGGCGCGGCCTGGCCGGTCGCCGATCGCCAGCTTCGGGACTACCCGGAAAAGGGAGAGTTCTTCGTCGCCGGCTGGATCGCGATAGAGCTCAACGATTCTACGCGCGTCGACCAAACGGTGGCGTTGGCGAAGGCGGCAAATGAGCGGCGCGGCCTCGTCGGCGCGCTGGCCTGGCACAGACCGGAGAGGATCGGCCATCTGGTGCGCGATTGGCTGGGCAACGCCGATGCTTTCAAACGCTATCTCGCGATTGGCGCCTGTATCGAGCACGGGGTCGACCCGAAGCAAATGCTGGCCCGGCTTGTGAAAGACCCGGACGCCGCAGCCCGCGCATTCGCCTTGCGGCTGGCCGGCAAGCTGAAGCGGACCGATCTGGCGCGCGATATGGCGGCTGCACTTGAAGCCGAAGACGAAAGCGTGCGCCTGTGGGCCGGCTGGGCGCTGGCGGAATTGGGTTCCGGCAACCTGGCGCAGAGCGAATTGCGCAAGGCGACCACCGCGGATGGGCCCGACGCGCTTTTCGCATTGCGCGCCGCGATCAAGGCGGGGTCTGAAAAGGAGGCGCGCGCATGGCTGGGCGGGCTGATGCGCACCACAGACACCGCGCCGCTCGCCGTCCGCGGCATCGGCATGCTGGGCGACCGTTCGGTGCTGCCCTGGCTGATCGAGCGGATGCGCGAGCCGCACCTGGCCGTGGCGGCGCGCGCGGCGTTCCTGGAGCTTTTTCCCGAGGCGCACGACGAGACGAAGCTGTTCACGGCAGATCCCACGGAACTCGGACCGGCATTCGAGAAACATTTCGAGGATGAAGTCGTGAATGTAGCTATTCCGGACAGGGTGGAGGCGTGGCGATCGGAGTAGGTTCAGTCTCCCGTGGCATCTTCTGACAACACCGGATCAAACCGGGATCGGATGGCCGAAAAAGTAGCGCTGGCCGGGATGAAATCTGGCGCTCGGGTCGGTATCGAGAAATTCATCAAGTATTGCGATTGCAGCCAGGCGATTGAGATTGCCAATCTCGTTGAACATGGGCGTGCAGTTGATTCCAGTGGCTGCCTCCAGAACCAGTCTTGCGCGGAATACGCGCCCGCGCACCACATCTTCCCGAAACAATTCATTCCGCATCTTTTCGGCGAGGCCGGGGATATCCAGAATCGCGCCCTCAAAAATCGAGTTACTCTCCGTCGAGGCATGCACCTCGACGGAGGGTCGGATCAAACTTACAAGGTCTCCAACGGGCAGATCGTCATTGCGCGCGAGGAAGATTGCATTGTTGCGGTCCTCGAGCAAACTCGAGAGCTCACGGATCACCTGGTTGCGCGCCTCTTCCGACCCGGAGGATTGTCCGTAGAGATCGAGCAAAACGTTGACGGCGCGGCGGTCGCACGATGCCCCCAGAAGAAGGGCCATGTAGTATTTCACGCCCGGAGCATCAGGTCGCTGCATGAACAGGTTGTACCAGCGAGCGATCTGCAACCAACTGCCCGAAAAACCGAGCAGATTGACTCCAGCATCCCAGATCTGCGCGTCGTCGGTCGCCGTCAAGACCGGTATCAAGCGATCGAGCTGCGAGAAATTTCCAGAACGACCCAAAATGTTGAGTGCGGCAACAATATTCCACTCGCGGCCGGTTCTTAGAAGGCTGTCCGGGTCATATCGTAGAATATCGTCATCCCTCAGATGGAAGCCAAGGGACAGGTCCCTAAAAGTCCACTCGTCGTCTTCGATCTTGTCGCTCACAGCGGTGTACCCTGCTCCAGGATGGTCTGGTTCGCTTCCACCTCCTTACAATTCGTACCCTGAACAAAATTTCTCGGAACTGTATTGTTCGGGCTGTTGCACCCAGCCGCCTGTTTAGGCGTTATGTGATCCAGTGTCGTCCCGGGAGGGACCTTTCTGCGATTGGCCCGGGCCCAGAGCGAGCGTGTCACTGCTTTGATATCCGCAGTAAACGCCGCCTCGCATTTTCGCGCCACGGATTCCCCATCTGGATACTGGGTGCCCGCAGGAATGTTGAAGTGGATCGCGCAACCATCCGTTTCATTCTGATGGACATTGGGGCAACCGGGGCGACCTGCGGCCTGAGCCTGCCGAGACTGCCGCTGCGCCTGTTTCAGCTTTCCTGCCGCGACCTGCATCAGACCTCGCCGGGCTCGCTGATCTGGCGTGTTAGTCGGCATTCGATTTATGCGATTCTGCCAGAAATCACTTGAGGTCATGGGCGCATATGGTTGGTTGTTGTTGTTCGGATCCTTTTGCCATTCGTGCAACGGTCCGTTGCAGCACGGGCATTTGCCCTCATTCAGTTTCGCCTGCACATCCGCCATCGTCATGGTTTCCATCGTGGGCAGAGGTGGAGTGATGACCGGTTGAGACCCATGATTGCTCGATGTCATGTCAAGGTGGCGGCAGACGTTCTTGTCTTCAAACTTGACGTCCATGCACCACGCCTGAAAGTAGGTCTTACCGGTAATCTGGTGCGAGATAACGTTTGCGCCGAAGCTGCGTGTCGCAGCTTCGTCTCCGAGGGCCGACTCCTTGTAATAAGATTTCTGGGCGAGTGCAGCGCCCTTGCCGCCGATCAGAACGGTCTTCGAGGCCTCCTTCAGGTTGTTGGAGAAAGACGTATCCGGATAGGGAATAGGTATCGGCCCTGCCGGCGGTGACGGCGGCGACATGCAAACGTCCGGAAAACGTGCGATCGATTTGTTCATGCCGTTTTCGGCTGCGATCTCCCACTTTCCGGCAACGACGTTTTTGGTCATCGCGTGCTCCTCACGCCGCAACGATGGCAGCGGCCCGGCCGCCGAAAGCCATCGAACTTCCGTGCAGCGCGGCCAGTTCGCCGGGCGCATATTTACGATGAAAAGCCTGCTCCGCCCAGGCGAACTGTATCAATCCGGCCGCAGCACCGGTGTCGCCGATGCAGTCGGCCGCATGCCATATCGGCTGTTCGGGTCGCGTTTTCCTCATGTTGCGCGCCTGCGCCAGCCCAATTTCCTCGAAGGCATAGGATTCGCCGGCCACGTCGCTCAGCCGGAACGCCACCTCGTGCATCTGGGTGCCCGCCTCCTGGAGTGCGTGCTTCAGCGCCGAGGTCAGGCCATCGGCGCGAAACGGGCTCTCATTGATCGCTGTCGCTTCCTCAAACGCAAGGCCCAGGCCCCGCAGAACAACATGACTCCGCGTCATCGGCCGTTTGCTCGCGATCGCCAGGCACGCGGCCTCGCCGGGGATCAGACCGTCCGTCGTCTCGCTGGTCTTGAGGCGCATCTGCCCGTCGAGCCAGGCGAGCGTGCGCGCATCGATCAGGCTGTCGATGGCGAGGATCAGACAGGCTGCCGCGCCGTCGGCTAGCATCTTGCGCGCCTGGTCCAATCCCGCGAAAGCGCCGGACTGCCCCGCCGCGATATGGGCGGTTCGACGGTCCGTCACGGCAGATCCATCTGGAAATGCGAGGTCGGCAAACATGCCATTCAGCCGGGCGCCCGGCGTCTCGCGGTCCCGCGTGCACAGGACAAGCGGCATCTGCGACCAGGAAATCGCCGCAGCCATATCCGCCTCGATGTTCTCCAGAACGAGTTTGGCGAGCAGACGCAACCGTTCTCGTCCGCGCCTGGACGGGGCGATGGCGTCGACGCGGGCGCCACGGATCGGTATCGCTGCACGGTCCCGGTAGTCCAATTCCTCGAATGCGGCGATCTTCGCGCGCAGGGCGGCGCAGGTAGCTGCGGGCGAATAGCCGACAGGCGAGACGAGGCTGACGCAGCTTATGGCCGTCATCTGCGCCCGCCACGCAATCTTGCCATCGCCGCGACCGCTTCCTTCAGGCCCCGATAGTGCGGCTTCGCGCCGGGCTCTCGCGGCTCCGGCCCGACCTGAACCTGCTGCAACCTTACAAACTTGCGCGGCAGCCTGGTGCTCACACGCCCCACCAGGACAATCTTGCCTTCGTGCGGGATCATGTTCAGCGTGTCCGGTGACATGATTTTGTGCTCGGTGTGGTCATCGAACATGAAGCGCACGGGTACTTCCAGCTTCGGCAGCTTCACGCCAAATCTGCCGCTCCCGTTCATGCCGATGCAGCCGAAGGTCATCCCTTCACCGAGTTTGTCCAGCCACTGATCCTGGGACGCGGCCTGAAAGTAGCGGTCGTCGAAGTCCTGCGGCAGGAACGGCAGCGTATTCTCGATCCAGTGCCTGTCATATGTCCCAGCATAGCGGGCGCGCGCCTTGGCGAAGCGCGGCACCGGCCCGAAGCCGATCGGCGTCGGGCGATCGTTCCAGATCCGCATCGGCGACTGGGGATGCTCCACGCAGGGCAGGGGCGTTCCGTCTATGTCGCCCTGCCCGACGAGGAAGCCGCTGCCGATCGGATTGACGACATCGCTGCGGTGCCTGGCGGGGTCCGGGTTGGTCCTGTCCCAGCCGCCAAAGGTCAGATGCCACGCAAGCGGCATCGACTTGAAGGGCACCGGACGCGACGCCTGGATACCGAGTCCGCCGCGGAACCAGCGGCGCTGTCCGTTGACGATCGCCCGCTTGTCGATGCCGGGGCCGATCAATGCGACTTCCATCGCCTCGGCAGGCTTTCCGCCGGGCGCGACAGCCTGCGCATCGAGCAAAACCTCGCATTTCGGCTTCACCGGCACGAAGTCGCTCTCGACGCGGATCGACGTCGTCTCGGGGTCCCCGTAATGCGTATCGGCGAAGACGAAGGGCGACTGCTCCTTGCTCGGGGTGCAGGCGCCCTGGGCGTCGGCGTCGAAGGTCGCCCTGACGACCGCCACGCACCATTTGACGCAATGCTTGTCCTGGTAGGGAAAAGTCTCGGCGAGGAAGGGCGTGCTGTTGCGGCTCACGAACATCGGGCGCCCTCGCCGATATCCTCCCTGTCCGCCGCCAGAAGGCGCGCGAGAACGGCCGCGGGCTGTCCCGGCTCCATTTCGCAAAGATCGCTGCGCGCGGTCCAGACGACCATGCCGTCCAACTCCTCGCCATCCGGCATCTCGGGCGGAGGCAGGGCGGAGAGCGCGGCGTCGAGCTGGTTCGGCGTCAACCTACCGTCGCAGGCATCGGCCGCGATGTCTTCCAGCCGGGCAAACCACCGGTCCGCCGTCTCCGCCAGGCTGAAGCGCGCGACGGGCAGCAGAGCCACTACCGAGAGCGGGAAGCGCCGGCCCGCCCTGTCCCGGCTGGACAATATGATGCCGGCCGCCGGACCAAAGGCGGAAGGCCCGCTCAGGAAGCGCAGCGCAAGGTGCTCGTCCCATGCATCGGTGCCTATCAGAGGTGCGACGTTCAGGCTCAGCCAGCGGTCCCAGCCCTGGACGAAGCCGCTCGGCAGGCGCCGCCCGACGAAATCGCCTGCCGCCGGTATCTTGCCGAAGAAGCCTGTCGTCATATCTGCGCCGGACATGTGAATTTCTTGAACATCTGCAGGTTGTACGGGTTCTCCACGCTCGCCGCCCGAAGCTCGAAGTCGGCGTAGAAATTCGTCATGCCGAGCCTGAGGTCATAGGCGTCCGGCAGGGCGGTGGCCTTGAAGCGGCCGTTGCGCAGCATCCTCAGCCACGCCCAGCTTCCGGTCTCGTTCATCATCACGGCGGGCGAGCCGTCGATCGGCTCGAAGGACAGCGAGATCACGCCCGTGCCGTCCTTGCCGGGCCAGGTCATGGGCTGCGGCCGCGTCGCGTTGTTGTAGTAGACCAGGCTCTGGCCATCGAGGTTGAGCGTCATCCGTGCGACGTTGGGCGACAGGTCCTTCGGCTCCAGCGTGAAGGCCATGACCGGCCCCTGGCCGCCGGGAAAGAGGTCGTCCCTGATGTGGCGCGCCTGCTGGAAGGCGGCGAGAGAGGCCGCGTTCAGGCCGAAATCGGCGCGCCACTTCCACGGCTCGTTCGAGGTGTCGACATAGGCGATGAGGTGGTCGTTGACGAAGGAGTCGATCAGCCCGCCCGGCCCGAACAGCCGCTGGAAGTCGCGCACGTTCACGTCGACGGCGCTGTCGGGGCTGAAGGGATAGCGGTTGTTCAGCGCCGCCTGGCAGAAGGGCAGGATGTCGGCGCGCCAGATCGCGTTGAGGTCGGAGAGCACCGCCTTCTGGCTGAGTCCGCTGGTGTCGCCGGCGATTCCGCCCAGCCAGTCGTCGACCGGGTCGGGCAGGATCTGCGCCTGCCTGGCCACCGCGCCCGTCAGCTCGGCCAGCCCCCCCTGCTTCTTGATCGCGTCGTCTGGATCGGGGCTCGCGGTGATCGTCTGGAGCATGTTGGAGAGCGCGGTGAGCGCCACCACCGCGGCGTCGAGCGACGGCGGCTGGCCGTCCACCTCCTGGATCGTGCCTTTCAGCGGCTTGAAATGGTCCGCGACCACCGACCCGGTCATGTCGACCTGGTCGGCGGAGCCGGCCTTCGGCAGGAGCTTGGCGCCCGTCTTGGCAAGCTTGCCGAGCTTGCCGAGCTTGCTCAAAAGCTTGGTCGCGCCGCCCGTCGCGGCCTTGTTCTTGTCCGCGGCGTTCGGATCGTCGTCGGAGCGGGTGAGGTCGGTCTCCGCAACGACGGCGGTCAGCAACCGCTTCAGCGTCGAGTCGGCGTTGGAGAGATCCTTGAGGTTCTGGCTCGCCACGTTGAGGTCGGTGAGCGGGGCGAGCCTTATGTCGCGCAGCAGGCTGTCCCATTGTGCGATGTAGTCGTCGTAGTAGAGCTTCAGAACGTCCTGCGACAGCGCCGACACCGAGGTTTCGGAATTCTCCGAGCAGCCGCCGGCGAACACCGCCCGGTCGAGCGCGGCCTGTCCGGCCACGTCCTCGACACGGTCCAGCACGGTGTCGTGGAAGCCGGCATAGGTGAAGGCGCCCGGCAATCCGGTGCGCAGCGTCTTGTTGGAACGGCGTGCCAGCACCTTCGTGCCGTTCGGCCCGGCGAAATTGGCGGGCACCCATTCCTTCAGAGCGGCCACCGCCGGATCGGCGAGAAGCTGCCGGTAGGCGCGCTGCGGCAGCGACACCGTGCAGACCGCCTTCAGCGCCTCCGCGACGAGCGACTGGTCCGGCGCGACGTAGCTGTCGTCGACAGCCATGCGGTTGATCGCCGCGATCTCGTGCTGCTCGGCGTCCGCCGTGGTGAAGGGCGCGGCGGGTGCGAATTCGGGGAGCTGGTTGACCCACCAGTCGGCAGCGAAATCGGCGTCCATCTGCGACAGGCCGGTCATCATGCGGTAGGTCTTCAGCGCCCCCAGCATGAAATCCGGATTGCGGATCTGGCGCCACATGGTGGCTTCGAGCAGCGCCACCATGCGCGGCTCCAGCACGTTGCGCAGGACATGGTCGTAGGTTTCGCCCTGCGCCTGCGCGATCTCGGCCGAGGCGGAGGGGCCGATCAGGTCGCGCACGCCGCCGGGCGGCGGCGTGCGGGCCTCGACCACGGCGTCGACGGCGGCAAGCGCCAGATCGATGTCCGGCGTCTCGACCGGCGCGGGGTGCTTCGCCATTTCGCTCAGCGGCGATTGCAGCGCCTCGAGCTGGTCGGCCTGCGCGGTGATGGCGGCGTGGTTGTCGAAATAGGACAGCGCGAAGACGGATGCGGCGGCAAGGGCAGCCACGGCGCAGGCGGCGGCGGCACCGCGCCAGATCCAGGCGCGACGCCGGATCGCCTGCGGGTCGAACGTGCCGAGGCCGGCTTCCTTGAAGATCACCTCGGTCAGCAGGTTCTTCAGGAAGAAGCTGCGCTTCTCGCCGCGCGGGGCGGATACGGAGCGCCGCGGCGGCAGGCCGAAGGAGGAGACGAGGCCGGCGGTGAGGCGGTCGATCGGCGCGCCCTCCTGCGTCGCCGAGGTGAGGTAGAGACCGCGCAGCCACGCGGATTCCTCGTAGCGGCTTTCTCCGAACATCGCCTCGACGAGAAGCTAGATGGGCTCGGACAGGCTTTCGAGCTGCGCCGGGAAGCGGTAGATCTCGGCGCGCGTCGCGAGCTTCTCCTCATCCTCCAGCTTGACCACCAGCTTGCGCTCCAGCTCGCGCGCCAGCGCCGATATTTCCGTGGCGACCCTGCCGGCGTCGACGCGCGCGTCGACCGGGAAGGTCGCGCCCCAGACCTGCTCGCGCTGCGCCGTCGAAAGGCCGCCGAAGAACGGCTCGAACCCCTTGATCAGGTCGGCCTTGGTGAGCATCAGATAGACGGGCAGCCGGATCTGAAGGCGCTCGTTGAGCTCCGCCAGCCGGCGCCGGATCTTGCGCCCGTGCGCCTTGATCGCCTCGTCGCCCTCCGACAGCGCGTCGATCGACAGCGCGACGATGACGCCGTTCAGCGCGCGGCGCCCGCGATGCCGCTTCAAGAGGTCGAGAAAGCCCAGCCACTCGACGGCGTCGACGTCGGGCTGGCTCTCCTGCTCGGTGTAGCGACCCGCCGTGTCGATCAGCACCGCGTCCTCGGTGAAGAACCAGTCGCAGTTGCGCGTGCCGCCGATGCCGTGCAGGTCGTTGGTCAGGTCGATCGGAAAGGTCAGGCCGGACTGCTTCAGCGCCGTGGTCTTGCCGGTCGCCGGCGGGCCGACGATCACGTACCACGGCATCTCGCGCAGAAACTTGCGGCCGCCGAGTTTTCTGCGCCTCAGCTCCGTCATCACGTCCTGGAACTTGGTGTTGACGGCGGCGACGTTCTCTTCGCCGGGCGTGAGCTGCCTGGCAGGCTCCGGCGGCGCGGCGATCTCGGCCACGAACATGCGGTTGGCCAGGATGGCGCGGCGCTGCGCGAGGATCAGCCAGACCAGCCACAGCACGACCAGCGCCGCGATGACGATGATCCGCACGTTGTCGGAGGCGAGGGGCTCGAAATTGCCGACCCTGACGATCGGCCCGAAGACCCAGATCACGAAGGACAGCAAGGCGAGGCCGATGAAGGTCCACAACCAGCGCGAGGTCAGGACGGCCCAAAGGAAACGCAGGATGAACATCTCAGAGCCTCTTCTGGACCAGCACCTCGATGCGGCGGTTGAGCGCCTTGCCCTCGCGCGTCTTGTTGTCGGCCACCGGCTCGGTAGCGGCCTTCCCCAATGATTTCACCCGCGCCTGCGGGACGCCGTCCTGCACCAGCATGTCCGCGATCGTGGCGGCGCGCGCCTCTGACAGGCGCTGGTTGCTTTGCAGCGGGTTGGTCTTCTGCAACGGCACGTTGTCGGTATGGCCGATCACCGTGATGTTGCCGATGATCTCCTGGTTCTCCACGATCACCTTGGCGATGGCGGCGACCAGCGGCTCGTAGCCGTCGGTCAGCGTCGCCCGCGAGGACTGGAAAAGCTCCGGCTTCGAACCCTGGATCACCAGCTTGGCGAGCGACACGCTCTCGGTGCCGTGCAGCATGTTCTTCAACGCATCGGGCGCCGCCTTGGTGAATTCCGGCAGGAGCGCGATGTCCACCGTCTCCACCGGCGGAGCCTCGGTCTTCGGGGACGCGCGCACGAGATCGGCGCGGTTCGGCGGCGGCAGCGCCCGAACCAGTGTCGCCAGTTGCTCCGCATGGCTGCTCAGCGAGGCTGAAAACCCGACATAGGCGGCGGTCGCGGCCACCACCGCGGCTGCGCCCATCACCCAGATCGGCACGATGAAGCGCTGCGGCTCGTCGGAGGCGACGATGCCCTTCCAGTTCGGCGAAAGCGGCGCGCCCTCCGCATCCGGATCGCGCAGGAAGCGGGCGGCCGAGACCCGCACCGCGTTGAGCGAGCGGTCGCCCGCCCGGCCCGGAACGCGATATTTTCCGCGGAAGCCCAGCGCCAGGCAGTGATAGAGCAGCTCCAGCATGTCGCGGTCGCGGTTCGGATGCCGCTCCAGTTCGTCGAGCCGCTCGAAGAACTGCGTGCCCGAATCGACGTCGCCGCGCAGCATGACGACCAAAGGCTGGCGCGGCCATACGCTGGCGCCGCCCCACGGCGTGTTGAGCGCGAGGTCGTCGAGCAGCGCCGCCACGGCCCACGCCGCCTGGTCGGCACGCTCCAGCGAGGCGCCGGCCGCAACGGCGGAGTCGCGCGCCCTGACGAGGCCGTCCAGAAGGCGCGTCCGCAGGTTCTCGGGATTGTCCGGGGGCAGCGCGCTTTCGAGCTCGGGCGCGAACTCCAGAAGCGCCGAGAAGGCATTGACGAGGACGTTCGGATTGGCGCGCGCACGCCTGACGGGCGGACCTGCGGGCATTACCGGCTGGGGCATCCGCGCCTGCGGCCCCGGAGAGCCGACCAGCCGGATGCGGGTCCGCTCGCGATCCTCCGACAGGCCGAATGGATCGTCGCGGCTCATCGGATCACCTGTTCACCGAATAGCAATCGACCTGCGGCTCGCTCGGCAGCACGCCCGACACGCCGATCACGAAGCCCGGCGCGTCGAGCAGCGAGGCCCAGTGCTCGCTCTTCTGGTCGAGCTCCAGGCAGAGCCGGTCGCCGTCATAGGGGATCTCGCGGGGCTGCGAATGAAGCGGCTTCAGCGGGATGCCCGGCAGGCGGGACTTCCACAGCCCCTCGAACTCGTTCGCCGCGCCCACCGTCACCTGGTTCACGAAGATCTTGCGCAGCGCGTCGTCTGACAGTTCCGAGCCGACCCGGATGACGATGCGGCTCTGGGTGAGAAGCTTCGGGTTGTCGACGCGCACCTTCCAGACATTGGTCGAGTGCCGCATCACCGGGAGCGCACGCGACTTCGGCTCGACGTAGCGCAGGCTGAGGATCAGCGAGCGCAACGCGTCCGCCAGCGCCATATAGGCGGGGCCGGGCGCCATGTGGTCGTAGGCGGGAAGATCGGCGAGCTTGCGCGAGCTCGACCCGTAGGTGGCCATCGATCCGGCGAGGCCCGCCAGCTCCATGAAGACATCCGCCGGATGGTACACATCCTGCGACAGGACATGCGCCAGGCGCGGCCGCGCGGCGTTGGCGAGTTGCAGCATCAAGAGGTCCTCGACGCTGCGGCCGGGGCCGCCCAGCACCATGCGGCCATGCGCCTCGGCGATCTGTTCGAGGCCGGTCACGACCTCCTGGAGCAGCCGCCGATACCAGGCGACCGCGCCGATGTTGAGGGAGGGCGGCAGGAAGGCGTCGTTGAGCGCCACGCCCCCGTCGGCCCGCAATCCGGTCAGCTCGGAGACCGGCAGCGCCGTGTAGCCGCCGACCGGCTTGCCGGGCGCGAGGAAGACGGCCTGCGGCCGCGCGATCTCGATCTCCTCGGGGTCGGCGCCGCCCTGGACGGCATCGCGCACGGTCACGATCCTGCCGCGATAGCGCGCCCCGCCCGGCTCAGCATGGGCGGGGTCGAAGCCGACGCCGCCCGCCGGCTCGAGCGGCAGAGCGAGGAGCACGGCGCCGGGACCCGTCTCCGCGGTCACGGCAAGCGGCTGCGGCGGATCCATCGTCTCGGGGATGGAGAAGGACGTGCCGTCGGGAAAGATGCCTCTGGCCGAGACCACCGCGACCTGCCCCGCCTCGAGCAGGGAGGGGTCCAGCGTCAGCGCGCTGAAGCCGAACGTGTGCAGCTGGCCCGCCTGCAGCGCGCCGCGCACCGTCGTCTCCAGGAACCGGTCCTGCTGCTGGAAATGCTGGGTCCGCAGGAAAAGCCCCTCGGACCACAGCACCCGGTTGGCATCGCTCATGCCGGTCTCGCCTCGCACCCTTGGACGGCCGTCACACGGACATGCCGCCCTTGCCCAGTTTCACGTTGACAGTGAATTGTGATCCCGATGAGACCGACTTCGTGGCGCGCCAGCTTCTTCCGCCGGGCTCGCGGATCAGCGCGACGAAGCCGAGCGCGGCGGCCTCGGGCTCCACCGTGATGGTCTTCGACGCGGTCTTGCCGGGGCCGACCGCGATCTGGTCGGTGCCGAGGAGATCGCCGCCCAGCGTGCCGCCGGCGTCGCCCTGCAACGCGAAATAATCGGCCGAATTGAACTTTCCGGTGCTTTTCAGGCGCATGACGAGCACCGTCACCGGCCTGTCGCCGCCGCCAGGCCCGGGGTTCATCCCGACCCCGCCGGCCACGTTGACGGTGACTTTGGACGGCTTGGGTGGCCCGCTCTGGCAGGAAGCGACGAGCCCCGTCGCGCCCAATGCGATAAGCATTTCACGTCTGTTCATGGCAGTCATCCCTCCTCGTAGGCATCGCGAAAATCCGCGCCCACCTCGCCCAGGAAACGCGTCTCCACGCTCTGGGCGATCTCCTTGTGGCGCTTGCAGTAAAGCTCCCACAGCCGGGCGCCGCGGCTTCCCGGCAGCATTCCGCCGATCGAGGAACCAGCCTTCAGCTCGGCCTCGATGGCGGCGGGGTCGAAACGGTCGATCATGCGGCGCAAGGCGGCCTGCACGCCGCGCCATGCCCGCACATGATGATGGGCGAGGTCGCGGACGCTGTCCTTTATCGCCGCTTCGCCGTTGAGGAAGCCGGCACTGCGCCCGGACAGGATCATCACGATCGCGTCGTCGACGGTCGGCAGGAACTTCAGCGGATTGACCTCGGACATGCCCACCACGGTCTGGGCGACGCGGGCGTTGCCCTTCTCCTCGGCGCGCTTGCGCAGGAGCTGCATCAGCCCGTCCATCATCAGGCGGTATTCGCGGCCGAGCCGCTCCATCTCCGCGACCGGGTCCATGCCGGGCACGCCAGCCTCCGCCACGCCCATGCCGCGCAGGAAGGCGGCACGCAAGGCGAGATCGGAAGAAGCCTCCCGTTCCGCCGCGGGCGCGGGCCCCACGGCGCGCGGCGCGGGCGCATCGAACGCTGCGGCGGGAGGCATCCTAGCCTCGCCAGGCGCCGCGGCAGGCGGATTGCCCAGCGTTTCCCGTGCCGGATCCTCGCCTCGCAGATAAAGTGCCGCGGGAGAAGGTTTCGCCACATTGGGCACGGGCGCCGGCTCGAAGCCGAAATCGCCGAAGGCCGGCGACGCTGAATCGGACTGCCCGCCGGCCGCGTCGGATGCGTCAGGGGCGAAGCCGGAGAAGTCGAAGGGATCCCCGCCCGCCGGGGACGGCGGCGGCGTCTGCCCTTCCGGCGACCCGGACACGGGATCGAGGCTGAACGGATCGTCGAAGGCCTGCGAAAGCGGTTCGGAGGCCCGGCTGAATGCGCCCGGCACCGGCTTCTCGAACGGGTCGGGCAGGCTTGCGGGCCGCGGCGCACGCGGCTCCTCCTCGGTCCGGGCCGAGAAGAAATCGTCGCTGCCGACCCCGGCAAAGCCGCCGCTTGCAGAGGGCGCAGCGGGCCGGGCCGGCGGACTTTGCACAAAGGCGTCGGCGGCAGGCCGGAAGGGTTCGCTCCGCTCCGGCGCGTCGTCCGACAGATCGACGCCGACCACATAGTCACCGAGGCGCAGGCGCATGCCGTCCTCGAGCACGGCCGAATTGCCCTGGCCGAGCGGCGCGGCGGCGTCGTCTATGAAGAGGCCGCTGCTCGACATGTCCGTCACCACATAGCCGTCGGGGCGCCTGCCGATGCGGCAATGCGCCCGCGAGACGAACATGTCGGGATCGTCGATCTGCCAGCCGGCGTCCGCCCCGCGGCCGATTACCAGTTCGCCGCTCTCCAGCCTCTTTTGCCGGACCGCCTGGGGGCGCGGTCCCTGCTCTATGGTCAAAAGCAACGTCATGCCATCACTTCCGACGGCTCTGGCCGCCATCCGACGACCGTGCGCATGCGCATGTCGCCAGCATCGCCGGATTCCGCGGGACGCGCAAGCCAGGCGTTGCGGCCGAGCTGCACCGTGCCGATCACCGGCGGCGGAACCGCCTTCTCGGCGAGGACGACCCGCAGGTCGACGTCGAGCACCTCGCCGATCAGGTCGCGGATCGCCTGCTTCATCAGCGCCAGCCGCTTGCCGCCGGGTAGAAAGTTCATGAAATCCTCGTAGCCGAGCGGGCCGATCTCCACCTCGATGCGGCTTTGCCGGGTGAAGCTGCGCGGGCCGATCGTGGCGCTCCGGCCGAGCGCGGCATGCTCGCCGCCGAGCCGCGTCTGCAGATGCGCCGGCACGGGCAGCCAGGCGGCGACGAACTCCTTGAGCTTCACCGGAACCCTGAAGGCGTCGGCCAGGAAGAGCGTCAGCCGCTCCGGCCCGCCCACCTGGCTCGCCAGCGAGGCGGCCTGGCGCAGCTTCGCCGCGTCGAGGTCGGCCGCCTGCGTGCCGGGCAGGCCGATGCCGGCCATCGCCTCCAGCATCTCGCGCACGCGACCTCCGGCTGAGCGCTCCACCTGGACGGCCGGCGTCGCGTCGGCCCAGGCCCGGTAGAACAACGCGATCAGCCGATGCTGGAGGATGTTCACGAAATCGACGAAGGTCGTGTCGCTGGTCTGCCTGGCATCCGCACCGGCGAACCAGCGCTGCGACAGGCGGTCGAGCACCCAGCGCGTGAGATGCAGCGGCATCGGCCCTTCCGGCCCGAGCAAGCCGAGATTGGCGACGGTGACGCGGGCGGGCGCGTTGCCCTCGGCATCGTCGAAATCCACCACGTCCTGCGTGGCAAAGCTTAGCCGCACATGCTGGCCGAGCCGCGCCGGTTCGCGGTCCGGACGGCCGGCATGACCGAAAAGCCCGCCCCTGCGTTCCAGACGCCGCAACAGCTCGAAGAAATCATAGACCGCCGAAAGCGCCCCGCCGTCCGGCGGGTGCGCCTGCTGCCGCGGCGCGGCCTGAAGGGCGGCTCCTCCCTCGCCTAGATCAGGTAGCGATTGCCGGGCGCGATCGGCCATGGCACTTCCTCCTGTCTCTGCAGCAGGCGGGTGCGCGTGCGCACGAAGCCGTTTATGCTGGCGTGACGGGCGAACAGCCGCGAGAGCAGGCCCGACAGAAGAAGCGTGCTCTGGCCGGCCAGCACCGACTGGTCGACATGCAGCGTCACGTCGATGCCGCGGCCGAAACACATCGGCCCGCCCATCGCCAGCCTTTCGATCAGCGGCTTGGACTCGATGCGCACGATCGACCGGACATGCCGCGCCAGGACCGGATCGCCCCGATCGGCGTAGAGGTCGAGCAAGGCATGCAGCGGGTCGATGCCGCGCCCCTCCTCGGCGAGGCTGAGGAAATTCAGCGAAAGCTGCGCGACGAGCCGCCATGCGAGATCGTCGGCGCGCGACTCGCCGTCCGCGCCGGCGGGAAGTGCGGCCGGTATGGCGGGTTGCGGCGGTCTCAGCGCGCCCAGCAGCCTGACCGATTCCACCGGATCGCCGGCCTCCAGCGTCAGGGTCGGCGTGTCGTCCAGCACGGGAAGGTCACGGTTTGTGCAGAGCGCCACGATGTCGACGCGCTTCAGCGGCCGCGCGACGGAACCGCCGGCCGGCCGGGAGATGGCGAGGAAGACGTCGTCTCCCGTGTAGGAGGTCCGGGTCATGCCCTGGCGCCGCTCGTCCTCGGCGGGGCGGCGGGGCCTCCGCTCCACGGAATAGACCCAGCCACTGCCGCGGTTCTGCCCGAGGCTGAACAGCGCCGGTATCTCCGCCTCGGGCCCGTCCGTGTCGGCGTCCTCGACGCGGGTGACGCGGAACACCTCGAAGTCACGCGCCCGCGTGCGGTCGGCATGGACGATCTGCCGCGTCCTGCGCCCGTCCAGCTCGATGACGTTGCACTCGCGCTCGAAGAGATTGACGATCGGCGTGGCGAACAGGTCGAGGTCGGCTGGTGCGAGGTCGGCCAGCTCCGGCGCAGGGCGGCGGAAGAGGAAGACGATCTCCACCGCCGCGCCAGCCTTGCGGACGAGCGGCAGAAGACCCGCCACGCGCACATAGTGGAAGCGCTCCGGCATCATGAAGTATTCACGCAGCAGCCGGTAGCCCTCGAAGGTGGGACGCGTACGCGGCAGCAGCGCCTCCGTGTCGAGAACGCCGGCCATCTCCGGCGCCGGCAGCGGCTCCAGCCGCGCGTCGCGCCCGGCGGGCCGCGCGCAGACAGCGGCGCAGGCGCCGAAGATCGCATCGAAGGCGAGCGGCGCCTTGGCCCGGCCCGAAAAATGGAAGTCAAGCCGGTCGAGGGCGAGCTCGGCCAGCTCGCCCTTGCCCGCCCGCGCCACGGTCAGGCGCAAGCCCGCTTCGGCGCGCACGCCGCGCGGGGCGGCCAGCCCGGCGGCGGAGAGCGCACTGCGGTCCTGGAAATACTGCACGCCGCTTATCTCGACCGGCCAGAGCGTGACGTCCTGCGCGGTCGTATAGGTCGCGCGCGTCGAAAGGCCGGGTTGCAGGCTCGACACCAGGCGCGTGCCGCGCCGCACCAGATGGCCCTCCGTCATGGTCTGGATCTGCTGACCGGGCTTCAGCACCACCATGCCGACCGCCGGGGCCGGCGAGACGAGATCGGGATAGAGCACGTCGAGCACCGCGCGCGAGAAGCGCGACCGCTCGGCATCGACCTTGAGGCGGGTGCGCGCGGCGAGAAACGCCACGCCGTCGAGGAGCCGCTCGACGTAAGGGTCGGGACAGGGGACGGTGTCGAGCGACAGATTGCGCGCGACGGCAGGATGCATCTGCGCGAATTCGGTTGCCAGGCCGCGTATGTGGGCGAGTTCTTCCTCGTAATATTCCAGGAAGACCCGATCCATGCTCAGCCCTCTCCGAATTCCGTCCGGGCGAGGCCGTTGTCGAGGTCGATGGTCGTGCGCAGCCTGAGCCGCTCCGGCGTTGGCGTCATGATCAGGATGGCGTCGATGTCGATGCGGAGGCCGGTCTTGTCGTTCAGTGAAACGATCACCTTCGTCTCGTTGTCCTTGAGGCGGGGCTCGAAGGTGGCGAGGACCGCCTTGACCTCGCGCGCCAGGGTGTCGCGGTCGAAGTCGCGGACGGACCGGCCCGAAAAGGAGGGCACACCGTAATTGACCACGCTGCGGCGCACGTTCGGGAAATCCGCCAGTTCGGGCGGCTGTTCCGATCCCTGGTCGAGCTCGAAGTCCGAGAACAGCATGTCCGCCTCGTAGCGCTCCGTGTTGAAGAGCGCCTCGATGTCGCGCCGCACCGCCTCGCGCAGGACGCGTCCCGAGACGACGATGCCGCGGCTTTCGAGCTCGCCGCGGTTCTGGATCTGGAACGCCAGCCTGTGCAGGCGACGCTTCTGGTCGGGGCTCAGCGCCGCATGGGTCTCCACCAGCCGCGATCCGCCCGCCAGAAGCTCGCTCACGCGTTCCGCACCGAGTTCCTCCTCGAGGGTACGGCGCAGCCCGTCTATTTCCGAGGTCAGCCCGGGCAGGTCGTTGACGAGGCGGTCCCACAGGGAAGGTTGAACCGCCTCGCGACGCGCCCGGGAACCGGCGCCCGCCTCCGGGATGCCGCGTTTCGGCCGGGCCTCACTTGCCGACATAAACGTCCATTTCTGACTCGTCGTCGCCGTATGCGAACTTGATCTTCTTGTAGGCGAAGCTCACCTTCTCCTCGATCAGGTCCTCCTGCGCCGGATCCTGGGTGAAATCGTACTCCATGATCGAGGCGTCAGTGAGCGTGACCACGAAATAGTCGCTGGTCTCTCCGTCGATCGTGCGCCGCGCCGAGAACTTCACCTCGTCCAGCGCCTTGTTCTCGAAAAGCGCCTGGGCGAGGTAGGGCGAGGATTTGTCGACATGCTTGGTGAACACGATCGGGCCGAGCGCGACGCGGCCGCGACGGGAGAGCGAGTTCGAATCGTAGGGAGCGACCATCTTGAAGTCGACTCCGTGGATTTCGATCTCGTCGTCATGGCCGTCGCGAACGCTGGGGCCCTTGATATCCGGAACTTTCAGAAAGCCATCTATTTTCATTTCCGCTCTCCATGTTGCTCAGGGGGTCAGGTCTTCACGGACGGCAGCTCCGACACGAGCCGGAGCGAAGCGTTGATGCCTTCAAGCTGGTAGTGGGGACGCAGGTAGAAGCGGGCATTGTAGTAGCCCGGACGACCTTCGACGCTGTCCACCTGCACTTCCGCCGCGGCGAGCGGGCGCCGGGCCCGCGCCTTGTCGTCGGCGAAAGCGGGGTTGGCCAGCACGTAGCGGTTGATCCACTCCGTCAGCCAGATCTGCATGTCGGACCGTTCCTTGAACGAGCCGATCTTGTCGCGCGCGATCGCCTTCAAATAGTGGGCGAAGCGCGAGACGGGGAACAGATAGGGCAGGTTGGCGCTCAGCCGTTCGTTGGACTGGGCGTCGGGGTCGACCAGCCGGCCGGCGCGCGTCTCGTCGTCCTGCAACGAGTGGGCGCCGATGAAGGCGGCGATGTCGGTGTTCTTGCGGTGCAGGATCGGCATCAGGCCGAGCTTTGCCAGTTCCGCCTCGCGCCGGTCGTCGATGGCGACTTCGGTCGGGCATTTCATCGCGATCGACCCGTCGTCGGTCGGGAAGGCGTGCACCGGCAGATTGAGCACCGTGCCGCCATTCTCGACGCCGCGGATCTGCGTGCCCCAGCCATAGAGCTTGTGGCTGCGGTTGATGTTGACGCCCATGGGGAAGGCGGCATTCATCCAGACATATTTGTTGTGGTCGCCGCCCACCTCCTCCTCGAAGGTGAAGCCCTTC
>JAFKJW010000042.1 GCA_017305925.1 Hyphomicrobiales bacterium | reverse complement strand
GGCGATAGATCTCGGCCTTCGCGCCGACATCGATGCCTCGCGTCGGCTCGTCGAGGATCAGGATCCTCGGGCCCCGCGCCTGCCACCGCGCAAATATCACCTTCTGCTGATTGCCGCCGGAGAGCTTGCTGACGGCCTGGTTGATGGTCGGCGTCTTGACCCGCAGTTCCGCCACGTGATGCGAAACCAGCTCGGTTTCCCTGCGGCGATCGTAGAACCCGAAGTGCGAGACCTTGTCGGGTACGACAAGGCTGACATTGTCACGGACGGCCTGCATCAAAAGCAGCGCTTCCTGCTTGCGGTCCTCCGGAACCAACCCGATTCCCGCCTTGATGGCGTCGGCCGGGCTGGCCGGGCTGAACGCGCGCCCCGCCACTTCCATTCGCCCGGCAAGCAGGGGATCCTCGCCGATGATCGCGCGCGCCACTTCGCTGCGGCCCGCGCCGACCAGCCCGCCCAACCCGACGATCTCGCCGGTCCGGATCTCGAAGCTGATGTCCCGCACCCGCCTGGTGGCGACCTTTTCCAGCATGATCTGAACCTGGCCGAGATCGCGCTTGCGGCGGTGAAACAGATCGCTGATCGGCCGGCCGACCATCAGGCGGACCATTTTCTGCTCGTCGAGCGCCGCGACGGGCTCGTCTGCCACGCAGCGGCCGTCGCGCATGACGATGCAGCGGTCGGCAAGGCCGATGATCTCGCGCAGGCGATGGGAGATGTAGACGACGGCCACGCCGTCGGCCTTGAGCTGGCGGATGACCTGGAACAGCCGGCCCGCTTCCTCTTCGGTCAGCGAAGATGTCGGTTCGTCGAAGGCCAGCAACCGGACCCCGGGCCGCAGCGCGCGCATGATTTCGATGAGTTGGCGCTGCGCCGGGCCGAGGCCGGCACACTTGCGCTCCGGGCTCAGCGCCCCTTCGACGCCGAAGGTTCCCAGCAGTTCGGCGGCGCGCCGGACCAGCGCGGCGTTGTCGGTAAAGATGCCGCCCTTGCGGCTGAAGTCGCCGATGAAGATGTTCTCGGCGACCGAGAGCTCGGGGATGATTTCCGGTTCCTGGTGGATGACCCGGATGCCGCGCGCGCCCGCCTCGCGGGGCGAAGCGAGCGTCGCCGCTTCGCCATCGATGAAAATCCGTCCGCTGTCGGGCTGATGCTCTCCCTCCAGCAGGCGCATGAGCGTGGATTTGCCGGCGCCGTTCTCGCCGATCAACGCGGTGACCTCACCCGCCTTGAAGTCGATGCTGACGCCGTCCAGCGCCTGGACGGCACCGAAACGCTTCGATGCATTCTCCACGCGAACGACGGCGGTCATCCAGCCCCTCCCAAGGCCTGGCTCTGCTTCACTTGCAGCCCAGCGTATCCTTGAGCCCGTCGAAATTCGAGGCGTTCACCAGCGTCGGATCGACGTAGGAAATCTCGGCGATCTCCTTGCCGTTCTTGACCTGGTCGTAAAGCACCTGGACCGCCGCCGCGCCCGACTTCGCGCTGTCGATCCACATCGTGCCGCGGAAGCCCGTCGGCTTGCCGGCGCCCAGCGCCTCGCAGGAGCGCGAGCCGTCGATGCCGATGCCGATCACGTTCTTCGGATCGATCCCCGCGTTCTCGGTGGCGCGCACGCTGCCCAGGACGCCGTCGTCGTTACAGGAGAAGAAGATCCATTTTTCGGCGTCGGGATTGCCGGTCAGCGTTGTCGAAACGACGTCGATGGCGTTGACCATCGTGTTATCGTAGGGGATGGAGACCATCCTGGACCGCAGATCCGGATAGGCGGCGAAGAGCGCTTCCTGCGCACCCTTGTTGCGCTGCATGCAGGTATCGGCCTTCTGGTCCTCCACCGATCCGACCTTCACCTTGGAAAGGTCAGCATCCCAGCCGTCCTCCTTCACGAGGCGCGCGATCTCCGTGCCGACCTGCTTGCCGATGTCGAGCGCATTCAAACCGATGTAGGGGACCGGCTTGCCGTCGGAAGCCTTGATATCGTCGTCGACCGCGACCAGCGCGATCTTCGCCGTCGCCGCCTTCTCCGCCACGACCGGCCCCAGCGCGCGATCCGGCACGACGACCGCGATGCCTTTCACGCCGTCGCCGACATAAGTGTCGAAGGTGGTGACGGCCAGGTTCGAATCGAACTGCACGTCCTGGACCAGCAACTCGACGCCCAGTTCCTTGGCCTTGTCCTTTGCACCCTGCACCTCGCGCACGAACCACGGGTGGTCGCCCATCTTGTTGATGTAGCCGAGCTTGATCGCGTCCTGCGCCTGGGCGGCCATCGCGACGACGGAAAGCGCGCCGGCAGCCAGCGCCAGTTTAAGCATCTTCATCTTGTTCCTCCCTGAACAGATTCCCGGCAGCGACGTCGCCTGCCCAGGATTCCCTATACAGATTTCATCATACCAGTCAATTGCATTTGTATGATAAATAAGATAGTCGATACCGACAATCCAGTGTTGCGATACGCCACCAATCGGGACAATTTGGCCGCGCGGTCGGGAGGAAACATGGAAGCGACAAGCGAAATCGAGGGTGGCGACGCGCCGGCCGCCCGTCGGCCGCGCGTGACGCCCCAAATCACCCGCGCCCTGGCCGGCGAGATCCTCTCGGGGCGCTATCCGCCGGGCACCGCGCTACCCACCGAGAATGAGCTTGGATCGGCGTATGGCGTGAGCCGGACCGTCATTCGCGAGGCGCTGAAGGTTCTCGCGGCCAAGGGTCTGATCCTCAGCCGCCCGCGGATCGGAACCATCGTTTGCGAGCCGGACAACTGGAGCCTGCTCGATCCGCAGGTCATGGAATGGCACGGGCCGACCCTGTTCGATCGCAACCTGCTCGAAGCCGTGCTCGAAACACGCCGCGCACTGGAGCCTCTCGCGGCGTCGCTCGCGGCACAGCGGGCCAGCCTGCGGGAAGTCGCCGACCTCGACGCCGCCTGGCAGCGCATGGCCGCCGGGGCCAAGGACGTCGACCGGTTTTCAGGCGCCGATATCGAATTCCACCGCGTCCTCTACCGTGCCAGCCACAATCCGGTCATCCGCCAGATCGGCGTCCTGATCGACGCAGCGCTCAGATATTCCTTCGAGACCTCCAACAAGACCGTATTCGACCGCACTCAAGCCCTGAAATGCCATCGCGCCGTCGTCGAGGCGCTTCGCCTGCGCGACAGTGCGGCGGCGGCTGCGGCAGCGGCGAGCCTGATCGAGCAGGCGGCGCACGACATCGATCTTGCCGGGCGCAAGAGCAAAACCTGACGACAGGACGGCCGGAATGAAAATCACCGCACTCCAGACCTTTCTCGTGCCGCCGCGATGGCTGTTTCTGAAGATCGAGACCGACGCGGGCGTTTCGGGCTGGGGCGAGCCGGTCATCGAGGGACGCGCCCGAACTGTCGAAGCGGCGGTCAGGGAACTTGAGACATACCTGGTCGGCAAGGACCCGCGCTTCATCGAGGACCACTGGACGGTGATGCACCGCGGCGGGTTCTATCGCGGCGGCCCCATCATGATGAGCGCGATCGCGGGTGTCGATCAGGCGCTTTGGGACATCAAGGGAAAGGCGCTCGGCGTTCCCGTGCATGAACTCCTCGGCGGCAAGCTGCGCGACAAGATCAAGGTCTATTCCTGGATCGGCGGCGACAGGCCGTCGGAGGTCGCCTCCGGAGCGAAGGAGATCGTCGCGAAGGGTTTCAAGGCACTGAAGATGAACGCCACCGAGGAGCTGCAGATCGTCGACAGTCATGACAAGATCGATGCCGCCGTCGAACGCGTGGCCATGGTACGCGAGGCCGTCGGCCCGCATGTCGGCATCGCGGTGGATTTTCACGGCCGCGTGCACCGGCCGATGGCGCGTATCCTGGTCAAGGAACTGGAGCCTTATCGCCTGATGTTCATCGAGGAGCCGGTGCTGAGCGAGCATCGCGAGGCATTGCGCGAAATTGCCGCTCTCGGTTCCGCACCCATTGCGCTGGGCGAGCGGCTGTTCAGCCGGTGGGACTTCAAATCGGTTTTCGAGGAGGGGGTGGTCGATATCATCCAGCCGGACCTGTCGCACGCCGGGGGCATCACCGAATGCCGCAAGATCGCGGCCATGGCCGAGGCGTACGACGTCGCGGTGGCCCCGCACTGCCCGCTCGGGCCGATCGCGCTCGCCGCTTGCCTGCAGCTCGATGCGGTCAGCTACAACGCCTTCATCCAGGAGCAGAGCCTGGGCATCCACTACAACGTCGCAAACGACGTCCTGGACTATGCGCGCAACCAGGACGTCTTCCGCTACGAGGACGGCTATGTCGCAATCCCCTCAGGCCCGGGCCTCGGCGTGGAGGTCGACGAGGACTATGTGCGTCAGCGCGCGCGGGAAGGCCACGACTGGCGTACCCCGGTCTGGAGGCACGAGGATGGCTCCTTTGCGGAATGGTGACCTCGTTTCCATACGAGGATCGATCACGCGGCCGGCGAACGCATGTTCCCCGAAGGTGGGAACCGGTTTCGGGACAAAGACATGCGCAAAATCGAAAATCTAGAGCACGTCCGGTTTAATCCGGTTCGTATCCTGCTGCCTTGAAGTAATTTGCGCATTCGGCTGGCGAGAAGAGTTGGACGACGGAGCCGACGGTGTCCCATAAGGCGGTGATTGTCCGCTCGGCCTTTGCACGCATCAGCGCCTT
>JAFKJW010000185.1:27542-92326 GCA_017305925.1 Hyphomicrobiales bacterium | reverse complement strand
TGCTGGCTGATCGCGGAGGACGGCGGGCGCTACCTCGATTTCGCCGGCCGCATCGCCGTCAATGCGCTCGGGCATGGCCATCCCCATCTGGTCGCCGCGCTGACGGAGCAGGCCGGCAAGCTCTGGCATATCTCCAATCTCTACCGGATTCCGGGGCAGGAGAGGCTCGGCGAGCGCCTTGCCGAGGCGACCTTTGCCGACAAGGTGTTCTTCACCAATTCCGGCGCCGAGGCGCTGGAATGCGCGATCAAGACGGCGCGCCGCTACCATTACGCGAAGGGTGCGCCGGAGCGCTACCGCATCATCACCTTCGAGGGTGCCTTCCACGGACGCACGCTGGCGACCATCGCGGCGGGCGGCCAGAAGAAGTATCTGGAAGGTTTCGGTCCCAAGGTCGACGGCTTCGACCAGGTGCCTTTCGACGATATCGACGCGGCCGAGAAGGCGATCACGGCCGAGACGGCTGCGATCCTGCTGGAGCCGATCCAGGGCGAGGGTGGCGTCCGCGCCTTCCCGCCCTCCTCGCTGAAGCGTCTGCGCGACCTGTGCGACAAGCATGGCCTCCTGCTGATCTACGACGAGGTCCAGTGCGGCGTCGGCCGCACCGGCAAGCTCTTCGCTCATGAGTGGTCCGGCGTCGCGCCGGATATCATGGCGATCGCCAAGGGCATCGGAGGCGGCTTTCCGATGGGCGCCTGCCTCGCCACGGCCGACGCGGCCGCGGGCATGACCGCCGGCGTCCACGGCACGACCTTCGGCGGCAATCCGCTGGCCATGGCGGTCGGCAATGCGGTGCTGGACGTCATCCTGGAAGACGGCTTCCTGCCCGAGGTGGCCCGCAAGGCGCTGCTGATGAAGCAGGGGCTGGCGGCGATCGTGGACGAGTTCCCGACGGTCGTCGAGGGGGTGCGCGGGGACGGGCTGCTGCTCGGCTTGAAATGCGTCGTGGCCAACACGGATTTCGGCGCCGCGCTGCGCGACCAGAAGCTGCTTGCGGTGACGGCGGGCGACAACGTCGTCCGCCTGCTGCCGCCGCTGGTCATCTCCGACGAGGAGATCCGCGACGGGCTCTCCCGCATCAGGGCGGCGGCGGAAAGCCTGACGAAGACGGCGGCGGCGGAATAGGCATATGGCGATCAGGCATTTCACGGATCTCTCCACCGTTCCCGCCGGCGAACTGCGCGCCATCCTGGACGACGCCGCGGCGCGCAAGGCGCGGCTGAAGGCCGGCGCCCGCTCCAGGCCGCTGGACGGCAAGGTGCTGGCGATGATCTTCGACAAGCCGTCCACCCGCACCCGGGTTTCCTTCGACGTCGCCATGCGCCAGCTCGGTGGGGAAACCATCATGCTGACCGGCACGGAGATGCAGCTCGGCCGCAGCGAGACCATCGCCGACACGGCGAAGGTGCTGTCGCGCTATGTCGACGCGATCATGATCCGCACGACGGCGCATGAGCGGCTGATCGAATTGACGGAGAATGCGTCCGTACCGGTCATCAACGGGCTGACCGACGACACTCATCCCTGCCAGCTCATGGCCGACGTCATGACTTTCGAGGAGCATCGCGGCCCGGTGAGGGGCAAGACCTTCGCCTGGTCGGGCGACGGCAACAATGTGCTGCATTCGCTGCTGGAAGCGTCCGCCCGCTTCTCCTTCAACCTCAACGTGGCGGTGCCGGAAGGCAGCGAGCCCGGCGAGAGATACGTGGACTGGGCGAGGAAGAACGGCGGGTCGATCCGTTTCACGCGGGTGGCAGAGGAAGCCGTCGCGGGTGCCGATTGCGTGGTCACCGACTGCTGGGTGTCGATGGGGCAGGAGCACCGCGCGCGCGGCCACAACGTCTTCCTGCCCTTCCAGGTCAACGAAGCGCTGATGAAGCATGCGAAGCCCGATGCGCTCTTCATGCATTGCCTGCCCGCCCACCGCGGCGAGGAGGTGACGGACGCCGTCATAGACGGGCCACATTCGGTGGTCTTCGACGAGGCGGAAAACCGGCTGCACGCGCAGAAGGCCGTTCTGGCCTGGTGCCTCGGCGCCGCCGCTTGAATTGCGGCGTCCCTGCCCCCATCTGGGCCCGGACACTTCACATCGAAATCGACGCGCCGTTCCGGGACCGGTTTGCCAACCGCCTCCGGAACGGCACAATGCGTCCTGAGGACTTATCATGATTGCCGCTGGAACCATTGGCATGAGCGAGACAGGCAGGAAACTCGGAGAGTTCGGCTTCGCGGGCGACGACCATGTCGTGCCCTTCGAGGTCGCGTCGCTCGACATCCGCGGGCGGACCGTCCAGATGGGGCCGCTGCTCGACGAGATCCTGGGGCGCCACGACTATCCGGAGCCGGTCGCCCGCCTGCTGGCGGAGGCGATCGTGCTGACCGCGCTGCTCGGAACGTCGCTCAAGTTCGAGGGCAAGTTCATCCTGCAGACCAGGACGGACGGGCCGGTCGACATGCTGGTCGCGGATTTCTCCACGCCGGACGCCATGCGCGCCTATGCGCGCTTCGACGCCGCGCGCGTCGACGAGGCGGTGCGGCGGGGCGCCACGCGGCCCGAGGACCTTCTCGGCAAGGGCGTGCTCGCCCTGACGATCGACCAGGGCGCGCACACGCAGCGCTACCAGGGCATCGTCGAGCTGGACGGCGCCTCGCTCGAGGAGGTGGCGCGTACCTATTTCCGCCAGTCGGAGCAGATCCCGACCGATGTCCGCCTGTCCGTCGCCCGCCAGGTCCTGCCGGGATCGGCCGGCGAGCGCTGGCGCGCGGGCGGCCTGCTCGTCCAGTTCCTGCCCGAGGCGCCCGAGCGCCTGCGCCTGCCCGATCTTCCGGGCGGCGACGGCGACGGGCCCGAGGCGGGCGACCCGACGGACAATGCGTGGCAGGAGGCGCGGGCGCTCATCTGCACGATCGAGCAGACCGAGCTGATCGACCCGATGGTCGGCGCCGAGCGCCTGCTCTACCGGCTGTTCCACGAGCAGGGCGTGCGCGTCTTCGAGGGCGTCCATATCGCCGATCGCTGCTCCTGCTCGCGCGAGCGGATCAGGGGTGTCCTCGACGGCTTCACCGCCGAGGAGATCGCCGACAGCGTCGAGGACGGCCGGATCCGCGTCGATTGCGAGTTCTGCTCGAAGTCCTACGCGTTCGATCCGGCGGAGTTCGCCGCAGCTGAATAGAGCATGCCGTGCGGAAGCGGAAACCGATTCCATAACAAGGACATGCGCAAGACAAGGAACCTGAGGCGTGAGGAGCGGCGCGCTTCAGGTTCCAGTTTCAGTTGAGGATGCGGGTCGGACGGGGCACGTCCAGCGAGAAGGCGGGAATGTCGATCTCGAACATCTCGCCTTCCGCATTGCGCATGGTGTAGCGGCCGACCATGATGCCGGACGGCGTCGTCAGCGGGCAGCCGGACGTGTACTGGAAGCTGTCGCCGGGATCGAACTCGGGCTGCTCGCCGACCACGCCCGGCCCGTTCACCTCCTCCACCCGCCCGTTGCCGTCCGTGATGCGCCAGTAGCGCGACAGGAGCTGCACGAACTCGTCCGACTGGTTGTCGATCGTCACCCGGTAGGCCCAGAAATAACGGCTCTCCTCCGGCGCGGAACGCTCCGGGAGGTAGATCGGCGTGACGCTGACTTCGATCCCGCGGGTGACGGCGCGATACATGCCTGCTCCTTCCGGGCCTGCTCCTTCCGGGGAAGAATCTATCATGTCCCGCCGCGCGCGTCAGGCGGCGGCGAGCGCGCGGTCGAGATCCTCGAGCAGGTCGTCGGTGTCCTCCAGCCCGACCGACAGCCGCAGCGTGCCCGCGCCGATGCCGAGCTCGGCGTGCGCCGCGTCGGAAAGGTTCTTGTGGGTCGTCGTCTGGGGGTGCGTGATCAGGCTCTTCGCGTCGCCGAGATTGTTGGAGATGCGGACGATGTCCAGCGCGTTCTGGAGCCGGAACGCCTCGCCCTTGCCCTTCATGTCGAAGCAGATCAACGTCGAGCCGCCGCTCATCTGCTTTTTCACGATATCGGCCTGCGGATGGTCGGCGCGCCCCGGATAGATGACGCGCGCCACCTTCTTCTGGCTCGCGAGGAAGTCGGCGATGCGCGCCGCACTTTCCGTCTGCTGGCGGACCCTGACCGGCAGCGTCTCCAGCCCCTTCAAGAGCGTCCAGGCATTGAAGGGCGAGAGGCTCGGCCCCGTGTGGCGGAAATAGTCGTGCAGGTTCTCGTCGATCCATGCCTTGTCGGAAAGCACGATGCCGCCGAGGCAGCGCCCCTGGCCGTCTATGTGCTTCGTGGCGGAGTAGACGACGACATGGGCGCCGAGCTCCAGCGGCTTCTGCTGGAGGGGCGTGGCGAAGACGTTGTCCACCACCAGTTTCGCGCCGATGGAATTGGCGAGGCCGGCGACGGCCGCGATGTCGATGACCTCCAGCGTCGGGTTGGTCGGGCTTTCCAGGAAGAAGAGCTTGGTGTTGGGCCTCACGGCCTCTTCCCAGTTCCCGATGTCGGTACCGTCCACCAGGGTCGACTCGATGCCGTAGCGCGGCATCAGCGTCTCGACGATCCAGCGGCAGGAGCCGAAAAGGGCGCGTGCCGCGATCACATGGTCGCCCGCCTTGACCGAGCAGAGCAGCGCGCTCGCCACTGCCGCCATGCCGGACGACATGGCGCGAGCCTCCTCCGCCCCCTCCAGCGCGCACATGCGGCGCTCGAACATGTCGACGGTCGGATTGGCGTAGCGCGAATAGATGAAGCCGGGGGACTCGCCCTTGAAGCGGGCTTCCGCCGCCTCGGCGGTGTCGTAGACGAAGCCCTGCGTGAGATAGATGGCCTCCGACGTCTCGCCGAAGCCCGAGCGGAGCGTCCCGCCATGCACCAGCGCCGTTTGCGGTCTCACGGCTCGCTTCGACTTGCTCATTGCCCACTCCAAATAAAAAAACCGGCCGCAAGTCGCCAGCCGGTTCCGTCTCGGCCCTTTAGCGACTTGTTTAACGTGGCTGCAAGCCGACCGGCCAAATCACCACGGGATAAAGGCTCCTTTAGACCCGGCCTTGGCTTGCGTCAATCGCAGCCATCATTAAACCTCGCGGCCGGTTATGGAGCCCGGCAGGTGCGGCAGACAGGCATACTTCCCGACGAGAGCATCGCGGCGCTGTTCGCCGAAGGCGCGCTGACGTCGCCGCGCCCCCTCGACGTCGACCAGATCCAGCCGGCGAGTCTCGACCTGCGGCTGGGCGAGAGGGCCTACCGGGTGCGCGCGAGCTTCCTTCCAGGTCCCGGCAGCCGCGTCGCCGACAAACTCGACCGCCTGAAGCTCCACGAAATCGATCTGACTGCTGGCGCCGTGCTGGAGACCGGCTGCGTTTACATCGTGCCGCTTCTCGAAGCGCTGGCTCTCCCCGACGGCATCGCCGCCTCGGCCAATCCGAAAAGCTCGACCGGCCGCCTCGACATCTTCACGCGCGTGATGGCCGATCACGGCCAGGAGTTCGACAAGATCGCCGCCGGCTATCGCGGGCCGCTCTATCTGGAGGTCAGCCCGCGCACCTTCCCGATCGTCGCGCGCACCGGCTCGCGCCTGTCGCAGATCCGCTTCCGGGCCGGGCAGGCGCTGCTGTCGGAGGCAGAGCTCGCCGGGCTGCACCGGGCGCAGACCCTGGTGGCGATCGACCAGCCCAACATCAGCGGCGGCGGCATCGCGCTCTCCATCGACCTGAAGGGCGGCAAGGACGGGCTGATCGGCTATCGCGGCAAGCATCACACCGCCGTGGTGGATGTCGACAGGCGGGCCGCCCACGACGTGCTCGATTTCTGGGAGCCCATCCATGGCCGCGGCAGCGGCGAGCTGATCCTCGATCCCGACGAGTTCTACATCCTCGTGTCGCGCGAGGCTGTGCATGTGCCGCCGCTCTATGCGGCCGAGATGACCCCCTTCGATCCGCTGGTCGGCGAGTTCCGCGTCCACTATGCGGGCTTCTTCGATCCGGGCTTCGGCCATTCGGCGGCGGGCGGCACGGGCAGCCGCGCCGTTCTGGAGGTGCGCAGCCACGAGGTGCCCTTCATCCTGGAGCACGGCCAGATCGTCGGCCGCCTTGTCTACGAGCACATGCTCGCCCGCCCGAAGGCGCTCTACGGCAGCGACCTCGGCTCCAACTACCAGGCGCAGGGACTCAAGCTGTCGAAGCACTTCAGGGCCTGAGCCCCTAGATGGCTCTGGCGCCGCCGGGGCTTTGGTCCTATCAAGCTCCGCCGCTGGAAACCGGAGAGCCGCCATGTTCGAAACCCTGCAACCCGCCGCGCCGGACAAGATCCTGGCGCTGATCGGTCTCTTTCGCGACGATCCGCGGCCGGGGAAGATCGATCTCGGGGTCGGCGTCTACAAGGATCCGGAAGGCCGCACCCCCATCATGCGCGCCGTCCGCGCCGCCGAGCAGCGTCTTTATGACGAGCAGACCACCAAGACCTATGTGGGGCCTGCCGGCGATGCGGCGTTCAACGCGGCGATGATCCGCCTCGCCTTCGGCGACGACGCGGACCTGTCGCGGCTGCGCGCCGTGCAGACGCCCGGAGGCTCCGGCGCGTTGCGCGCGCTGGCCGAGCTGTTGAAACGCGCCCGTCCGGACGCCACTGTCTGGGTCTCCGACCCGACCTGGCCGAACCATGTGCCGATCCTTGCCGCCGCCGGCCTGAAGACGGCCACCTACCCGTATTTCGACGCCCGCTCCGGCAGCGTGCGGTTCGAGGAGATGCTGGGTGCGCTGGAGAAAGCCCGCCGCGGCGACGCGGTGCTGCTGCACGGCTGCTGCCACAACCCGACCGGCGCGAACCTCGCGCCCGATCAGTGGGAGGTGCTCGCCGACCTTCTCGTGGAGCATGAGCTCTATCCGTTCGTCGACATCGCCTATCAGGGTTTCGGCGAAGGGCTTGAGGCAGACGCGGCCGGCCTGCGGGTGCTCACCGAGCGTGTACCCGAAATGCTGATCGCGTCGAGCTGCTCGAAGAACTTCTCCGTCTATCGCGACCGCGTCGGCGCGGCGATGCTGCTCGCCCGCACGCCGGCCGAGGCGGATGTGGCGCTGTCGCAGCTCCTTTCCGTCGGCCGCTCCCTCTATTCCATGCCGCCCGACCACGGCGCGGCGGCCGTGCGCATCGTGCTCTGCGATCCCGGATTGAGGGCCGACTGGGAAGGCGAGCTCGACACCATGCGCGAGCGCATGATCCGCCTGCGGGAAAAACTCGCGGAGGCGCTGCGCCGCCGCTCCAATTCCGACCGCTTTGACTTCATCGCGGGCCATCGCGGCATGTTCTCGCGTCTCGGGCTGACGGTCGATCAGGTGAGGCGGCTGCGCGAGGAGCACGCCGTCTACATGGTGGACGACAGCCGCATCAACGTCGCCGGCCTGCCGGAAGACAGGCTGGACGATCTGGCCATGGCAATCGTGTCGGTCGCCGGCTGACGCGCCGGCCGCCCGGTCAGCCGGCGAGGCTTCTGCGCATGGCCTCGATCACCGTGACGGCCGATGCCGCGCCGGGGTCCATATGGCCGAGCGCGCGCTCGCCGAGCCGCGAGGAGCGCCCCTTGCCGGCGATCATGTCCTTGGTCGCCTCCGCGCCGGCCCGTGCGGCATCGGCCGCGGCGGCAAGCGCACCCGCGAGATCCGTCCCGGCACCTGCGGCGTCGCCCATGGCCTGCGCGGCGGGCAGCCAGGCGTCGATCATGGTCTTCTCGCCGGCCTCCGCCTTGCCGCGGTCCTGGATGCCCTTGGCCATGGCCCGGAACAGGGCGACGACGTCGGCGTCTTCCAGCTCGGCCTTGCCTTTCACGGCGGCGCCGGCGCGCATGAAGGCTGTGGCGTAGAGCGGCCCCGAGGACGCGCCGACCGCATTCAGGAACGACTTTGCGGCCGTGTTGAAGATCGTCGTCGGGTCGGCGGCTGCCGGGTCGAGGCCGGCGACGGCGTCGCGGGCCGCGGCAAAGCCGAGCTCCATGGCGATCCCGTGATCGGCGTCACCGATCACGCCGTCGAGCGCGCAAAGCCGGTCCCTGTCGGCCGATATGTCGGCCGCGATAGCCGCGAACATCGCGACGAGGCGGGCGGTGTCGATCGTCGTCACGTCGCTCTCCTCAGCCGGCGCGGAACATCGCGCAGTCGCACGGATGGTCGAGCATGTCTTGCAGCTCGCCGTCGAGCCGATGCAGCGTGATCGACGCACCGGCCATTTCCAGCGACGTGCAATAGTTGCCGACCCAGGTGGCGTGGGTCTGGATGCCGGCGTCGGCGAGCCGCTGCGCGACGCGGCTGTTGAGGATGTAGAGCTCCATCAGCGGCGTCGATCCGAGCGAATTGACGAGGACGGCCACCCTGTCGCCGCGCGACGGCACCATCTCGCCAAAAATCCGGTCGATGATCTCGTCGGCCACGGCGTCGGCACTTTTCAGCGGGCCGCGCGTGACGCCCGGCTCGCCGTGGATGCCCATTCCCATCTCCATCTCGTCCTCGCCGAGCTCGAAATTCGGACGGCGGGTCTGCGGCAGGGAGCAGGGCGCCAGCGCGACGCCCATGGTGAAGGTGTGATCGTTGGCCTTGCGGGCGATACGCTCGCATTCGTCGAAGGAAAGCATCCTGTCGCAGGCCGCGCCCGTCGCCTTGAAGACGAAGAAGTTGCCGGCCACGCCGCGCCGCTTGTGGCGCTGGTCCGCCGGCGCGGAGGCGATGTCGTCGGTGGTCAGGACCGTGCGCACCTCGATGTCGTCCATCGCGAGCATTTCGGCCGCCATGTCGAAATTCATCACGTCGCCGGCGTAGTTGCCGTAGGTGAACAGCACGCCGGCGCCGCCGTTCACGGCCTTGGCGCATTCGATGATCGGGTCGGGCGGCGGCGAGGCGAAGACGTTGCCGACGGCGCAGGCGTCCGCCAGCCCCTTGCCCACGAAGCCGAGGAAGGTTGGCTCGTGCCCCGATCCGCCGCCGACCACCAGCCCGACCTTGCCGGGGCGGGGCGCATGCCGCGCGACGATGGAGCGCGGGCTGCCTTCCAGGGCACGGACATGGCGTGGATGCGCGGCGAGAACGCCGAGCAGCATCTCGTCGACGGCCTTCGCGCCGTCATTGATCAGTTTCTTGGTCTGCAAGGTCGCTCCTCCGGGCACGGCTCGCGGCCAGCATGACATTCGCAACGGGAGAACGGAAGGGCTTGCGCCTCGGCCGGAGAACACAGCCGTGGATTTCGGGCTTGACGTGGCGCCGCGTCTGGAGACTTTGAGGAAGGAGAGACGGGACCCCCCGGCCTCGAAAACCCCTCCCGAGCCTCGGAAGCACTGCAGGACTTTTCATATGAACACGACCCCCGCGATCGACCTCGATAGCCTGCGCCAGGCCATTGGCCGCGAGACGACGGCAACGGACACGGTGACGCCGCAGCTCTGCCGGGCGTTCCTTGCCACGCTCGACCTCGGGAGGCTGGAGGCGGGCGAGGGCGAAGCCGCGCCGCTCGCGATCCACTGGTGCCTCGCGCAGCCGACGGCGCCGATGAGCGAGCTCGGTCCCGACGGTCATCCGGCGAGGGGCGGGTTTCTCCCGGCCGTGCCGCTGCCGCGCCGGATGTGGGCCGGCGGGAAGCTGACTTTCCACGCTCCGATCCGCGTCGGCGACACGGTCACGCGTGTCTCGCGCATCGAGGACGTGACGGTGAAGGAGGGCCGCACGGGAACGCTCTGCTTCGTCACCGTCGGCCATACGGTCTCGACCGCAACCGGCATCGCCGTCGAGGAGCGGCAGGATATCGTCTATCGCGGCGCCGAGCAGGCCGCGGCTTCGAAGCCGGAATCGGTCCGCTCGGGCGCCGCTCCGGCGGCGGCAAGGGTTGCGGAACATTCCCGCGCGGTAATGGCCGATCCCGTGCTGCTGTTCCGGTATTCGGCGCTGACCTTCAACGGCCATCGCATCCACTACGATCAGCCATACGCCACGGGCGTGGAAGGCTATCCGGGCCTGATCGTGCACGGCCCGCTTCAGGCGACGCTGCTGCTGGCGCTGGCCGAAGACCTGCGTGGCACGCCCCGGACCTTCAGCTTCCGCGGTGTCAGCCCGCTCTTCGACGGCGCATCCTTCAGCGTGAATGCCGCCGCCTCCGAGGGAGGGCTCGATCTGTGGACCGCCGACAGGCATGGCCGGGAAACCATGACGGCGAGCGCGCAATGGTGACGGAGGACGCGCTCCTCGCCATGATTGGTTCCTGCCCGCCGCTTTTTCGCCCGTCCTGGAACCTCTGGCGAAGTAGCCGGTTCCATCTTCTCCGAGAAGCTGGATCAGGAACCGACATGGCGAAGGAAATTCCCGCCGAAAAGGCGAAGCAGGGCAGGCAGGGAACCCGAGTTCTGGCGATATTGGTGGGCGGCCTTGTCTTGCTTCTGGTGGCGTGGGCGGTCGTCGAATACGTCGTCAGATGAGCGGCCGCGGTTTTACGAGCGGCTGGAGGTACGTTCCGTCCTGACTCTCCGCATCGATCCGGAGGCGTGAACGGCCAGGCGGGCCGTTACCTTCATGGGGCGTACGCGCCGTCGCCCGATCCTCGCCGCCTGAAGCCTTTGATCTCCGAGCCCCTATCGGGGGCTCTCGACGGGCCGGTCCAGCGACCTGCCTCTCTTTACAGGTTTGGGGGTATCCGTCGTCCCGATATCATCCTGTCCGTATTCCGGCACGATGTGATGCAGCAGTTCGATTGCCCGCGCCTGGTCCCCTCGCGCCACGGCCGTTTCCAGCGCTGAAAGCGTCTTGTGGAGAAGTCCTGCGTCGATGATCCGTGGAGAGGCGATGAAATAGACGCTGCCGGGATGCTTCTCCTGGATTTCGGACGGATCGAAGAGTTCCTCATAGAGCTTCTCGCCGGGGCGAAGCCCGGTGAAAGCGATGTCGACGTCGATATTCGGCCTCAGGCCGGCCAGTTGGATCATCCGCTCGGCGAGGTCGACGATGCGCACCGGCTCGCCCATATCCAGGACCATGATCTTGCCGCGCGCGCCTTCGCTGCTGTCCGTATAGTGGGCGGCGGCGTTCAGGACGAGACGCACCGCTTCCGGTATCGTCATGAAGAAGCGGACGATATCCGGATGCGTCACGGTAATCGGCCCGCCGCTCTGGATCTGCTCCTGGAAGCGAGGCACCACGGAACCGTTCGAGCCGAGGACATTGCCGAAGCGCACCGTCTTGAACCGGGTCTTCTGCGGACCGACGTCGAGGGACTGGCAATAGGCTTCGGCCGCGCGCTTCGTCGCGCCCATGACGCTGGTCGGATTGACCGCCTTGTCCGTCGAGATCATGACGAAGTTGGCCGTCTCGTGCTTCACCGCGGCGTCGGCGAGGAAACGGGTCCCAAGGAGGTTCGTCTTGATCGCTTCGAGCGGATTGGCTTCCATCAGGGGAACGTGCTTCAGGGCCGCGGCATGGAACACCCCGTCGGGGCGGAATTCGTCGAAGATGGCCGATATCCTGACATTGTCGCGTACGCTCATGATGCGCGTCGAAATGTTCACATGCGGGTATTTCTCCCTCAGCTCGGTATCCAGCAGGTAAAGCAGAAACTCCGAATGATCGGTGATGACGAGATGGCGAGGTCCCAATTCCGCGATCTGCCGGCACAATTCGGAGCCGATGGAGCCGCCGGCCCCCGTAACCAGTATGATCTTGTTGCCGATCATCTGGGCGACGTCCCTGAGGTCGGGGAGGCCTTGAGGCCGATGCTGGCCGCCAGCTCGACGACCTCGATAAGCCGCTCCCGGCTGGGCGATCCTTCCGTGATGACCAGTTCCGAGACCTTGCGGCCGCTTCGCTCCAGTCCTTCCACGGCTTGCCGGAGCGACGCGAAGTTCCCGAGCACCCTGACGCCCTGCACGGTCCTGACCTGATTGAAGATATTGTCGTCCAGGATGCCGACGACGTTGAACATGCTCTTGCCGCCGCGGCGGATCGCCCGGATGAAGCTTTCGGCGTTGTCGTTCAGCCCATAGAGCAGGATGTTGCGCCTTCCGGGCCTCAGAGGATAGACCGGGCTGGGCGCCGCGACGGTTCTTTCCCTGTATAGGCGATAGAGCAGCCGCAGGGACGACATGCCGGCGACCATGTAGAGGAAGCACAGGATCGGGACGGAGCGTGGAACGTTCGATCCGCGCGTCAGCACGAATGCCACCATCGTATAGACGAGAACGGAGGCCGCTCCTGCCTTGATGATGGCCACGAGGTCCGGAATGGAGACGTACCGCCAAGAGCCGCGATGCACGGAAAAGATGATCAGGAAGGTGAGCGATATGGCGGCGAAGCCGATCGACTTGTCAAGAATTCCGGGGACCATGGCGACGCCGTAGGTCCCATGTGCCGTCATGTAGGCCAGAAGGAAAGCGGCGACAGCGACGCCAACGTCAAGTCCGAGCGCCATGATGCGGAGCAGATGCACGCGCCTGGAGAGATGATATCTCATTCGATAGTCAAAATCCGATGGGCAACCGTTACTGTACCCCCCTATAGCGTGATCTTTCAAGCATCAAGAGCGCCACAAGGCAGGCAGTATAGGCGCGCGCCGACTGCTGGCGCGCTCTGCCGCTCTCTGTGGAGAGCCTGGCGGGCAGCCCGTCCCTTCATATATCCGGGAGAAGCCGTGCCGTCGAAACCGGGATCGAGCCAGGCGCGCGGGGCGGGAAGGAGAGCGTCGTCTTCGAGGGATTGCCACCGGCCGGGAAATGGTTCAACGGCGGCTGGAGCCGACGCTCGCCGTCATGGCAAAAGAGATCATGGAACGGAGAGGCGAACCCAGTGCTGGTGACGATTTTCGGAACGGGCTATGTCGGCCTTGTGCAGGCCGCGGCTCTGGCGGATGTCGGCTCGGACGTGGTCTGCGTCGACGTCGATGCCGCCAAGGTGGAGCGGCTGAGGCGCGGAGAGGTTTCGATCTATGAGCCCGGCCTGGAAAAGCTGGTGCGGGAAAATTCCGCAGCCGGCCGGCTCCGCTTCACCACCGATGCCGCCGAAGGCGTGCAGCACGGCGGGTTGCAGTTCATCGCGGTGGGTACGCCGCCTGACGAGGACGGCTCGGCCAACCTCAAATATGTGCTGGCGGTGGCCGACGCCATCGCGGCCCACATGGAGGAACATAAGACCGTGGTGGTCAAATCGACCGTACCGGTCGGCACGGGCGACAAGGTGCGCGCGACCATCGCGCGGCGGCTCAGGGAGCGCGGCCGCGAAGACCTGACATTCGACGTCGCCTCCAATCCGGAGTTTCTCAAGGAGGGCTCGGCGGTAGCGGACTGCAGGCGCCCCGACCGCATCATCATCGGCACCGACAGCGCGGCGGCCGAAGAGGCGTTGCGCGAACTCTACGCGCCCTTCAACCGCAACCACGAGAAGATCATCGTGATGGGCGTTCGAAGCGCCGAGCTCACGAAGTACGCGGCCAACGCGATGCTTGCCGCCAAGATAAGTTTCATGAACGAGATGGCCAATCTGGCGGACCGGCTGGGTGCCGACATCGAGCATGTGCGCCACGGCATAGGCGCCGATCCGCGCATCGGCTACCACTTCATCTAGTGAAGGCGCTGATCCACACGTCCGCGGCGACCGGCTTCGATCCCTTGCCTCTCAAGGCAGTCGAGACCCGCAACGAGCGGCAGAAGCTTTATCTGTTCGACAAGATCATGACGCATTTCAACGGCGCCATAGTGGGCCGAACCTTCGCGCTCTGGGGGCTTGCCTTCAAGCCGGAGACGGACGACATGCGCGAGGCCCCCTCGCGCGTGCTCATGGAGGCGCTCTGGCAGGTCGGCGCCAGGATACGGGCCTACGATCCCAAGGCGATGGACGAGTGCCGCAGGATCTACGGCGAGCGGGACGATCTCGCGCTTTGCGAAAACCAGGCCGCGGCGCTGAAGGGCGCGGACGCGCTGGCGGTGGTGACGGAATGGACGAGCTTTCGCGCGCCGAACTTCGAGGCGATCAAGGCCGCACTCGGGGAGCCGGTGATTTTCGATGGCAGGAACCTCTACGATCCGTCCATCGCGGCAAGGCATGGCGTGAAGGTGTATGGCGTCGGAAGAGGCGCGGTGTAAGTCCGGTCGAGTGCTCGGCGCGATTGCGGAGCGTCGGCAGGAGGTCTCGAAGCGGGGAGCGAGCCACGCAGGCCGTGGCATGGCTTCCTCATAAACTTCTTTGACAAAAAGGAGTGCGTGGGGCAGACAGCCCCGGATTTTAACGAACTGAGGCCAGTATGACCGAAGAAGAACCCGGCACAATTTCCATAGGTGATATTCTAGGCCGACTGTGGAGGTTGCGGGGACTTGTCATCGCCTTGCCGGTTCTCGGCCTTTTGCTGGGCCTGACGATTACTGCCTGGGTCAGTTTCGCCGCACCTCGGCCGCTGATCTATTACATCAGCCTGAACACCATCGAAAACTCGAGATATCCGAACGGAGCGACGTTTCAGCCGGGAGATATCGTTTCCCGGCCCGTGCTCGACAATCTGCGCAGCCGTTTGAAGCTGCCGCAGGACATCGATCTGGCCAAGAACATTCTCGCCGTTCATGACAATCCGGTCGCGGCGGGCGTCGAGAGGCTTTATCGGGACCGTTTGGCCGCCAAAAATCTCACCCAGGCTGATATCGAAGCCTTGAACACTGCCTTCGGCCAGCAATTGGCAGCGACTGTCGGCAGCACGATTCGTCTTGATATCGACTATGACGCGATGGGTCTGAGTAAATCGAAGGGCGTGGAGATCGCCTTGGCGTTGCCGGCGGCGTGGACCGAGGTATACACGCAGCAGTTTCGGACGCTTGTCTCGCAGAGCCTCGCCGCCTCCATTCCCAAGGTCCCTGTCGAGGCGTTCCGCAGCACGACGGGCGTTCTGTCGATCGATGCCAATCTGGCCGAAATCAATCGCGGCCTGACCGCGATCAGCAACGACAACCGTCTCAGTTCCGTGCAGGACAAGCAGGGCGCCACGGCGCAAGATATTCTTCAAAGGCTTGAGTTGTACCGCGACGTCTATTCAACTCCGATCTTTGCCAGCTACGTCGGCAATGATTCCGTTGTCTCGCATATTTATTTGCGCGATCAGCAACTGCGTATCGACCAGCTCAACGAGCAGATTTCCAATATAGACGAGTCCATCAGAAAATTGCAGATGTTTCAGACGAGCTGGACGCATACGGAGCCGGCCCAGTCGTCCGGTCAGGGTGCGCCTTCGACGGGCATCCAGGTCGATGCCAGCGCGCTTTCGCAGATCGTCGGGTTGGCCGAAAAGGCATCCAATGCCGAGTACCTGAAGGAGCTTCTGAACAAGCGCCAAGATGCCGGTGCGCAAATCTCGAGCATCAAGCGACGCCTCGAGATCGCCCGCCCAGCCATAGACGCCCAGGAGATCACGCAGGACTTCGTGCAGCAGTCCTATGAGGGCTACCTGACCTTGACGGAGGCCTACAACCAGCTTCTGGAGGCTGCGCGGGCGCGGGCGGAGGATCGTTCGGGCGCTCTCTATCGCTCGCTTACAAGCCCGCGGACCGCAGGGGGCCTGATAGACATCCGCTATCTAGTGCTGACGGCTTTCCTGGCGCTTCTGGGGTTCTTCCTGGCGGCTGCCTACGCCATCTTCTTCAGTCCGGGTGGGATGACGGCGCGCAGGGAAGAAGTCCGAGCCTGAGGCTGCCTGTCCAGGCTGGATGGGCCTGAAAAGGCCGTCTTGCGAATTGGCGATCGGCCGCTTTGTTCGATCATGTCGCAGGACGCGCGAGAATAAGACCGGCCGGTCGCCGGAGTTCTTTCGTCCTGACGATCGGCTGGCTGGGCTTGTGGCCGAGGACGATCCAGGGAGAAAAGCCACTCCTCGATATGCGGCGCCGCGCTTCGCGTCCGTGTCTTCAGTCAAGGAGCCCCTCCCTCCAGGCGGCGATCCTATCCTGGGACGACCCTTTGCCTCGAAGAGGGGTTCTGACATAACGTTTCCGCGCGCAATGAAATTTGCATGGAATAGTATGCCGGCCCCGCTAGACCGGGCGCGTCGGCACGTTGTTCGTGCCGCGTTCGCTTGATCCGTACGAGGCTCCCCCATGGCAATGGCATTCATCGACCTGAAGGCGCAGCAGGCGCGCATCCGTGGCGAGCTGGACGCGGCGATCGGCCGGGTCCTGGACGGCGGCGCTTATGTAATGGGCCCGCAGGTCCAGCAGTTCGAGAGGGAAATCGCAAATTTCTGCGGCGCCAAGCATGCGCTGGGCTGCGCCAACGGCACCGATGCGCTTGAACTGGCGCTGATGGCGCTGGGGGTGGGCGATGGCGACGCTGTCTTCGTGCCGTCCTTCACCTTCGCTGCAACGGCCGAAGTGGTTCCCGGCCTCGGCGCGACACCCTTTTTCGTCGACATCGACGCCGACACCTACAATCTGGACATCGGGAGCCTGAAGCGCTGCATCGCCGATGCGAGGAAGCGGAACCTCAGGCCTCGCGTGGTGATTCCCGTTGATCTGTTCGGCCTTCCCGCCGATATGCCGGCGATCCAGAAGGTTGCCGACGATGCGGGACTGAAGGTCGTCTGCGACAGCGCCCAAGGGTTTGGCGGCACGATTGAAGGCAAGATGACGGGTTCGTTCGGCGATATCACCACGACATCCTTCTTCCCGGCCAAGCCGCTGGGCTGCTACGGCGACGGCGGGGCGATCTTCACGGACGATGACGAACTGGCGGCGCTGCTCGATTCCTATCGCATACACGGTAAGGGTTCGGACAAATACGACAACATCCGCATCGGCATGAACAGCCGGCTGGACACGGTGCAGGCAGCCATCCTGCTGGTCAAGCTGTCGATTTACGCCGACGAGATCAAGGCGCGCGACGTTGTCGCGATGCGCTACAATGAGCTGCTCGCCAATCACGTCGGGGTTCCCACCGTTCCGGTCGGCTACAGCTCTGTCTGGGCACAATATACCATCCGCCTGGCCGACCGCGAAGCGCGCGCCCGGGTGCAAGCTGCGTTGAACGATGAGGGGATACCGACCGCGATCTATTACCCGAACCCGCTCCACAGACAGACAGCCTACAACATGTTCCCGTCCGACCCGGCAGGCATGCCCAGCACCGACGACGCGGCCGGGCGCGTATTGTCGCTGCCGATGCATCCCTATCTGGACGAAGGCACCCAGGACAGGATCGTCAAAGTTCTGACCGCTGCGCTTTGAGTATAAAGCCTGGAAGGATCGAAAAACCGGACTTTCCCGCCTGCTTCACGAAAGCGGGTTTTAAGATGACGATCCGGTTGGCCCATCTCTTCCCTGCAAAAAGGGTCGCATCGCCAGAACCCGGTAAATCCGGCCTCAGATACGTTTGTCAGGCACCATTTTGGTCCTGAAATAGGCGTCGAGATCTTCGATGCCGCGAATCCCAGCGCCGGCCCGACGGGTTCCTTCAGCGCCATCGGCCTTACATCCGGACTGCGCGCGGGGGGTGACACGGCCGTAGGCGCGCTTGCCTTCCTCCGCATACCAACGCGTGGCGTCAGCGCAGAATTGCAGTTCGCCCTCGGCTTCCCGCAGCGACTTGCCGTTTTCCATGGCCAGCGTGCGGGCGATTTCTCCCTCGCGGGATTGGATGAGCCCCGCCGCCTCGCCGCAAAAGCCCGGCAATTTCCTGTTTGTGCCGGTTCCGGTATTGTGTATAAAACATGTAATAGATAATATGCAATAATAACATATCGCATACTTTGCCGATCGAAGGCCGGTTTCATGCCGGCGTCGCCGCCCAGTCCGTGAAAGGGAGCCAGGATGAACCCGAGCGGGGATGACGTCGATGTCGCGGTAATCGGCGCAGGCAATATCGGCCTTGCCGTTGCCTATTACCTCGTCAGGAAACACGGCGTGTCACGGATCGCGCTGGTCGACCCGCGCGATCCCATGAGCTTCACCTCGGCGCAGTCGGGCGAAAACTACCGCAACTGGTGGCCGCATCCGGTGATGACGGCCTTTACGGACGACAGCATCGGGCTGATGGAGGAGATTGCGCGCGAGAGCGGAAACCGCATCGCCATGACGCGGCGCGGCTATGCGCTGGCGACGCGCAGGGACGACCCGGCCGATCTCATCGAGGACCTCTATCGCGGCTATGCCGGTCAAGGCGAAAAATCCATCCGCGTCCATAAGGGCGCCGGCCCGCACTCGACTTACAGGCCGGCCTTTTCGGCAGCCTGGGAGGACGCGCCCGAAGGGGTGGATGTGCTCTGCGACCGCGCTCTGATACGGCGGACATTTCCAACCTTCGCCGAGGATGTGGGGACTGTGCTCCACATCCGCCGCGCGGGTTCGATCAGCGGCCAGCAGCTTGGCCAGTATATGCTGGAGGCCGTCAGATCCGCAGGCGGACGGCTGATCCGCGGCGAGGTCGTCGGCATCGAAAAGGTAGCGCCGTTCGTACTTTCGATCGCTGCCCCGGATGCGGCTCGCCAGGTTCGGGCCGACCGGGTGGTGAATGCCGCCGGCCCGTTCTTCGCAGACGTGGCGCGGCTCCTGGGTGAAGATCTGCCGGTTCGCTGCGTCTACCAGCAGAAGATTTCCTTCGAGGATCATGAAGGGGCGGTACCCCGCAACCTGCCCTTCACCATCGATCTCGACGGGCAGGTTCTGGACTGGACCGAAGAGGAGCGCGCCATCCTGGCCGAGGATCCGGCCGCCGCGAGACTGACGCAATTCATCGCCGGCGGCATCCATTGCCGTCCGGACGGGGCGGAGGGCGGCAAGTGGATCAAGCTCGGCTGGGCCTTCAACGAGCACGCCGGCGATCCGCACGGGCCGGAGCCCGCCGACGACCATTTCCCCGACATCGTGCTGCGGGCAGCCAGCCGGCTCCAGCCCGCGCTGAGGGCCTATGTCGGCCGCCTGCCGCGCGGTGCCCGTCACTATGGCGGCTATTACACCATGACGAAGGAGAACTGGCCGCTGATCGGGCCGACCGCGACGCCGGGCGCGTTCGTGGCCGGTGCGCTGTCCGGCTTCGGCACCATGGCCGCCTGCACCACAGGCCTGATCTGTGCGGATCGGATCATGGAGACGGATACCGCTCCCTATGCCTCCAGGCTTGGCCTTGAGCGCTACCGCGATCCGGCCTTCATGGCGGAACTGACGGGCCTCCAGAGCAAGGGCGTGCTCTGATGCGGATCGGGTTCGTCGGCACCGGCGTCATCACCGAGGCGATCGTTACCGGCCTGCTCAGGGCGGAGTTCACGATCGAAGAGATCGTCGTCTCCCCGCGTTCCGAGGCCAGGTCCGCCCGTCTTGCCGCGCTGTCGCCGCTGGTGCGCGTCGCAAGCGACAACCAGGACGTGGTCAGCGCATGCGATGTCGTCTTCCTCGCGGTACGCCCGCAGATCGCGGAAGAGGTGGTGCGCCCTTTGTCCTTCACCCCCGGCACGATCGTGGCGAGCCTGATCGCCACGATCCCTATTCCGACGCTTCGGCAATGGATCGGCGCCGATGTCGAACTTTCTCGTGCAGTTCCCTTGCCTTTCGTGGCGGAGTTGCGCGGCGTGACCGTGGTGTATCCGGCTTCGGCCGTGCTGGACCGGATTTTCGGCGAGCTCGGCACCGTGATCGATTGCGATACGGTCGACGAATTCGATGCCTTCGCCGTCGCCGGCGGGCTGATGGGCGCCTATTTCGGCTTCGCCGAGACCTGCGCGCAATGGCTGAACGCCGCCGATGTGCCCGCCGACAAGGCAAGGGCCTATCTCGCGCCCTTCTTCCACGGCCTGGCGGGCAGCGCCGTCGCGGCGCCCGAAAAGAGTTTTGAGGACTTGCGCATGGAACACAGCACCGCCGGCGGACTCAACGAGCAGATGCATGAGCGCTTTCGGCGGGAAGGCGGCTTGCGGGCGCTGACGGTGGCAATGGATGCCGTGGCCGAGCGGATCGCCAAGGCGCGGGGCCGTGCCTGAACGCTCCGGGCCGAAAGCGGGCGAATTCGAGGGAGAAGACGTGAAGACCGACATTTTGATTATCGGCGGGGGTGCGATCGGATCGGCGGTCGCCTATTTCTTGAAGCTCAGGTCGCCCGGCGCCGAGGTGACCGTGGCCGAGCGGGATCCGGCTTACGGCCTTGCCTCCACGCCAAGGGCCTCGGGAGGGATACGGCGCCTCTTCTCCCTGCCGGAGAACATCGAGCTGTCGAACTTCAGCATTTCCTTCTTCGACTCTTTCGCCGACACGATGGCTGTCGACGGCGCCAAGGCCGGGATCGGGCTCAGGAAGAACGGCTATCTGTTCATCGTGCCGCCGTCGGCTCGCGAGATGCTGAAGCGCAATTTAGAGACCGAGCAGAGATTGGGATGCAACGTCGTCTGGCTCGAGCCGGACGAACTGAAGCACAAGTTTCCGTCGATGAACGTGGAGGACCTCGGCGCCGCCGTCCACTCTCCCGACGACGGCTGGCTCGACCCGCACAGCGTGCTGATGGGCTTCCGCAGGAAGGCGAGGTCGATGGGGGTCGAATATCTGGCCGACGAGGTGACCGGCCTGGAGCGCCGGGGAAGCGCCGTGGTGGCCGCGATATTGAAGTCGGGGGCGCGTGTCGAGGCGATGCATTTCGTCAATGCGGCGGGCGCCTGGGCAAAGGAAATCTGCGCCATGCTCGACATCGACGTGCCGATCGAGCCGCTTCGCCGCTTCGAGCACTATTTCGAGTCCGAGGAGCAAATCGAGCCGCTGCCGTACCTGAAGGACCCGGAGCGTCTCGCCTTCCGGCCGGAGGGCAGGGGCTATTCCGGCGGCGTGCCGACGCTCGCCGAGCCCCGCGGCTACAATTTCGAGGTCGACCACGACTATTTCGACAATGTGGTCTGGCCGGCGCTGGCGCATCGCTTCCCGCAGTTCGAGCGCACGAAATGCAGGAACACACTCCCCGGCCTCTACGATCAGAACGATTTCGACGGCAACGTGATCATCGGGCCGGGTGCCGGTGGTCTCGTCAATTTCCACATGCTTGCCGGCTTCTCCGGCCATGGTCTCATGCATGCGCCCGGATGCGGGCGCGCCATGGCGGAACTCATCCTCGCCGGCGGTTACGAGACCATCGATCTCACGCGCTTCGGCTGGAAGCGCCTGATTGACGGCACGCGGCTCCCCGAAGAGGGCATCATCTGAGAAGGACGGTTGCAGGGCCCGTAAATCGTAACTTGCTGCTTCCGGCGCCCTTCGCTTAACGGGCGGGGTCCGTCAGCCGGCTGGTCGCCTGCAGGGACTTCTGGGTCTGCTCGATGTGCCTTTCCAGCAGATCTACCGCCTTTTCGATCTTGCCCTGCCTGCACAGGTCCAGCAATTCGTGATGCTCCTTTTGCGGCCTTGATTTACCGGCCGCGCGGGAGACCTGCCGTCGCGTGAAACGACTGACGTGGCCGTAATTGGCCTCGATCATGGAGAGAAGCTTCGACTTGTTGCAGGGCGCATAGAGCGTCCAGTGGAAATTCCAGTTCATTTCTCCCCAGGCATCCGGCTCCGACGCCGCATCGTAGCGGTCGAGGATTTCCTGTGCGGCGTCCAGATCCTCCACCGCCATGTTGGGGATGGCCAGCTTCAGCGCCCTGGTTTCGAGCGCGATGCGGATGTCCAGCATTTCGAGGACATCCTCCAGCGACAGGCCTTTGACCACTGCGCCCTTGTTGGGGTGAAAGACGATGAGCCCCTCGCTTTCCAGTTGACGCAATGCCTCGCGCACCGGGATGCGGCTGGTGCCGAATTGCTCGGCCACCTCGTCCTGTCGCAACTGGTAGCCCGCCTCGAACTCGCCGGCGAGGATGGAAGCGCGCAAACCGTCCCTGACGAGTTCGGGCGCGGGTTTGCGAACCGGTGCTTGCTTGGGCGCCATGAATGCCCCTGTGGCCGCAACAGCGGATAAATAATTATGCAATATTTAGAGATTGCATACGATTGTCAATCCCATAGGGGCGACAAACCGAAGGCCGGATCCGACGCATGATATCCCGGAAGGTCGCGCGCATTCAGGCGCAGCAGTCCCTCGCTCGGGCCGCTATCCGATTCTCGGCTTCTGCGAAAGGAGACTACCCCCAAAAGCCCAGTTGTCGGAGCTGGCGTCGTTGAAGACGATGCTTACCGATTCAGCCGTGCAGTTGCAGTGTTCCACCATCGCGTCGGTGATCGCCTTGGCGGTCTTCTGCTTCTGCTCGGTGCTGCGGCCCTCGGAGAGATCGATTCGAATCCAGGGCATCCTTCATTCCTTTCATCCAGTCCTCCGGCTGGCTCCCATGTCAGGCGGGTGGCACCGGATACAGCCTGCCATATATTATACGATATAAAGAGATAATATCCGATATGCGCCTCCAGCCGGCGCAATGTCGGTTGACGACCCGTCAAAAGTTCCGGTTTGACATAAGTTTATACGATAAATTAAAATAATATCCAAAATAATGTGGCGGGTTTCGAATGGCGCCGCTCTGGGGCCTGCAATGACAAGTTTTGACTATATCGTCGTCGGAGCCGGCTCGGCGGGGTGCATCGTCGCGACGCGGCTCAGCGAGGATCCGTCGATACGGGTGCTGCTGGTGGAGGCCGGAGGATCCGACCGCAGCCCGGTCATCGCCATGCCGGCGGCTCTGCCCTTCACCTATCAGAGCAGGAAGCTCGGCTGGGGGTATGAGTCCGGTCCCGAGCCTCATCTCGCCGGCCGCACGATAGACGAGAAGCGGGGCCGGGTCATCGGCGGCACGTCCTCCATCAATGCGATGATCTTCAACCGCGGCAATCCGATGGATTTCGACGGTTGGGCCGAACAAGGCCTGACCGGGTGGAGCTATGCGCAATGCCTGCCCTATTTCCGAAAAATGGAAACATTCGCCGAAGGCGCGGACGAATGGCGCGGCGGCGAGGGGCCGATGTTCATCAGCCGCTGCCGGGCCGCCCACAAGCTCTATGACACGTTCCTGCGCGGCGGCGAGCAGGCCGGCCACGAGGTCGCGCCCGACCACAATGGCTACAGGCAGGAGGGCCTGCACATCGCACAGGCCTTTGTCCATGACGGCCTGCGCTGGAGCTCGGCACGCGGCTACCTGCGTCCCGCCTTGCGCCGGCCGAACCTGGAGGTTCTCACCCACGCGCTGGTCCACAAGGTCGTCATCGAAAACGGCGCTGCAGTCGGCATCGAGGTTTCGCACAGGGGCGAGCGGCGGGCTGTAACCTGCGAGCGCGAGGTCATTCTTTGCGCGGGGGCGTTCAACAGCCCGCAACTTCTGATGCTGTCCGGGATCGGCGACGCGGACGATCTGCGCACCCATGGTATCGAATTGAAGGCTCATGCGCCGGAGGTTGGCCGCAATCTGGAAAACCATCCCGGCGTGAACCTCCAATACGCGACGGCCTACGAGGATTCGCTGGTTTCCGAGCTGAACACTTTCGGGCAGGTGAAGCTGGCGGCCGACTGGGCTCTGCGCCGGCGGGGGCTGGGTGCCAGCAATTTCTTCGAGGCCGGCGCGTTCCTGCGCACACGCGCCGATGTCGCGTTCCCCAACATGCAGTTCGAGTTTCTGCCGCTCACGCGCCAGCTCAGGAACGGGAAGCTGGTTGCCATCCCCGGCTTCCAGTTCTGGATGGACCTGTCACGGCCGGAGAGCCGGGGAGCCGTCACGTTGCGCTCGGCGGACCCGTCGGTCGCCCCCTCGATCGTCTTCAACCATCTGGAATCGGAGCAGGATCTTCGCGACCTCGTGGACGGCGTGAAAATGGCGCGCGACATGATCCGCCAGCCGGCATGGGACAGGTTTCGCGGCAGGGAACTTGCGCCCGGCGCCGAAGCCCGGACCGACGCCGATCTCGAACGGTTCGTGCGCGCCAATCTTAGCACGTCCTACCATCCCTCGGGCACTTGCCGCATGGGCATGGACGACGGGGCGGTGGTCGACGGGGAAGGGCGGGTGAAGGCCGTCCGGCGCATGCGGGTGATCGACGGCTCGATCATGCCGCGGATCGTCACCGCGAACATCAGCGCGGCGATCATGATGATGGCCGAAAAGATCTCCGACCACATTCTCGGCAAGGCGCCCCTGCCGGAATCGAGCGCTCCCTACTATCGCACCGGGGCGGAATGTCGGGATCGCGCCACCGCAGACAACAGGCGGTAGATTATCAGGAATCAGCCTCGGTCGCGATGCATCCGATGGTCGTTCAGGCCGAGAACTCGGCACGTATCCGTTCCGTATCGGCCCCGAGAGCCGGGATTTTCCGCGGCACCTCGAATGCCGTCGACAGGATCGAAGGCTTCGGCAGTGTCACGGTCTTGCCGTCCGGCAGAGCGACCTCGATCCGCCGCAGCGCCTTGTGGCCGGGCAGATCGCGCACCGCATTCGCTTTGCCCCAGGCGTTCTGCGCGGCATCAAGCCGGCGGATCGCCTCGCCGCTGTCGATCGAGGCGAAGATCGGTTCGATCTCGGTGTCGAGCGCTTCGCGGTTGGCTGACCGGGCGGCGTTCGTGGAGAAGCGCCTGTCTTCGATCATGTCGGCTCTTTCCAGGACGACCGTGCAGAAGCGCTTCCATTCGCTGGCCTGCTGGATGGCGACCACCACCGCGACGCCGTCCCGGCAGACATAGGGCCGATAGGGATATATGGAGGCGTGCGCCAGCCCATGGCGGCCGGTCTCCCGGCCGGCACGCTCGTAGTGGAGAAGCGGCACCGCCATCCAGTCGGCCATGCTGTCGAACATGGAGATCTCGATGACGCGCCCGCGCCCCGTCTTCTCCCGCATCAGCAGCGCCTCGAGGATTGCCGCGTGCGCATTCATGCCGGTGCCGATGTCGGCTATGGACACACCGACCTTGCTCGGCGTCTCGGGCGTGCCGGTGACGGCGCAGATGCCGCTTTCGGCCTGCACCAGCAGGTCGTAGGCCCGCATGGCGGCGTAGCCGGTGTCCTGGCCATAGCCGACGATGCCGACGGCGATCAGCCGCGGGAATTTTGCGGCAATGATGTCGGCGGAGAGCCCGAGCCGGTCGATGGCGCCGGGGGCAAGGTTCTGCACCAGAACGTCCGCCCTTGCGACCATGCGGTGAAGAAGCGCCAGGTCCGCTTCCGACTTCAGATCGAGCGCGGCGCTCTCCTTGCCGCGGTTGAGCCAGACGAAATAGGCCGACATGCCTTCGACGGTGGAATCGTAGTGGCGCGCCGTCTCGCCTTCCGGACGCTCGACCTTGATGACGCGCGCGCCGGCGTCCGCGAGCCGCACCGTGCAGAGCGGGGCGGCGACCGCCTGCTCGATCGAGACGACCAGCAGGCCTTCCAGCGGCCGGGCGGGATCAGACATTGCGCTGCACTCCCGAACGGGCCAGGACGCCCGGCTTCAGCCGCTCGTGCCCCGCCGCCGCAAACGCTTCGACGGCCAAATCCTTCTTCGCGCCATTGAAGGATTTGGGTTCGGGATGAGCATGGACGATGAGGGTGTTCAAGCCCGGCTCCCTCAGTAGGAACGCGGCATGCCGAGCACATGCTCGGCGAGATAGGACAGGATCAGGTTGGTCGAGATCGGCGCCACCTGATAGAGGCGGGTCTCGCGGAACTTGCGCTCGACGTCGTATTCCTCGGCGAAGCCGAAGCCGCCATGCGTCTGGATGCACACATTCGCCGCCTCGTTGGAGGCATCGGCCGCCAGCATCTTCGCCATATTGGCTTCCGCGCCGGGGTTCTTGCCGGCTTCATAGAGGGAAAGCGCCTCGCGCACCATCAGTTCGGCGGCCCGCATATTGGCGTAGGCGCGGGCGATGGGGAACTGAATGCCCTGGTTCTGGCCGATGGCGCGGCCGAACACGTGCCGTTCCTTCGCATAGCCGGTCGCCTTGTCGATGAACCATTTGGCGTCGCCGACGCATTCCGCCGCGATCAGGATGCGCTCGGCGTTCATGCCGGACAGAATGTAGCGAAACCCCTTGCCCTCCTCGCCGATCAGGTTTTCCGCCGGCACCCGCAGATCGTCGAAGAACACCTCGGTGGTGGCATGGTTCATCATGGTGCGGATGGGCCGGATGGAAAGCCCGTGGCCGAGCGCCTCGCGCATCTCGACGATGAGAACCGAGAGGCCGTCCGTCTTCTTCATGCCCTCCGCAAGCGGCGTGGTGCGGGCGAGAAGCAGCATCAGGTCGGAATGCTCGGCGCGGCTGGTCCAGATTTTCTGGCCTTTGACCACGAAATGGTCGCCGTCGCGCCGCGCGGCGGTCTTCAGCGCGCCAGTATCCGTGCCGCTGGTCGGTTCGGTGACGCCGAAGGCTTGCAGCCGCAGTTCTCCCGCCGCGATCTTCGGCAGGTAGCGTTGCTTCTGCGCTTCCGAGCCATGGCGCAGCAGCGTGCCCATCGTATACATCTGCGCATGGCAGGCGCCGCCGTTGCAGCCCGCGCGCTGAATTTCCTCCAGCACGGCGGCGGCGGCGGACAAGGGCAGGCCCGCGCCGCCATACTCTTCCGGAATCAGGATCGACAGCCAGCCGGACCCGGTCAGCGCCTCGACGAATTCCTTCGGATAGCGCATCTCCCGGTCGAGCCCGCGCCAATATTCACCCGGAAAGCGCGCGCACAGCTTGGCGACCGCGTCGCGAATGTCGGAATAGGCGTCGATCGTCTGGTTCATCTCGACAGGCTTTCATGCTCGAGGGGAGCCCCTTGCTACCCCGGAGGTGCCATATCGACAATGACAGACTCGTAAGACCAGCTATGCCGCAATTTTATGGACCGTGGGCTCAGGCCGATCCGGCCGGGAGCACGCGCCCGGACCAGATTCCCCTTTCGACGAGCGTGCCGATGGTCGAGGCGATGGCCTGGCCGGCGAAGCGTGCGAGCCGTGGCGTGGGGCGGTCGGAAGGATAGGACATCATCAGACGCCGCACCGGGACCGGATTGACCAGGGGAGCCGCCTCGAGCCGGCCGCTTTCAAGTTCTTCGTGAATCGGGGCCAGCGGCAGGACCGTGACCCCATGTCCGTTCCGCACCAGCGACTTCAGCGTGGAGTAGCTGTCGGCCTCGACCTTGATACGGAGAGGAACGCCCGCTTCCTCCGCATAGCGATCGACCAGTATCCGCAGGCCGTGGCTTCGGCTGGGCAGCAGCAATTGCAGGTTTTGCAATGCGGCGAACTCGACGGGCCGTTCGAGCGACAGCCCCGATTCCGGCGGTCCGATCAGGAAAAGCGTTTCCTCCAGCAGCGGCTGGACCCGCAAGGTGCGAGCGGACTTCGGATCGTAGAGGATGGCCGCGTCCAGTTCGCCGCGCTGCATCCAGTCCAGCAGGTAGCCCGTATAGGCGCTGACGATGCGCAGCGTGGCGTCCGGATGCGTGTCGCGGAAAGCGGACACCAGCGGCTCGGCGAGAATGTCGGAAGCGGTCGGCGGCATGCCGATCGAGACATGGCCGCGCAGCGGTGCGTTCTCGTCCGAGACCACGGCGCGGATTTCCTCCAGCTCCGCCATGATGCGCAGGGCGTGGCGCAGCACGTCCTGTCCCTCCTCCGTCGCGACCATGCCGCGCCCGTGCCGGTTGAAAAGGCGCACGCCGAGTTCCTGCTCCAGAAGCCGGATCTGCCGGCTGAGCGCGGGCTGGGCGATGTGCAGCCGGTCCGCCGCCTTGGAAAGGCTGCCGAGTTCGGCGACGTGGATCAGCGTGCGCAGTTGGGGGACATCCATACCTATACAATACCGTTATATCTGATCGTCAAAAAGGGTCGATGTTGGAGCATTTCGATAAGGCTACTAAAAGCCGTCTTTGATGCATCGGGGGCGGGCCTTGAACGGTGGGATCATTGCCGCGAAGCGGGAGCAGACGCTCGAGGCCGTCGGCTTCGGCAGCATGTCCCGCGTGCTGGATGCCGGTGCGGCCACGAATATGCGGGCGCCGACCATGGCGGGCGCCGCGTCTTCGCCTCTGTCACGACGCCGCTGGTGGGGTGAGACGTGAACTCGGTTTTCCAGAAGCTCCATCACATCTGCATCGTCGTTCACGACATCGACAAGGCGCAGGCCTATTACGAATCCATCGGCATAGGGCCATGGGAAACCTATCCGCCGCTCGTCGAGTACGAGGAACTCGAGGTGCCGGACACCAGGGGCTTCCTGGAGATGCGATACCGGATATGCAATCTGCCGAACATCCAGTTGCAGCTCTGCCAGCCGAGCCCCGATCCCTCGCCGCAGCGTATCCATCTGGACAGCAAGGGGGAGGGCGTCTTCCATCTCGGCTTCGAGGTGCCCGATGCGGATGCCGCCGAAAGCGAGGCGAAGCGCGCGGGTCTGCCCGTGAAGATGCGCGGACGCCGGCAAAACCGGACGGGCTTCACATATTACGACACCGCCGGCGAGGCAGGCGTCGTTCTGCTCACGCGAGCAACCAACCTGCCTGGAAAATGATCTTGTTCGCAAGCAACCGGGACTGGCGATGAGGTCACGTCGTCCCACCGTCCTGTTCCTGCCGGGCTTGCTGTGTGATGCCGCCCTATGGGCGAGCCAGATCGAGGGACTGCGCGACATCGCCGATATCCGCGTGGCCGATCTGACGCTGGACGACAGCATCGCCGCCATGGCGCGCCGGGCGGCCGCTGCGGCGGGCGATGGCCGCTTTGTCATCGTGGCGCTGTCGATGGGCGGCTATGTCGCCTTCGATCTGCTGCGGGCCGTGTCGGACCGGATCGCCGGCGTGGCGCTGCTCGACACCGCGGCGACGCCCGACACGCCGGAGCGCGCGGCGGAGCGCAGGGCCGGCATCGCCAGCCTGGCGGCGGGCCGTTTCGCCGGCGTGACGTCGCGGCTGCTGCCGAAGCTCGTCCACCGCGACCGGGTGAACGGCCCTGTGGGCGCGGCGGTGCGGGCGATGGCGCTGAGGGTGGGCGGCGAGGCTTATCTGCGCCAGCAGCGGGCCATCCTCGGCCGGCCGGACTCGCGGCCGGTGCTGAAGGAGGTCCGTGCGCCGACGCTGGTCGCCGTCGGTGCGCAGGACCTGTTGACACCGCCGGCCGAGGCGCAGGTCATCCGCGACGGCATTGCGGGGTCCCGCTACCACGTCTTCTCCGGCTGCGGCCATCTTCCGCCGCTGGAGCTTCCGGGGGAGACCACCGCATTGCTGCGCGACTGGCTGGTCGGAAGCGTTCTTTAGCGGTGAGCCGTCAAGTGTCGCGCAGTTCCTGCAATCGCTCGACCAGGAACTTGCCGGCCGTGATGATGTGCATTTCCAGCAGGCTGACGGCGCGCAGCGTGTCCTTGGTCTCGCACAGCTCGATGAGCTGCCAGTGGTCGCGATCCGATTGCACCTGGATTTCGGTGAGCATCACCACCATGCGGGTGTAGCGTTCGAGCTGCTGGTAGATGCGGCTTACCATCTCGATCGTCGTCCTGCGGCCGGACGGGGCGTAGAGCGCGGCGTGGAAATTCCAGTTCAGGAGGTTCGAGGTTTCTCCGGCCCGGCCCTGCTCCTGATGGCGCCTGGCGTGTTCGCGGCAGTTTGCGATATCCGCCTCCGTCATGCGGGGGATGGCCAGCGCAAGCAGCCAGCTCTCGATGCGTGCCCGCAACTCGTAAAGTTCGAGGATCTCGTCGAGCGAGATGGAGGAGACGATCGCCCCCTTGTGGGAGACCAGGGTGACGAAGCCCTCCGAATGAAGCTGGTGAAGGGCCTCGCGCACCGGGATGCGGCTGACGCCGAACTCGCTGGCAAGGTGCTCCTGGCGCAGTTGGAGCCCGCCTTCGTAGTCGCCGGACAGGATCTTCTGCCGGATGGCGTCGGCGACCTGGGCCGATATTGTCTTTTTCTGTACGAGCATATGTCAGCCTGGAGACGGTTGCATCGCAAGGGCCCGCCGCGGCGGCGCGCCGGCAAGAGAGGCGCACGCATAGCATCGCACCCGGGGAATTGTCACTCTGGCGCGACAGGCCGACGGGACCGTCCGTTTCGTTTCAATAGACATGTTCTTCGATGGGCCTGTTCTCGCCGATGCGTTCATAGCGGAATGGGGACAGGTCTATGGAGCGGTATTCGCCATAGGCGATCAGGTCGCTCACCCCCGAGCCGGTCGCCGCCGCATGCATCATGCCATGTCCGCTGAAACCCGTCGCCAGCACGAGGTTGGAGATCTGCGGGTGCCGCCCGATGATGCCGCTGTGGTCGAACGTGTTCATCTCATAGAGCCCGGCCCAAGCTCGCAGCATCCGCAGCTCCTCGAAGCCCGGAACACGATGGGCCAGTGCCGGCCAGATGATCTCGTCGAACAGGCCGTAGTCGACGTCGAGGCCGAAATCGTCCGGCGCGTTTTCGTGCAGGGGCGGGATGCCGCACAGGAAAAGCTTGCCCTCCGGCCGCAGCCAGAAGCCGCTGGTGTCGAAGATGAAGGGGCAATTCTCGACCTTCGCGGGCGATTCGAAGACGAAGACGCACCGCTTGCTCGGCACCACCGGCAGGTCCGCCCCGGCCATGCGGGCGATGCCGGCGCTCCACGGCCCGGCCGCATTGACCACCGTGCCGGCGGAGAGCCGCTCGCCATTGTCGAGAACGATCTCCGAGATCCGGCCGGCCGAGGCCATGGCCATGCCCGTCACGGTGGCGGCGCGATAGTCGACGCCCTGGCTGCGCGCTTTGCGGCGAAACGCCTGCAGCAGTCCCGGTCCGTCGAACCAGCCTTCGCTGCCGAGACCGTGGGAAGCCAGGGCCAGATCCTCGGCGTTGAGCCACGGAAAGCGCCGGGCCAGTTCGGCCTGCTCCATCAGCTCGACTTCGACGCCCATGCCGCGCTGCACGCGGTTCTTGGCCCGCTGCGCCTCGGCCCGTTCCGGCGTCGCCAGGACGAGATATCCCGGCTCGTGCAGCCCGATGTCGGCAAGCTCGTTGCCGATGGCGAGCCGGGTGGGGACCTCGCGCAGGAAATCGATGCTGAACTGGGACATGGCGATGTTCGGCGGCGTGCCGAACTGCTGGCGGATCGCGCTGGTCGACAGCGACGAGGAGGAGGCGGTGTAATAGGGGTCGCGCTCTATGACGGCGATGCGTCCGTCGAATCCGGCATTGGCCGACAGAAAGTAGGCGATCGAGCTGCCGACGACGCCTCCGCCAATGATCACCACGTCGTAACCGGTTTCCATCCTGCTCGAATCCCGCTTTGTAGCGCTATGCTGGCCGCCTGAAATTGGATAATTTTAACCCGTGGCAAAAACAGCCATCCTAGGAATAGCCGGAATCTCCGCGCGAAAAAAGAGGTTTGACGACGAAATACGAATACATTATCCAATTATTACCCGATTTAATCCTTCCGGGAAGGAGTGGACGAGCCGTGCCGAGAACCATGCCGTGGGCCTGATCGCTCCCCGTCTCGACGCCATCAAGCCGAGCTCCAGCATGGCGGTCAGCGCCCAGGCGATGAGCATGCGCGCGGCCGGCATCGATGTGATTTCGCTCGGCGCCGGCGAGCCCGATTTTCCGACGCCGCCGCACATCGTCGAGGCGGCCGTCAAGGCGATGCGCGGCGGCGAGACGCGCTACACGGCGGTGGATGGAACCGCCGCGCTGAAGAAGGCGGTGGCAGGCAAGTTCCGCCGAGAAAACGGCCTCGACTACACCGCTTCCGAGATCACCGTCGCGGGCGGCGCCAAGCAGATCATCTACAACGCCCTGATTGCAACACTCGCTCCCGGCGACGAAGTGATCGTTCCGGCTCCCGGCTGGGTGTCCTACACCGATATCGTGCGTCTGGGTGAAGGAACGCCCGTCGTCATCCCCTGTCCCGAAACGGAGGGCTTCAAGCTGATGCCGCAGGCGCTGCGAAACGCCGTCACGGAGCGTACGAAGTGGCTGATCCTCAACTCGCCTTCCAACCCGGCGGGCGCCGTCTACAGCCGCGAGGAGCTGGCGGGCCTTGCCGCCGTGCTGCTCGGCCATCCGCAGGTGCATGTGCTGACGGACGACATCTACGAGCATATAATGTTCGACGGGCGGACTTTTCACACCATTGCGGCCGTCGAGCCGCGCTTGAAGGAACGCACGCTGACCGTCAACGGCGTGTCCAAGGCCTATGCCATGACCGGTTGGCGTATCGGCTATGCCGGCGGACCGGAGGCGCTGATCCGCGCCATGGCGACGGTGCAGAGCCAGAGCACGTCCAACCCTTGCTCCATTTCCCAGGCAGCAGCCATCGCCGCGCTGGAAGGCCCGCAGGATTTCCTGCGCCCCAGGGCGCTCGAATTCCAGGCCCGGCGCGACCGTGCGCTGGAAGCGCTGCGCGCCCTGCCGCATCTCACCTGCGGCACACCGCAGGGGGCGTTCTATCTCTATCCCGGCTGCTCCGGCCTGATCGGCCGCAGGCGGCCGGGCGGCAGCCCGATTCGCAACGACGACGATGTCGCACGCTATCTTCTCGATCGGGCGCGGGTTGCGGTCGTGCAGGGCTCGGCCTACGATCACTCTCCATATTTCCGCATCTCGATTGCGGCATCGATGGATCAGATCGAAACGGCGATTGAGCGCATCGCCGAAGCTGTCGGAGTGCTCGAATAGGCCGGTGATGGACTTGGATTTTGTCGAAAAGCTGATCGGGATCGTCTCGCGCTCGCCCATTGCGGAACTGGAAGTCGAGCGCGACGGGATGCGCGTGCGCATATGCAAGCATGCGGCGGCCTCCGCCCTTCGTCCCGAAACACCCGCACGGTCGACCGCGCCCGCTGTTTTCGCCGATGCGGCGCCCGCATCGTCCGCTCCCGCATGGCATTCGATCCGCGCGCCGCTGACGGGCGTCTTCTACCGTGCCGCCTCCGAAGGCGCGCCGCCGCTCGTCTCCGTGGGAGATACGGTGGAGGAGGGGCAGAAGATCGGCATTCTCGAAGCGATGAAGACTTTCAACGTCGTGGAGGCGGACCGCGCCGGGCGTATCGTCGAGATCCCCGTCGACAACGCCGCGTCCGTGCAGTCCGGCGACGTGCTGTTCGTGCTGGAAGAGGCCGTCGGGGACTGATGTTCGACACGGTCCTCATCGCCAATCGCGGCGAGATCGCGCTGCGCATCCTGCGCGCCTGCCGCGACCTCGGCCTCAAGACGGTGGCGGCTCATTCGGAGGCCGACGTAGAGCTTCGCCATGTCGCGCTGGCCGACAGGGCGATCTGCATCGGGCCGGCGCCTTCCGCGCAGAGCTATCTGAATATCGGCGAGATCATTGCGGCGGCGCGGCTGGCCGGTGCCGGCGCCGTTCATCCCGGCTACGGCTTCCTCGCCGAAAGCGCGGCCTTTGCCGAGGCGGTGGAAGAGGCCGGGCTCGTCTTCATAGGTCCGTCCTCGGCGGCGATCCGCATGATGGGCGACAAGGTTTCCGCCAAGCGCGCCATGATCGCCGCCGGCGTGCCCTGCGTGCCAGGCTCGGAGGACGCGCTGCCGCAGGACGGCGCGGCGGTGCGGGCGACGGCCGCCGCGGTCGGCTACCCGGTCATCGTCAAGGCTGCGGGCGGCGGCGGCGGGCGCGGCATGCGTATCGTGCGCGAGGAGGCCGCGCTGGCCGAGGCGGTGTCCCTGGCGCGGGAGGAGGCGGGCCGCGCCTTCGGCAATCCCGAGGTCTATCTTGAAAAATTCCTCGAACATCCGCGCCATGTCGAGATCCAGGTGCTGGCGGACAGGCACGGCAACGCGGTGTGGCTCGGCGAGCGCGACTGCTCCATGCAGCGCCGCCACCAGAAGATCATCGAGGAGGCGCCCGCGCCCGGAATCGCCCGCGAGGCGATCGCGGAAATCGGCGATCTGTGCGCAGAGGCGTGCCTCTCCATCAGCTATACCGGAGCGGGCACCTTCGAGTTCCTCTATGAGGACGGGCGGTTCTATTTCATCGAGATGAACACGCGCGTGCAGGTGGAGCATCCCGTCACCGAACTCGTCACCGGCATCGACATCGTGCGCGAGCAGATTCTGATCGCACAGGGCGAAGAACTGTCCTTCGGCCAGCAGGATGTCCGCATCCGCGGCCACGCCCTGGAGTGCCGCATCAACGCCGAGGATCCGTTCAGCTTCCGGCCGCATCCGGGTCGGGTCGAACGCTGGACGCCGCCGGGCGGGCCGGGCATCCGTGTCGATTCGCATCTCTACGGCGGCTATACGGTGCCGCCGCACTACGACTCGCTGGTGGCCAAGCTGCTGGCCTACGGCGCGACGCGGGCGGAGGCGGTGCGCCGCATGAGGGGGGCGCTGGCCGAGATGGAGGTGGCGGGCATCGCCACCAACGCGCCTCTGCATCGCATCCTGATGGAGGAGCCCGGCTTTGCGGCGGGCGGGTTCGACATCCACCATCTCGAGCGCCTGATCGAGGGCGGGCTGCTGGAAGTGCGGGGCGGCGATGACGCTGGATGAGATCGAAAGGCTGGCCGCGCTCTGCGTGCGCGCCGGCATCGGCGGGATCGAGCTTGCGGAAGCCGGCTTTTCGCTGCGCATTTGCCTTGAACCGGCCGCGGCTGAAACACCCATGCCCTCGATCGAGGCGTCACAGGCTAAAGCCGCCTTCAAGGGCGTCAGGGCGCCGGGCGTCGGCGTGTTCCGTCACTGCCATCCCGCCACCGGCCGCCCTGTCGTGGAAACCGGCAGCGCGGTGCGCGAGGGCGAGACGGTGGGCGTGCTCCAGGACGGGCCGCGCCTGAGGGCCGTGACCGCTCCGGCCGACGGCGTGCTGGGCGCTGCACTCGTCGAGGACGGCGCCGTGGTCGGCTACGGCACGCCGCTTTATGCTCTGCTATGACGGCGCCGCCGATCGATCGAACCGCGAGGAGGATCCCATGACGGATCATGCACTATACGTCGACATCAATTCCGACATGGGTGAGGGTTTCGGCGCGTATCGTCTCGGCGACGACGCGGCGATCCTCGATATCGTCAGCTCCGCCAACGTCGCCTGCGGCTTCCACGGCGGCGATCCGGAGGTCATGGCGGCCACCTTCGCGATGGCGCGCGAAAAGGGTGTGGCCGTCGGCGCGCATCCGGGCTTTGCCGACCTCTGGGGGTTCGGCCGCCGCATCATCCCGCATTCGGCCGGCGAGATCGAACGGCTGGTCGCCTACCAGATCGGTGCCGCGCAGGCGCTCTCCACCTATGCCGGCCATCCGATCCGCTACGTCAAGTCGCACGGCGCGCTGGGCAACCTCACGCAGACCGACCGCAGCGTGGCCGAGGCCGTGACGCGCGCCATCAAGGCGGTCGATCCGGGCCTGATGTGCCTGGCCATCGCGCTTGGCCACCAGGACAGGTTCGCGCGCGAGGCGGGGCTGACGGTCAAATCCGAGATCTTCGCCGACCGCGCCTATACGGAGGAGGGTTTTCTCGTCTCGCGCAAGCTGGAAGGCGCCGTCATCCACGATGCCGGCAAGGCGGCCGAGCGCGTCGTGCGCATGGTCAGGCAGGGCGGCATAGAGACGGTCTCGGGCAAGCTCCTCAAGACGCCGATCGACTCCATCTGCGTCCACAGCGACACGCCATCGGCTGTGGCGATCGCCGCCCGCGTGCGGGCGGGGCTGGAAGCGGACGGCGTGACGATCAGGGCTTTCGCCGCACCCGCCTGACCGGTGGGCCGGTTCAGGCGTTGCCTCGGCGTGGTTTCGGCATCGGTCAGGTCGGGCGGCCCTCGAGCGCCTTGATCGCCTGTCGGACCGTCGATGTGACGAACTCACGCTCCTCGCCCACGAGCGGCAGGCGGGGAGGGCGGGTCCATTCCGGCGCGCCGTAGACGAGATGCTCGGCAAGCTTGATGTACTGGACGAGCTTCACATGCGTATCGAGATGGAAGGACGGCGTCAGGATGCCGTAGAGCGCCCTCGCTTCCGGATAGCGGTTCTGTGCGCAAAGGCTGAACAATTCGGCGCATTCGGCCGGCCAGGCGTTGGCCATGCCGGAAACCCAGCCGGTGACGCCCAGCGCGGAGCTTTCCACGATCAGATCGTCCACCCCGCAGAACACGCTGAAACGATCGCCATGGGCGATCCGGATATCGGTGACGCGTCGAATGTCGCCGGACTCTTCCTTGACGCAGACGATCTCCGGCGTGTCGACGAGGTCACGCAGCACATCCACGGTCACGTCGACGCCATAGGCGATCGGATTGTTGTAGATCATGATCGGCAGGGCGGACGCACGCGCGATGCCCTTGTACCATTCGGCGGTCTCTCGCGCGTCCGTCTTGTAGCCGAGGCTCGGGAAGACCATCAGCCCCTGCGCGCCGTAGCTCTCGTAGAGCTTCGCATTCGTCCGGGCGTTGTCGAGCGTGACCTCCGCAAGACCCGAGAGAACGGGCACGCGCCCGGCCACGACCTCGACTGCGCCACGGATGATCGCCTCGCGTTCGGCGGGCGCCATGGAGGCGTTTTCGCCCAGCATCGGCAGGACGATCACGCCCGAAACGCCGTTCGCCACCAGCCTGTCTATGCTGCCTGCCGTCGCCTGAAGGTCCACCTTCCCGTCCTGGGTGAGCTTGGTCGTCACCGCCGGAAACAGGCCCGTCCATCTGGTCATCGGTTCGTTCCCTCTCATTGTGGATTTGCTGAAGGCAGACCCGACGCTGCGTGTCAGAACCAGACGTCGCTGAGGCGATGTCCGCGCGGATAGGGATCTGTCGGGTCGAGGCCGTACTGGCCGATGCTGGTGATCCAGGCCTGGCCGGCAATGGTGACGACAACGGCATCCAGATCCCCGACGCGCGCATCTCCAATCACGCGTGAATCGAAATGCGTGCCGATGATCGACTTGTTGCGGAACAGCTCGCCCCTGGCGATCTGCTTCTTCGCCGACATCACGGCCAGCCGCCCCGTCGTGCCGGTGCCGGTCGGGCTCCGGTCGAGCCGGCCATGCAGGCAGACCGTGCCGTTGATGCTTTCGACCCGGCCGTCGATCCGCTCGAGCGGACCTTCGAAGATCACGTTGGACACGTCGCGGATCTTGGGATTCTCGGGATGCACGACCTTAAGCTGCTCGTTCACGGCCTTCTTGATGCGCTGGCCGATCAGCGACATCTGGTGCGCCTCGTCGGGCGTCACGGCGAAGCCCAGCGCACGCGCGTTCACATGCGCGAAAGTCATGCCGCCATAGGAGGTGTCGACGCTGACCGTACCCAGCCCCTCGACCTCCACGGGAGTGTCGAGATGGAGCGCGAAGGCCGGCACGTTGGTGAACTCGACCTGCCTGACCTTGCCGTTCTCGCAGGCGCAGCACACCTCGATCATGCCGGCCGGCGCCTCCATGCGCAGCCGCGTCTCCGGCTCCTGCATCGGCAGCATGCCCGTCTCCAGCGCCACGGTGGCGACGCAGATGGTGTTCGAGCCCGACATCGGCGGATATTCGGTGCTCTCCAGGATCACATAGCCGAGATCGGCCGTGGGGTCGCAGGGCGGCAGGATGATGTTGGCGTTGACATAAGGCGCGCCACGCGGCTCGAACAGCACGAGGCCGCGGATGTCGTCCATGTGACGCTCCAGATATTCCTTCTTCTCGAACATGGTGCTGCCCGGCACGTCCATGACGCCGCCGGTGATGACGTTGCCGACCTCGCCCTCGGCATGGCAGCCGACGACCGTGAAGGTTCTTGTCCAGCGCACGCTTTCTCTCTCCTCGATTGACAGGTTTTCCACACAATCCCGGGCCGCGTCGAGAGGACAAAGACGGCTATGGCCGATTACTCTTCGACCGGCACCGTATAGTTCAGGATCAGGCGGCCGCCGTCCGGATAGATGGTCTGGCCCACGATGTAGGAGGCGTCGTCGCTGGCCAGGAACGAAGCCACGCTTGCGACTTCGTGCGGCTCGCCTAGGCGACGGGCGGGCGTCCGGGAAAGGATCGTGCGGCGCTGCTCCTCGGTCGCCATGACGGAGCGCAGGTTCAACTCGGTCATGATGGTGCCGGGGCCGATCGCATTGACCCGGATGCCGTGTTGAATGAGGCCGACCGCCATGACGGCGGTGAGCTGCTTGATTCCGCCTTTCGAGACGGCATATCCGACGGAATGGGGATTGGCCAGGATCGCGTTGATGGACGACATGTTGATGATCGAACCGCCATGTCCCTGGGCAATCATTTGTTTTGCGGCCGACTGACCGAGGAGAAACGCGGATTTCAGATTGATGGTGAGAATGTCGTCAAACATCTGCTCCGGAAAATCCACGAACTCAGCCAGGTGTATGATGCCGGCGTTGGCGACAAGGATGTCGACCTTTCCAAATGCCCCGACGGTCGCCGCGACGATCTCGTCTGCCATCGACCGGGTGATCTGAAGAAGGTCGCCGATCCAGCAGGCGGCGTTCTCGCCAAGTTGCGCGGCCGCGGCCTTCACCTTCTCTTCCTGCACGTCGACCAGCATGACCTTGGCGCCATCGGCGTGGAGGCGCTCCGCGCATGCAAGTCCCAGCCCCTGAGCCGCCCCGGTTATGACGGCGACTTTTCCCTCGTGTTTCACGTCGAAATCCTTTCAGCATGCTTCTATTATGGATATGTTATCCAAGATAGCGCGATGATCGGCGAATGCGCAACCCGACGTTTGGCGCAATCCTCCGAAGAGCTTGGGAAAAGGCGTTGAAGGCGCGCGGCAATCCCATCGCACAGGAATTTGAAGCGCCGCTCCTGATTTTTGCGCTTGCACGGTTGGATAATATATTCATAACTTACGGTGGACAGGGAGGAAACAGGGCAATGACCGACGCGGCGCGAGCGAGCGAACTGATCGAAGCCTTTCGCGCCTTCGCAACGCCGTTGATCAGCGACAACCTCGAGCGTGTGCCCGGCGCGGTCGGGCTGCGCCCTTTCCACAAATGCGGGGGTGTGATGGCCGGCAGGGCGCTGACCGTCAGGACGCGCGCAGGCGACAACCAGTTCATCCATCGCGCGCTCGACCTGATCACCCCGGGCGACGTCGTCGTGGTCGACGGTGGCGGCTACGAGGGCCGCGCCTTGATCGGCGAGATCATGACCAGCGTCGCGGCATCCCGCGGCGCGGCCGGCATGGTCATCGACGGCGCCATTCGTGACTCGGCCGCGATCGGAAAGATGGCTTTCCCCTGCTTCGCCCGGTCGGCCATTCATCTTGGACCCTACAAGGACGGCCCCGGCGCAATCAATGTCCCGGTCTGCGTGGGCGGGATGGTGGTTCATCCCGGCGATATCGTGGTCGGCGACGAGGATGGCATCGTGGCCTTTCCGATGGAGGGCGCGACCGGGCTGCTGGCTGCGGTCAAGGCGCAGGAGGCGCGCGAGGCCGACATCATGCAAAGCATACGCGAGGGACGCTACCGGGGTGCCTATGCCAGGTAAGGTTGGCCCGACCGGGCTGGGATCGAAGTACCGGCGATGGTTGCCGCGACGCAGGGTTACATTGACGTATTGTATAAAATCTAATAGAGATCGTATTAAATAATAGGATTCTGTATCAGGTTCTGGAGCCGAGGGAGCACCTGAGCGGGAGAGGCGGTCATCCCGGGAGACAAACGAAACCGCGGTCGGACATGCCGGCTGCTCAACAGGGGAAGAATGGAGGTTTTTATGGTTGCATCATTCAGGAAGCTTGCTTGCGCGACGGCGCTTGCCAGCCTTGCCATGACGTCCTTGGCGGCCGCCGCCGACATCAAGCTCGGCATCGTCGCGCCCATGACCGGCCAGCTCGCCAGCGAGGGCCAGGACTTGGAGAACGCGGTGAAGATGGCGATCGATGCCGCCAACGCCAATGGCGGCGTGAACGGCGACAAGATCACCACCGTGACCGCGGACGATGCCTGCGACCCGCAGCAGGGTGTGACGGCCGCCAGCAAGCTGGTGTCGGAAGGCGTCACCGCCGTGCTTGGAGGCTATTGCTCGGGCGCCGTGCTGCCGACGCTCAAGATCTACGGCGATGCCGGGATACCCTTCGTCATCATCAGCGCGAACTCGACCAAGCTGGTGGACAGCAATCCCGGCAATGCGTTCATGACGAACTCGACCGGCGACATGCAGGCGGTGACGGCGGTCGGGCTGTTCAAGAAGAACGGCTACAAGAAGATCGCCATCATAGACGAGGGCGACGCCTATTCGTCGGACCTGGCCAAGCTCACCGCGGAGGCTTTTCCGAAGGAGGGCGGCGAGGTCGTCGACAAGGAAACCACGACCGCCGGCGAGCAGGACTATTCGGCTGTGGTGACCAAGGTCAAGTCGAGTGGTGCGGATGCCGTTTTTTGGACCGCCTATCACGCCGGCGGCGCCCTGCTGACCAAGCAGTTGCGCCAGGCCGGCTTCCAGGGCGGCATCGTGCTGGGCGACGGCAACAACTCGCCCGAATACCTGCAGATCGCGGGCTCGGCGGGCGAGGGCGTCTACCTGCTGTCGCCGCCCACGGTCGATCTTTTGTCGGGCGCGGCGGACTTCAAGGAGAAGTACAAGGCCGCCTACGGACGTGACGCCGGTGCCTATGCCGCTCTTTCCCACGATGCCGGCAACCTGATCCTCGACGCGATCGGGCGGGCGAAGTCGACCGATGCCAAGGCGATCATTGAAGCGCTGGCGGCAAGCGACTACAAGGGTCTGGCCGGCGAGATCAGATTCACCGACAAGCACACGCTTCAGACGTCCAACTTCCGCCCGGTCGTGGCCAAGGATGGCAAGTGGGTCGCTGCGGAGTAGCGATGACGGATGTGCGAGGGGCGGATGACGGAGCCGCCCCTCGCGTCATTCGAGCCCGGCCTTCGTTCGCGATGACACGGGCGTCCGCCGCAGGTTCAATCCCGCTGACCGGGGATTCCCCATGACGTTCGATCTCGTCGTCCAGCAACTTGCCAACGGTCTTATCGTGGGGTCGTTCTACGCCCTGATCGCGCTCGGCTACAGCATGGTCTTCGGCGTCATCAAGCTGCTGAATTTCGCCCATGGCGACATCTACATGACCGGCGCATTCGTCGGGCTCGTCGTTTTCTCCGCGGTTGGCGTGTGGTTGGGCAATGGCTGGCTTGCCGTCGTCTGCGCCCTGCTGGCTTCAATGCTGGTGGTGGGGCTGCTCGGCGTGATCATCGAGCGCTTCGCCTACCGGCCGGTGCGCAATGCACCGCGTCTGTCCATCCTCATCACCGCCTTGGGCGCCTCCATGGTGCTGAATGGCGGCGCACTCGCGCTCACGGGAGGACGGCACTTCGCGTTCAACACGGATCTGGGATATTCCGGCATCGACATCTCCGCCGTCCACATCACCTATACGCAGATGATCCTCGTCGCATCCGCCCTGATCCTGATGGGCGGCATGCAGACCTTCATATCGCGCACCATGTACGGCAAGGCCATGCGCGCCGTGTCGATCGACATGGGAGCGAGCCGCCTCATGGGCATCGACGTCGACCGGGTGATCGCACTGACGTTCTTCATGGGCTCGGCGCTTGCCGCCGGGGGAGGGGTGATGGCAGGCGCCTATTACGGAAGCGTGCATTTCTTCATGGGATTCATCATGGGCCTGAAGGCCTTCACCGCAGCGGTGATCGGCGGCATCGGTTCCGTGCCCGGGGCCATGCTGGGGGGCCTGTTGCTCGGCCTGCTGGAATCGTTCGGCTCCTCTCTGCCGTTCGTCGGCTCGGAATGGCGCGACGTCTTCGTCTTCGGCGCGTTGATCCTGTTCCTCGTGTTCAAGCCGACCGGGATCCTCGGTCGCTCGGTCGTGGAGCGCGTCTGATGTCGGACGAAGCGAAAGCCGCACCCGCCCTGCCGCCGCCGGCCGTGATGAGTCGCTCCGTCGTCGCGCTCGGCGTGGTGGCGCTGATCTGCACCCTGGCGCTTCCGCAAGTCTCCAACGCCTACGTGACCGAAGTCGCAACGACGGCGCTGCTCTACGTGGTGCTGTGCCTCGGCCTCAACATCGTCGTCGGCTATGCCGGCCTGCTCGATCTCGGCTATGCCGCCTTCTTCGCGGTCGGCGCCTATACGACCGGCATCCTGACGGCGGAGTTCGGCTTCAACTTCTGGCTCACCATCCCGGTGGCCATGGTCGCGGCCTGCATCGCCGGCATCATCATCGGCACCCCGACCTTGCGGCTTCGCAGCGACTATCTGGCGATCGTGACGCTGGGCTTCGGCGAGATCGTGCGCATCATCGCGCGCAATCTCGACATCACCGGCGGGGCGAGCGGCCTCGTCGGGATAGAGCGGCCGGTCCTGTTCGGGTTCAGGCTGTTTCAGGTGCAGCACTTCTACTACGCCTTTCTGGTGCTTGCGCTCATCACCATCTTCGTGTGCCTGAGCGTGGAACGCTCACGCATCGGCAGGGCCTGGCTCTATGTGCGCTATGACGAGGACGCCGCCGCCGGCATCGGCATCAACCGGGTTTCGGTCAAGCTTCAGGCCTATATGATGGGAGCGGTGATAGCCTCTGTCGCCGGCTGTCTTTATGCAGCCAAGATGACCGCCATCTCTCCGGAGAGCTTCACCTTCGCCCAATCGCTCATCATCCTGCTCGGCGTGGTCCTCGGCGGAATGGGCCGGATCCCGGGAGTGATCCTCGGCGCTGTTTTGGTCGCGCTGCTTCCCGAGGTCCTGCGCGGCGCCGGCACCTATCGCCCCCTGGTGACGGCGGTCGCGCTGCTTGCGATCATGCTGTTCAGACCGAGCGGCCTGTGGCCTGACAAGCGGGTCTGACCATGGCGCTGCTGGAGGTCAGGGATCTGCATCTGAGCTTCGGAGGGCTGAAGGTTCTCCAGAACATTTCCTTCTCCGTGGAAAAGGGCGCGATCAACAGCCTGATCGGGCCGAACGGCGCCGGCAAGACTTCGCTGTTCAACTGCCTGACCGGCTTCTACAAGCCGAAAAGCGGATCGATCACGCTGGCCGGGCGGCTCATTGGCGGCTTGCCTCCGCATCGCATCACCGCGCTCGGACTGGCCAGGACCTTCCAGAATATCCGGCTGTTCAAGGAGATGTCGGTGCTGGAGAACGTGATGTCGGGACAGCACTGCCGCACCCGTCGCGGCATCGTGTCCGCGATCCTGCATCTGCCGTCTCAGCGCCGCGAGGAGGAACAGATCCGGTCGGTAGGAATGCACTGGCTCGATTTCGTCGGCATAGGCAGGCATGCGCCCCGTCTCGCCGGCGGCCTGCCTTATGGAGACCAGCGGCGGCTGGAGCTGGCCCGCGCTCTGGCCTCCATTCCTGAGATCATTCTGCTGGACGAACCCGCGGCCGGTCTGAACGAGAAGGAGAAGCTCGACCTGGTGCGACTGATACGCCGGATTCGCGACGAGACCGGGATCACCGTGCTGCTGATCGAGCACGACATGGGGCTCGTCATGCAGGTTTCCGAGAAGATCGTGGTGTTCGATCACGGCCAGAAGATCGCCGACGGCTCACCGGCGGAGGTTCGCGCCGACCCGAAGGTCATCGAGGCATATCTCGGTACGGAGGAGTAGGGATGGACACCGAAATCGTCCTCTCCGCCGACCAGATCGTCACGCGCTACGGCAGCGTCCAGGCCCTCCACGGCGTCAGCCTTTCGGTCAAACGGGGACAGGTGGTGGCGCTTCTCGGGGCGAATGGTGCCGGCAAGAGTACCACGCTGCGGACGCTCTCGGGCCTCGTGCCGGCCGCCTCGGGCACCGTGCGTTTCCTCGGTGAGGACATCACCAGGATCGCGGCGCACCGCCTGCCGCACAAGGGCCTCGTCCATGTGCCGGAGGGGCGCCGAATCTTCGGCGAGATGACGATCCGGGAAAACCTCGACCTGGGCTCCTTCACGCTGCGGGACGACACCGAGCGGCGCCGCCGCATGGAGCATGTCTTCGAGATCTTTCCGATTTTGGCGCGCCGGCAGCATGGCGATGCGCGCAACCTCTCCGGCGGCGAGCAGCAGATGCTGGCGATCGGCAGGGCTCTCATGGCAGGCCCCAAGGTGCTGCTGCTCGACGAGCCGTCGATGGGGCTGGCGCCGCAGATGATCCGCGAGGTCATGAACATCGTTCAGCGTCTGAACCGCGAAGGCGTCACCATCCTGCTGGTGGAGCAGAACAGCAAGGTCGCGCTGAAATTCGCGGACTACGGCTATGTGCTGGAAGCCGGCCGCATCGTGCTCGAAGGGCCCGGCAGCAAGCTCGCAAACGACGAGGCCGTCATCAGCGCCTATCTGGGCAATGTCGCTGCCTAAGGCATTTGCTCACAATTTGTTCCGTCTTGCCGGCGGGCGGAGCGCGGTCTCGGAAAGAACGCGCCGAAACAACACCCGAACGGAGTCCGTAAAACCCCTGCAAACTGCTATTTGTGGGAACCGAGCGGATCAGCCGCAAAGTCTTGCCAAGCAAGGTGGAGCGGGTAGCGGGAATCGAACCCGCGCGTTCAGCTTGGGAAGCTGACAGGCTGCCATTACATCATACCCGCGCGAGCCCGGTGGTTAGCACGGGGCGGGCTGCCCGGCAATCGCAAAGCTGCCCGCAAACCGGGCCGACCGCCTTGAAGGCGCCGCGCTCCTCTTCTATGTGCAGGACGGTCTCTGACGAGGGGTGCATCGATGCAGGCCTTGACGCGTTTCCTCGGCGATTCGCCGCTTCGGGTGGTGATCAAGCTGATCGTCATCTCGTTTCTGGTCGGCCTCGTGATGAGCGCTTTCGGCTGGACGCCGCTCGACGTGATCGACGGCGTGCGCACTGCGGTGGAGCGCGTGTGGCGCATGGGCTTTGCCACTTTGGACCGGTTCTTCGGATACATGCTGCTGGGCGCGGCGATCGTCGTGCCGATCTTCCTGCTCATGCGGATCGCGCGCTACCGCAACTGACCGGCGCATTCCCGAAGGTTCCTCCCAGCATGGACCGGTACGCCGAAACGCGGCCCTTCGCCGTCACCAACCGCGTCGTCCTTTCGATCGCCGTTCCGATGACGCTTGCCTATTTGACGACGCCGCTGCTTGGGCTCGTGGACACCGCCGTGATCGGGCAGTTCGGCGATGCGGCGCTGCTCGGCGGGCTGGCCGCCGGAACGCTCGTCTTCGACGTCGTGTTCACTACGCTGAACTTCCTGCGGGCGAGCACGACGGGGCTGGTCGCGCATGCCTTCGGCCGGGACGACGGGCCGGAACAGCAGGCGGTCTTCTGGCGTGCCTTCCTGCTGGCGCTGGCCGCCGGCCTCTTGCTGGCCGTCCTGGCCCCGCTGATATCGGGGGCGGGCATCTGGTTCATCGACGCCGAGCCGCGCGTCGACGCCGCGCTAGACGCCTATGTGCGCACCCGCATGCTGGGCGCGCCGTTCGCGCTCGTCAACTACGTGATTCTCGGCTACGTCCTTGGCCGTGGGGAGGGCAGGCTGGCGCTGCTCCTCCAGATCGTGCTCAACAGCGTCAATGTCGTGTTGTCGATCCTGCTCGGCCTCGAGCTCGGCTGGGGCGTGGAAGGCGTCGCGATGGGCACCGTCGGCGGCGAGTTGCTGGCGATGCTGCTCGGCATGGGGATCTTGCTGCGGCGGTTTCGCGCCGTGCCGCGTCTGCCGCGGGAGCGAATCTTCCATGCTTCGGCATTCCTGCGCATGCTGTCGCTCAACCGCGACATCATGATCCGCTCGTTCTCGCTGCTGGCCGCCTTCGCGCTTTTTGCCCGCCAGGGCGCGCAGTTCGGCACGGTCACGCTGGCGGCGAATGCCGTGCTGATGAATTTCTTCATGGCCGCGGCCTTCTTTCTCGACGGCTTTGCGGCCGCGGCGGAGCAGCTTGCCGGGCGGGCGCTCGGCGCCCGCTATGCGCCGGCCTTCCGCGCGGCGGTGCGGCTTTGTGCGTTGTGGGGCTTCGTGCTCGCCGGCGTCGCCACCGTCTTTCTTCTCGTATGGGGCGGTGCTCTCATCGACCTGATCACCAGCGCGGCCGACGTGCGGACGGCGGCGCGGGCCTTTCTTCCCTGGGCGGCCTTCACGGCTCTCACGGCCGTGCTCGCCTTCGAGCTCGACGGCGTGTTCATCGGGGCGATGTGGTCGCGGGATCTGCGCAACATGATGCTGCTCTCGCTGGCCCTTTTCTGGGGCGCGCTCCTCGTGCTGGCTCCAGCCTTCGGAAACAGCGGCCTGTGGGCGTCGCTGCATGTCTTCCTGGCGGCGCGCAGCCTGAGCCTGCTCTACATCCTGCCGGCCCGCACGCGCCAGAGCTTCAGGGAAGCAGCGGCCGGTCCGCCCACGCGCTGAGCCGGCTGTCGCGCAGCGCACGGACCGAGGCTGCCCCCTCCCGCTCCACGAGGACGGCGAGTCCGCGCAGGATGCGCGCCGGCAGGCCGGGTCCGCCGTAGATCATGCCGGTATAGAGCTGTACGAGATCGGCGCCGGCCCGGATCTTCTCCCGCGCCGTCTCTGGCGAGCAGACGCCGCCGGCGCCGACGATCGCCACGTCCGGCCCCATGCGCCTGCGCATCTTCGCAAGGACCACGGTGGAGCGCTCGAACAGCGGCTTGCCCGACAGGCCTCCGGTCTCCGAGGCGGCGGCATCGGTCAACCCGCTGCGGGAAAGCGTCGTGTTGGAGACGATCAGCCCGTCGATCCGCTTGTCGAGCGCCTCGGCGGCGATGTCGTCCATCTCGTTCTCGGAGAGGTCGGGAGCGATTTTCAGGAAGACCGGCCGCCGCTCCGCGGCAGGCAGGGCGGCGCGCGCCTCGGTCGTGCGGGAGAGAAGCTCGGCAAGGCTTTCCCGGGCCTGCATGGCGCGCAGGCCGGGCGTGTTGGGCGAGGAGATGTTGACGGTCAGGTAGGTCGCGAATTTCGAGAAGCGCCGGACGCCGAGAACGTAGTCGGCGATGCGGTCGCCGCTGTCCTTGTTCGCGCCGATATTGACGCCGACGATGCCGCCGCGCCCGGCGCGCGCCGACAGCCGCCGCTCGCAGGCGTCATGGCCGTCATTGTTGAAGCCGAGCCGGTTGATGACCGCCTCGTCCCGCGTCAGGCGGAAAATGCGCGGCCGGGGATTGCCGCCCTGCGGCAGCGGCGTGACCGTCCCCGCCTCGGTAAAGCCGAAGCCGAGCCGCAGCAGGGCGTCCGGCACCTCGGCATTCTTGTCGTAGCCGGCGGCCATGCCGAGCGGGTTGGGAAAATCGATGCCGGCGGCGCCGACACGCAGCCTCTGATGCGGCGGCGGCGGCGAGACAAGCGGCCCGCCGCATTTCAGCGCCCGGATGGAGAGGCCATGCGCCGTTTCCGGATCGAGCGCGAAGAGCGCGGCGCGGCCGAGCCTGTCCAGCAGCATCACGGAGCCATGTCCGGAAAGACATGGACGCCGTCGGCCCCGAGCGGCAGCGGCTTTGCCCACAGAACCGCATCGAGCGGCAGATCCGCATAGAGGTGCGGGAACAGCGCACCGCCGCGCGACACCTCGTATTTCAGGGCATCGCCGAGGCTAGCCGTATCCACCGCCACGATGAGCAGGCCTGCCTGGCCGGCAAAATGCTTCGCCGCGGTCTCGCGCGCCTGGGCGGCGGTCGAGAAGTGGATGTAGCCGTCGCGGTGGTCGACCGGCGCGCCCGTGAAGCGGCCGGTGGCGAGCGCTTCCTCCCACAGGCCGGACGGGCAGATTTTATAGATGATGGAGCTCATGCGGCGGCTATAGTGGGAAATCGCCCGGCCGGAAAGCGGCGCGCATCCCATTTCGGTCGCAAAGCCGTGGCACGATCATGGCAGACGCAGGAGATCACCATGCAGAAACTGGCCTTCGCCTTCGCCGCCATCAGCCTCCCCCTCCTCGCCACGCTGGCTTCGGCCGAAGAGGTCGAGCGCTACCAGCTCGAGAAGACGGATCGCGGCTACGTGCGCCTCGACACCGCGACCGGCGCGATGTCGCTCTGCGAGGAGCGCGACCAGCAATTGGTCTGCCGGCCGGCCGCCGACGAGCGCACCGCCTATCAGGACGAGATCGACAGCCTGTCCTCGTCGCTGCGCGCGCTGGAGAAGCGCGTCGCCGCCCTGGAGAAGGCGCCCGCCACGACGGGGCTGCCGAGCGAGGAGGAGTTCGACCGCTCCCTCAGCTACATGCAGCGCTTCTTCCGGGGCTTCATGGACATCGTCAAGGAATACGACAAGGACAACGCTCCGGGACAGAAGACCTGAGCCGTCGCCCGGCACCTCCTGTTTGGCTTTGACATCGCCGGCCCGTGCCGCATAATCCCGCCAGACTCCACGCCTGCGGCAAGAACGGGGCGGGAGCGGGAGGGATGTTTGGCCGAAGGCTGCAAGATCGTCATCGCCGACGACCATCCGCTCTTTCGCGGAGCGTTGAAGCAGGCGCTCGCCCCGGCGGCCGGCGCCGTCTTCGAGGCCGGCGACTTCGAGGCCGTCAAGGCGCTGCTAGCCGGGAACGACGAGTTCGACCTCGTCCTGCTCGATCTCTCCATGCCCGGCGCCAGCGGCCTGTCGGGGCTGATCGCGCTGCGCGGCATGCAGGTCGGCGTGCCGGTGGTGATCGTGTCGGCGCGTGACGACCCGCAGACCATCCGCCGGGCGCTGGAACTCGGCGCGTCGGGGTTCATCCCGAAATCGGCGAGCATCGAGGAAATCCGCCATGCGGTGGACGCCGTGCTCGCCGGCGGGATTGCGATGCCGGAGGGCGTGGAGGTCGGCGTCGAGCGCGATCCCGAGATGGCCGACCTGATCAGGCGCCTGCAATCCCTGACGCCGCAGCAGACCAGGGTGCTCACCATGCTGGCCGAAGGGCTGCTGAACAAGCAGATCGACTACGAGCTCTGGGTTTCCGAAGCGACCGTCAAGGCGCATGTCTCGGCGATCCTTCAGAAGCTCGGCGTCGACAGTCGCACGCAGGCCGTGATCCTGTTCGGGCGGATCGGCTCCGAGCCGCTGCAATCGGGCTGACGCGCCGCGATCACCGCGCTGCCGGTGCGAAGCGGCGCATGCGCGTCATCGCGGTACGCAGCACGGCCGGCTTGACCGGCTTGTTGATGATCTGGACGTCGAGCGCCTCGGCCGCCGCGCGCACCTCGCTGGAGCGGTCGGCGGTGATCAGCAGGGCCGGCAGGCCAGGGCCGAAAGTCCGCCGCAGGGCAGCGATCACGTCGAGGCCGGTCTCGCCGTCCAGATGATAGTCGACAAGGGCGAGATCCGGCACGGGCTGGCCGGCGAGCGAAGCCGATCCCGGGCCGGTGACGACATGGCAGCCCCAGCCTTCCAGAAGCATCCGCATGCCTTCCAGGATGCGGGGGTCGTTGTCGATGGCCAGCACCGCCATGCCGTTGAGCACCGCCGCCGACGGAACGGGATGCCGCTGCGCGGGCAAGAGGGCGTCCTCCGTTTCGGCGCTGACCGGCAGCAACACCGAGAAGCGGGTGCCGCGGCCCTTGTGGGATTCGATCCTGAGCTCGAGACGCAGGACGCGCGCGATGCGGTCGACGATCGAAAGCCCGAGCCCGAGGCCCGCCGCTTCGCGCGCGCCCTCGTCCAGCCTCCGGAATTCCTGGAACACCGTGTCGAGCTGCTCCGGGGCGATGCCGATGCCGGTGTCGAGCACCTGGATTTCCGCAAGCTTGCCGCGCCGCCTCACGCCGACCAGCACCTTGCCGCCGCGGGTGTATTTGATGGCGTTGGAGACGAGGTTCTGGATGACGCGCCGCAGAAGGTTGCGGTCAGTCTGCACGACGAGCGAGCTCGGCAGGATGCGGAGCCGCAGGCCCTTGCCCCGCGCCAGCGGCATGAAGTCGGTCCCGACCTGCCTGAGCAGGCCGTCGAGCCGGAAGGCGGTCTCCTGCGGCTTCATCCCGCCGTCGTCCAGCCGCGATATGTCGAGGACGGCGCCGAGGATCGACTCCACCGACTCCAGCGAGGATTCGATGTTCACCGCCACCTCGCCGAGCGTTCCGCCGCCGGCCTTCTCCGAGAGCGAGGCGGCGTAGAGCCGTGCCGCGTTGAGCGGCTGAAGGATGTCGTGACCGGCGGCGGCCAGGAAGCGCGTCTTGCCCAGATTGGCCTCCTCGGCCAGCATCTGGGCCTGCGCGAGCTCCTCGTTGACGCGCAGCAGTTCGGCGGTGCGGCTCTCCACGCGCAGCTCCAGCGACTCGTTGGCCTGCTTCAGCGCCTTGTCCGCCGCCACGCGGGCGGAGATGTCGGTATAGGTGGCGACGATGCCGCCGTCCGGCATCGGGTTGGAGCGCAGCTCGATGGTGCGGCCGCTCGTCCTGAGCTCGATCTGCCACGGGTTGCCGAAGCCGCCCAGCCGGTTGAGCGCGCTCACCACCTGTTCCGGCGTGATGTCTCCCCGCCTCGCCAGGAAGTTTAGGATCCGGTCCAGCGACACGCCGACCTGACCCATCTCGTCGGGCAGGTCGAAGAGCTGCCGGTACTGCCTGTTCCAGCAGGTCAGGCGGAAATCCTTGTCGAAGACGGTGATGCCCTGCGCCATCTGGTCGAGCGCGATCTGCAACAGGTCGCGATTGTGCTGAAGCGCCTCGGTCGCGTCGTCGAGCAGGCGGACCGTGTCCTTCGGGCTGCTGCCGTTGCGCTGGAAGAGCAGCGACAGCACAAGCCGCGCCGAGGAGGAGCCGACGGCGCTGGCGAGAAGCTGCTCGCCGAAGCGGATGACGTCGACATTGGCCGGATCGCTGCCGACGAGCTTCACCTGCTGGCGCGCCGCAAAACTCTCGAAGGAGCGCTCGGTGCGCTCGACGCCGAGATAGCGCGAGATCGTGTCCTTCAGCTCGTCGACCGTGACGGCGCTGCGGAAGCGCCGCAGCATCGGCATGGGACCGGCCTCGCGCGCCACGAAGATCGCCGCCTGGATACGCTCCAGCGGCACCGCCGCGCGCGACAGCGAGCCGAGCACGAGGAACAGCGCATTGACGGAGAGGCTCCACAGACCGCCGCGGTTGAGCGGCTCCGCCACGGTACCGAACAGCGCCTGCGGCCGCAGCGCCGCGATGCCGAACGGCCCCGCGGCGACGATCGGCAGGTCGGGCGACGCCAGCGAGGGCAGGAGCAGCGTGTAGGCCCAGGTGGCGATGCCGGCGATCATGCCGAGTGCTGCTCCCCGCGCATTGGCGCCGCGCCACAGGAGGCCGGCGAGGAAGGCCGGCGCGAACTGCGCGATGGCCGCGAACGACATCAGGCCGATGGAGGCGAGCCGCGCATTGTCCGTGCTGGCGCGATAGTAGAGGAAGGCCACGAACAGGATGATGAAGATGGCGCCGCGCCGCACGTTCAGGATGAGGCTCGACCAGTCGTCGCTCTCCCCGGCCTCCGAGCGGATGGCGCGCCGCACGAAGAGCGGGAGGACGAGATCGTTGGAGATCATGACGGCGAGCGCGACGCTTTCCACGATGACCATGGCGGTCGCCGCCGACAGTCCGCCGATGAAGGCGATGATGGCCATGACGCTGTTGCCGCCGAGCAGCGGCACCGACAGCACGTAGAGGTCGCTGCTCGTCTGCCCTCCCACCATGACGAGCCCGGCGAAGGCGATCGGCAGGACGAAGAGGTTGATGGCCACCAGATAGAGCGGGAAGACCCGCGTGGCGTGGCGAAGCTCGCGCTCGCTGCGGTTCTCGACGATCATGATGTGGAACTGGCGCGGCAGCATGACGATGGCGAAGCCGCTGATCACCGTCACGACGATCCATGTTCCGAGCGAGGTCTTGTAGGCGAGCGCGTCGGCGATGCGGGCGCTGCCCTCGAAGGAGCGGAAGAGCGCCGCCGGACTGCCGGTGACGGCGAAGAGCACGAAGAGCCCGACCGCGAGGAACGCCGCCAGCTTGACGACCGATTCCACGGCGACCGCCAGCACCAGCCCGTCCTGGTGCTCCGTCGCATCGGCGTGGCGCGTGCCGAAGAGCACCGCGAAGACCGCGAGCAGCATCGCCACGACCAGCGAGATGTCGCTGACGAACGGATCGAAGCTGAACGGCGCGCCCGTTTCGTGCTCCACGATGAGCTGCATCGAGCCGGAGATCGCCTTGAGCTGGAGGGCGATATAGGGAACGGCGCCGAGCGCGGCGATCAGCGTCGCGATCGAGGCGACGGCGGCGCTCTTGCCGTAGCGGGCGCCCAGGAAGTCCGCGACGGAGGTGATCTTCTCCGCCTTCGCCAGCCGGATGATTCTGGCAAGCACCGGAAAGCCGAAGGTGAAGACGAGCACGGGGCCGATATAGATGGCGAGATATTCGAAGCCGCGCTCCGTGGCGAGGCCGACGGAGCCGAAGAACGTCCAGGAGGTGCAGTATATGCCGAGGCTGAGCGCATAGATGTTCGGCCGTGCGGCCGCCGCACCGGGCGAGGCGGCGGTGCGGGCCCGGCGGTCGCCGAGGCTGGCGATGCCGAAAAGCAGCGTCACATAGGCGACCGCGATGATGGCGATGAGCCACGCCTGCACTCCGGTGTCCTCCGGCGCCCGCGTCCGGGGGTGGAACGGCAGGCCGTTGGAAAGCTAATTTAATCGCTTCACCCACGGCAAGCTTTTGATAAGGTCGCGCGTGGGCGAAGCCAATTTCAGCCATGCCGACGTCCCCAGAGGAGGGTGCTTTCGATGCTCAAGGAATTTCAGGAATTCATTGCCCGCGGCAACGTGATGGATCTGGCGGTCGGCGTGATCATCGGCGCCGCCTTCGGCAAGATCGTGGATTCCCTCGTCAACGACATCATCATGCCGATCGTCGGCGCGATCTTCGGCGGGTTCGACTTTTCGAACTACTTCCTGCCCTTGTCCTCGACGGTCACGGCGACCTCACTGGACGCGGCGCGGGAGCAGGGTGCCGTCTTCGCCTACGGCAACTTCATCACCGTGCTCATCAATTTCCTGATCCTTGCCTGGATCATCTTCCTGATGGTGAAGGCTGTGAACAACCTGCAGCGGAAGCTTGAGCGCGAGAAGCCGGCCCCGGCTCCGGCCGCGCCGCCGGCCGACGTCGCTCTGCTCACCGAGATCCGCGATCTGCTCGCCAAGCGCGCCTGATCCGCGACCTGCCCGCTTCTGAAAATACCCCGGTTGTTCCAACCGGGGTATTTTCTTGGCCGCCCTGCGAAGGGCCTCGCCGGTCGCGGACAAATGCGCTAACCCCGGCCGCAAACGTCGAGAGAGGCGCCATGTCCCTTCTTCCCTACATCCAGCCGGCCGCGGCACGCGCTGCTGCGAGCGGCATCATCGCGGCCGTCAATTACGGGCGCGAACGGCCAGGCCTCATCCCGCTGTGGGCGGGCGAGGGCGAGCTGCCGACCCCGGCCTTCATCTCGGACGCCGCCGCCAAGGGTCTGCGCGACGGCGAGACCTTCTACACCTGGCAGCGCGGCATCCCGGACCTGCGGGAGGCGCTGGTACGCTATTACCAGCGGCATTTCGGCATGACGTTCCCGGTCGATGAGTTGATCGTCACCAGTTCCGGCATGCACGCCATCCAGATGGCCATCCAACTCGTCGCGGCCGGCGGCGACGACCTTCTCTACCTGTCGCCGGCATGGCCGAATTTCGCCGGCGCGGCGACCGTGGCCGGCGCGAATCCGATCCCGGTGCCGCTGACTCTTTCGGGCAATGGCTGGACGCTCGACGTGGAGCGGCTGGAGGCGGCGGTCACGCCGCGGACCCGCGCCATCTTCCTCAACAGCCCCTGCAACCCGACCGGCTGGACGGCCGACGAAGCGACCCTGACGGCGGTCCTCGACCTCGCCCGGCGCAAGGGCCTGTGGATCATCGCCGACGAGATCTACGCGCTTTTCTACTACGACGGGACCCGCGCGCCCTCCTTCCTCGACGTCATGGAGCCGGAGGACCGCATCCTCTTCGTCAACAGTTTTTCCAAGAACTGGGCGATGACGGGCTGGCGCATCGGCTGGCTGCGGGTCCATCCTTCGCTCGGGCCGACCTTCGAGAACCTCATCCAGTATTCCAGCTCCGGCGTGGCCCAGTTCATGCAGCGCGGCGCTGTCGCCGCGCTGGATTTCGGTGACGATTTCATCCGCGAGCAGGTCGAGCAGGCGCGCAAGGGGCGCGACATGGTCTGCACGGAGCTCGGCCGCGCGCGCCATATCCGCTTCGCGGTGCCGCAGGGCGCGTTCTACCTGTTCTTCGCCGTCGAGGGCCTGGAGAATTCCATGGAGGCGGCCTTCGAGATCATCGACAAGGCCAATGTCGGCCTGGCGCCGGGCAGTGCCTTCGGCGCGGCGGGCGAAGGCTTCCTGCGCCTGTGCTTCCACCGCCGCCTCGACCAGGTGGAGGAGGCGGTGCATCGCATCGCTTCATGGGTCGAGGCGCGGTCCGCGTAGAAAAAGGTCACTATTACTGACATATTTTTCTTGCCGCCGGGCCCAGTTTGGAATTAAGTCGTCTATGGTGACATTAGCCGCAGGAACCGGCAGGGAAGAGGTGCCATGACCGCCAGAATCGTGATCGAGAAAGTGCCGCATCCGGCGCCGACGCCGGCCGGGGAGCGCGCCGCGCTGATGGCGAATCCCGGCTTCGGAAAAGTATTCTCCGACCATATGGTCACGGTGACGTGGACGGCCGGAAAGGGTTGGCACGACGCGAAAATCCGTGCCCGCGAGCCGTTCAGGATCGACCCGGCGAGCGCGGTGCTGCACTATGCGCAGGAGATATTCGAAGGCCTCAAGGCCTATCGCGGCGCCGACGGCCGCGTCGTGACGTTCCGCCCCGAGGAGAATGCGCGGAGGCTGAACCGGTCGGCCGAGCGCATGGCGATGCCGGCAGTGCCGGAGGAACTGTTCATCGACGCGATCGAGGCGCTGGTCCGCACCGACGCTGCCTGGATTCCCGAAGGGGACGGCAGCTTCTACCTGCGTCCCTTCATGTTCGCCACCGAGGCCTTCCTCGGCGTCCGCCCGGCCAACGAATATGTGTTCTGCGTGATCGGCTCCACGGTCGGCGCCTATTTCAAGGGCGGCTACAAGACCGTCACCGTCTGGGTGTCCGAGGATTACACGCGCGCCGCTCCCGGCGGCACGGGCGAGGCCAAATGCGGCGGCAACTACGCCTCCAGCCTGGTCGCGACGGCGGAAGCCTTCGAGAACGGCTGCGACCAGGTCGTGTTCCTCGACGCGGTGGAGCGCCGCTGGATCGACGAACTGGGTGGCATGAACATCTTCTTCGTCATGGACGACAAGACGATCGTCACCCCACCTCTGGGCACGATCCTGCCGGGCATCACGCGCCTCTCCATCATGAAGCTTGCCGCCGAGGCCGGCTATACGGTCAAGGAGGAGCCCTACGGCTTCGACCAGTGGCAGGCCGATGCAAGGAGCGGCAGGCTGCGCGAAGCGTTCGCCTGCGGCACCGCGGCGGTCATCGCCGGCATCGGCAAGGTGAAATATCGCGGCGGCGAGTTCTCCATCGGCAACAGCGGCGACGGCGAGATCACCACGCAGCTCCGTTCGGCGCTTGTCGGCGTGCAGCGCGGCACGGTCGCCGACAAGCATGGCTGGATGCACGAGATCAGGCTGGACGCCTGAGGATCCGCGTCGGTCTGGGGAAAGCCTGTCCCGGAAGGAAGCCCGTCAGCCGCCGGACTTCGGCACCAAGAGCGGGATGATCCGATCGGTCTTGGCGACCGCGGGCTGTCCGGCCGCGGCATAGGGAATGCCGAGCGCGTCCCAGGTTTCGACCAGCGCATCGCGCAGCGTGTCCACCAGCGCATCCGTATGGAACGGCGTCGGCGTGATGCGCAGCCGTTCCGTGCCGCGCGGCACCGTCGGATAGTTGATCGGCTGGATGTAGATGCCGTGCTTGCCGAGCAGCCTGTCGCAGGCCATCTTGCACAGTTCCGGATCGCCGACGAGCACGGGCACGATATGCGTCTCCGAGGGCATGACCGGCAGGCCGGCCGCCGCGAGCACCTCCTTGGCGCGCTTGGCCTGCGCCTGCTGCGCGTCGCGCTCGGCCTGGGAACGCTTCAGATGGCGGATGGAGGCCGTGGCCGCCGCCGTGATCGCCGGGGGCAGGGCGGTCGTGAAGATGAAGCCGGGCGCGTAGGAGCGCACCGCGTCGATCAGCGTGCGCGTGCCGGTGATATAGCCGCCGAGCGTGCCGAACGCCTTGGCCAGCGTCCCCTCGATCACGTCGATGCGGTGGGCGAGCCCCTCCCGCTCGGTGATGCCGCCGCCGCGCCCGCCATACATGCCGACGGCGTGCACCTCGTCGATATAGGTCATCGCGTTGTATTTTTCGGCGAGGTCGGCGATCTCCGCGATCGGCGCGATGTCGCCGTCCATGGAATAGACGCTCTCAAAGACGATCAGCTTGGCCCGCTCGCGCCCCGCCGCCTGGAGCAGGCTTTCCAGATGCGCGACGTCGTTGTGGCGGAAAATCTTCTTTTCCGCGCCCGACCGGCGCACGCCCTCGATCATCGAGGCGTGGTTGAGCTCGTCGGAGAGGATCAGGCAGTTCGGCAGGAGCCGCGCGATCGTCGAGATCGCCGCCTCGTTGGAGACGAAACCGGAGGTGAAGACGAGGGCTGCCTCCTTGCCGTGCAGGTCGGCGAGCTCATCCTCCAGCTCGACCAGCGGATGGCTCGTGCCGGAGATGTTGCGGGTGCCGCCCGCGCCGCTGCCCATGCGTGCGGCCGCTTCCTGCATGGCCGCGATCACGTCCGGATGCTGCCCCATGCCCAGATAGTCGTTGGAGCACCATACGGTGATCTCCTTGGCCTCGCCATTGCCCCGCCAGATGGCCTTGGGGAAGGCGCCGACCACGCGCTCGAGATCCGCGAAGACCCGGTAGCGGCGCTCGGCATGGACCTGGTCGACCGCTTCCTCGAAAAACCGCTGATAGTTCATGGTGCCTGCCTTTTGGGTGCGCGGATCATAGTGGCGCGAGCGAGGAGCGTCCATTGCCGGTGTCCGGTCAAAATGCCACGCCTTTCAGCCACAGCCGCGGCCGGTCCGCCTTGATCTCGATCAAGCGGCGGCGTCCAATTGCCGGAGGCGCAGGCGAGAGAAAATTAGAGATTTGCGGGCTATGAGGAGCGGGGAATCGCGGAGGTTGGAATGGCGGTCTTGGTGACGGGTGGCGCCGGCTACATCGGCAGCCACATGGTCTGGGAGCTGGTCGACGCCGGCGAGGAGGTGGTCGTCCTCGACCGCCTCTCGACGGGATTCGAATGGGCCGTCGCGCCGGAGGCCACGCTGCATGTCGGAGACGTCGGCGACAGCGCGCTGGTCGCCCGGATCATCGCCGGGCATGGCATCGACGCCATCATCCATTTCGCCGGCTCCATCGTCGTGCCGGAATCGGTGGCGGACCCGCTCGGCTATTACGAAAACAACACGGTGAAGACGCGCAGCCTTCTGGAGCAGGCGGTGAAAGGCGGCGTTTCCCACTTCATCTTTTCCTCGACCGCCGCCGTCTACGGCTCCGCCGGCCTGGAGCCGATCGTGGAAAGCGCCTCCCTTGCGCCCGAATCGCCCTATGGGCGCTCCAAGCTGATGACGGAGTGGATGCTGGCCGATACCGCGGCCGCGCATCCGCTCCGCTACACGGCGCTGCGCTACTTCAACGTCGCCGGCGCCGACCCGCGCGGCCGTACCGGCCAGTCCACGTCGGGCGCCACCCATCTCATCAAGGTCGCCGCCGAGACGGCGACCGGCAAGCGGGCCTCCATGCAGGTCTTCGGCACCGACTATCCGACGCCGGACGGCACCTGCGTGCGCGACTACATCCATGTCAGCGACCTCGCGGCGGCGCATCGGCTCGCCTTGCAGCGATTGCGCGATGGCGGCGGCAACCTGATCGCCAATTGCGGCTACAGCCACGGATATTCCGTGCTTGAGGTGCTGGACAGCGTCAGGCGCGTCCATGGCAGGGATTTCGCGGTCGGCACCGGTCCCCGACGGCCGGGCGATGCGGCCTCCGTCGTCGCCAATTCGGCGCTGGCGCGCAGCGAGCTCGGCTGGGTGCCTCGGCACGACGACCTCGACGGCATCGTCGCCGCCGCGCTGCGCTGGGAGGAGATCCTGGCGCGCAAGAATTCCAGCCGGGACTGATTCCGGCATCGGCGCCGCCCCGGCGCCGGATGGTTGCGCTACCGTCTATGAACGAGGGCGCCGGCTGTGTTAAACGAATTGGGCAAGCCGCGGCGAGCGGCGACAAATGATAGGCGAACGCAGACCGCCGAAGGTCTGGACGGACGCCCGAGGCACGATGACCATGGATATGAGCAACGACACTCCCGCCCGCAGCCTGCGCCTGAGCCCCCAGGACAACATCGTCGTGGCGGGCGAGAGGATCGAAAAGGGCGCGCGCACGGCGGAGGGCATCGTGGCGCTGCAACGCATTCCCTTCGGCCACAAGATGGCGACGGTGCCGATCGCCAAGGACGCGCCGATCGTCAAATTCGGCCAGATCATCGGCTTCGCCAAGGAGCCGATCGCCAAGGGCGACTGGGTGCACGAGCACAATGTCTACATGCACGATTTCGAGCGCGACTACCGCTTCGCGGAAGCCGCGCGGCCCGAGAACGTCCTGCCCGTCTCCGAGCAGGCCACCTTCCAGGGCTTCCGCCGCGCCAACGGCCGAGCCGGCACGCGCAACTATGTCGGCATCCTGACCAGCGTGAACTGCTCGACCACGGTCGCCGGCTTCATCGCCAAGGAGATCGAGCGCTCCGGCATCCTCGACGATTACCCGAACATCGACGGAATCGTCGCGCTGAAGCAGGCCAATGGCTGCGTCATCGACTATCGCGGCGTCATCTTCGACACGCTGAAGAAGACGACATGGGGCTACGCCACGAACCCCAATATGGGCGGCGTCGTCATGGTGGGGCTTGGCTGCGAGGGTTTTCAGATCCCCCGCTTCAAGGAGGCCTACAAGGTCGAGGAAAGCGAGACCTTCCGCACCATGACCATCCAGGAGGTCGGCGGCACCCGCAAGACCGTCGACGCAGGTGTCGAGGCCGTGAAGGCGATGCTGCCGACCGTGAATGCCGCCCGGCGCGAGACGCTTCCGGCGTCGGAGCTGGTGCTGGCGCTGCAATGCGGCGGTTCGGACGGCTATTCGGGCATCACGGCGAACCCGGCGCTCGGCGTGGCCGCCGACATGCTGGTGCGCAACGGCGGCACGGCGATCCTCTCGGAGACGCCGGAAATCTACGGCGCGGAGCACCTCCTTACCCGGCGTGCCCGTGACCGCGAGGTCGGCGAGAAGCTGGTGGAGATCATCCACTGGTGGGAGGACTACACGAAGCGCAACAACATGGAGATGAACAACAACCCGTCTCCCGGCAACAAGCTCGGCGGGCTGACGACCATCCTGGAGAAGTCGCTCGGCGCGGCGGCCAAGGGCGGCTCGACCACGCTCAACGCCGTCTACCATTATGCCGATCCGGTGACGGAGAAGGGTTTCGTCTTCATGGACACGCCCGGCTACGACCCGGTGGCGGCGACCGGGCAGGTCGCGGGCGGCGCCAACGTGCTTGCCTTCACGACCGGCCGCGGCTCGGCCTATGGCTGCAAGCCGACGCCGTCCATCAAGCTCGCCACCAACACGCCGATGTACGAGCGCATGATCGACGACATGGACATCAACTGCGGCGACATCCTCGACGGCGTCACCTTGCAGGAGAAGGGCGAGGAAATTTTCAGGGAAATCCTCGCGGTGGCGTCCGGCAAGAAGAGCAAGTCGGAGGAACTGGGCTACGGCGACAACGAGTTCGTGCCCTGGCAGATCGGCGCGACCATGTAAGGGGTCGCGCCCGCCGGCTCCTTCCCGGTGCTGGCTTGACGTTTGGCCCGGCCTTGGTCCTGCGCGCGGCCGTTCGTCCGGCGCATTGATGGCATCATGTTGCAAGCGACGAATGCCAGCGGGCAGGACATAGACGGGCCGTATGCCTGGCGACGGCTCGCGATTTCCCTCTTCCTGTCCACGGTCGGCGGCGTCGGGTCGTGGGCGATCGTGGTGGTGCTGCCGGCCATCCAGACGGAATTCGGCGTCGACCGGGCCGCCGCGTCGCTGCCCTACACCGCGACCATGGTGGGCTTTGCGGTCGGCAACCTCATCGTCGGTCGCATCATGGACAGGGTCGGCTTCTGGATCCCCGTGCTCGCCTCCGCGCTCCTGCTCGCGGCCGGCTTTGCGCTCAGCGCGCTGGCGCCGTCCATCGGCTGGCTGAACCTCGCCCAGGGCGGGCTGATCGGCCTCGGCTCCGGCGCCACTTTCGGGCCGGTGATCGCCGACATCTCGCACTGGTTCCGCAAGCGGCGCGGTGTGGCGGTGGCGTGCGCGGCATCCGGCAGCTATTTCGCCGGCATAGTATGGCCGATGATCATCCCGCATCTCATGGGGGCGTTCGGCTGGCGCGGCACCTATCTGGCGATCGCCGCGATCTGCCTCGTCGCCATGGTGCCCTCCGCCCTGATGCTGCGGCGGCCCTCGCCGATTTCGGCGCAGGAGCCCCCGTCCGCCGTGGGCAACGGGAGGGCGGCGATCCCGCCCGGCGTGCTGCAGGCCATGCTCATGGTGGCGGGCGTCTCGTGCTGCGTGGCCATGTCCATGCCGCAGGTCCATATCGTCGCCTATTGCATCGACCTCGGCTACGGCGTGGCGCGTGGCGCCGACATGCTGGCGCTGATGATGACGGCCGGCGTGTTCAGCCGTCTGGCCTCCGGTTTCCTCGTCGACCGCATCGGCGGGGTGCGCACGTTGCTTCTCGGATCGGTGGCGCAGGGCCTGTCGCTCTTCCTCTACATTCCCTTCGACGGGCTCGCCTCGCTCTATGTGGTTTCCCTCGTCTTCGGGCTCAGCCAGGGCGGCATCGTGCCGTGCTACGCCACCATCATCCGTGAATATCTGCCGGCTTCCGAGGCCGGCAGCCGCGTCGGCTCGGTCATCATGGCCACGATCCTCGGCATGGCGATCGGCGGCTGGATGTCCGGCTGGATCTACGACATGACGGGCTCCTATACGGCCGCCTTCATGAACGGCATCGCCTGGAACCTGCTCAACATCGCCATCATGCTGCTGCTCTTGCAGCGGTCGCGCCGCCGCCTGCTGCCGGCCTGACCGGGGCGATCCCCTCACGCATCGGGCGGTTTCTTTCCGCTCGCCTCGTAGCGGGCGCGCGTCTCGGTATTCATGGGATAGAGGCCGGGCAGCGGCACGCCGCGCGCCACCTCGCCCATGATCCATTCCTCCATACGCTCCTGTTCCGGCGCCTCGGCGAGCACGTGATCGACGAGGGCGGCGGGGATGAGCACGGCGCCGTCGTCATCGGCCACGACGATGTCGTCGGGGAACACCGCCACGCCGCCGCAGGAAACGGGCTGCTGCCAGCCGACGAAGGTGAGCCCTGCGACCGAGGGCGGAGCGGCCGCGCCCCGGCACCAGACGGACAGGCCGGTGGCGAGCACGCCGGCCATGTCGCGCATCGCCCCGTCCGTCACGAGGCCGGTCACGCCGCGCTTCACCATGCGGGCCGCCAGGATGTCGCCGAAAATGCCGGCGTCCGTCATCCCGAGGCCGTCCGCGACCGCGAAGCAGCCCTCCGGCATGTCCTCGATCGCGGCGCGCGTCGAGACGGGCGAGGCCCAGCTTGCCGGCGTGGCGAGGTCCTCGCGTGCCGGAACGAAGCGCAGCGTGAACGCCGGCCCGACGAGGCGCGGCTGGCCGGGCCGGATCGGCCGTGTGCCGCGCATCCAGACATTCCGAAGCCCCTTCTTCAGCAGCACGGTCGTCAGCGTCGCGGTGGACACGCGCTTCAGGGTATCGATATCGGATTTCGAAAGGCTCATGGCGTCGGTGGTTCCTGTGGTCGTCATGCGCCGGAACGATAGGCAAGGACGGGACGAAAGAGAACCGCCTTTCGCTCCGGCGCAGGAACGCCGGATGCAAAAGAAAAAAGCCGTTTACGGATCGGGCCTTTGCCGTCATGTACGGGTCTCGCAACGGAATCGCAGCGCATGCCACTCGACAGTTCGGCCAAGGGCCTCTTTCCGATCGCCGTGACGCCTTTCCTGCCCGACGGCCGTGTGGACGAGTCGTCCGTCGACGGCATGTGCGACTTCTATATTCAGGCCGGCGCGGACGGCCTGACCATCCTCGGCATCATGGGCGAGGCACAGAAGCTGGAGCCGGAGGAGGCGTTGGGGATCGTCGCGCGCGTATGCCGCCGCATCCCGGTCCCGGTGATCGTCGGGGTCTCGTCGCCGGGCTTCGCCGCGATGCGCTCGCTTGCCCGCAACGCCATGGAGCGCGGCGCCGCCGGTGTGATGATCGCGCCGCCGCCGTCGCTGCGCACGGACGACCAGATCGTCGGCTATTATGCCCAGGCGGTCGAGGCGGTCGGCGAGGACGTCCCCTTCGTCGTCCAGGACTATCCGCTCACGCTTTCGGTGGTGATGACGCCGAAGGTGATCCGGACCATCGTCCAGAACCATCCCTCCTGCGTCATGCTGAAGCACGAGGACTGGCCGGGGCTGGAGAAGATCAGCACGTTGCGCGCCTTCCAGGCGGAGGGATCGCTGCGGCCGCTGTCCATCCTCACCGGCAATGGCGGCCTGTTCCTCGACTTCGAGATGGAGCGCGGCGCCGATGGCGCGATGACCGGCTACGCCTTTCCGGAAATGCTGGCGGACGTGATCCGCCTCTCGGGCGCGGGACGCAGGGACGAGGCGCACGATCTGTTCGATGCGCATTTGCCGCTGGTCCGCTACGAGCAGCAGGCGGGCATCGGCCTGGCCGTCCGCAAATATGTTCTGCAAAAGCGCGGCGCCATCCGCCACGACGCGCAGCGCAAGCCCGCATCCGCGCTTTCGGCGGCGGCAAAGGCCGAGATAGACTACCTGCTCTCGCGCCTCGCCCGTTTCGACGGGCGCGCCGCGTTGTGAGGAGAGTGTCCCGGCACGGCTGGTGAAAAAGCCGTGACCGTCGGTTCGCTCCGGCAGGGACGGGAACGGCCGTCCGTCAAATTCGGTTGACCGGAGCGGTTCGGTCACGTACATGCGCTCCGGTTCGGAGCGTAGCGCAGCCCGGTAGCGCACTTGACTGGGGGTCAAGGGGTCGTGGGTTCGAATCCCGCCGCTCCGACCATTGAGACCTTTGATTTTCAAGGGTTTCCCGTTCCCTTCCCCGGCAGCTCCGGCGGCCTGCGAGGGAACCTGATCAGCATCAGATTTCTGAAATGGCACGGAATGTCCCGGAATAGGTCCGGGCGCCGTGCATTCATTCTTTGTTCGGGTCAGCGTTGAAACCAGTTGCATTCCGGACCGGATTGCCGCAGATTAGAACTATTCTAAACTATAAGGCCGATGCAGGCTGGCGTCGGATACCGCTCGAGCCGTGGATTGGAGAATATGTTGCCCGGTCGCCTGTTCAGCATGTCGGTCTCTCTCACCGTGGCGACGGTGGCCGGCCTCGCGGCGGCTCTTGCGGGCTCCTGGCTTCTGGAAGGAGCGCTTGCGTCGTGGCTGGTTTTGGCAGGCACGGGCCTGGTCTACCTGGCGGGCGGCGTGCCGACCGGCTGGCGGGCGCTGAAGGCTCTGTGGAAAGACCATACGCTCGATATCGATCTTTTGATGATCGTCGCGGCGATCGCGGCGGCGATCGTCGGCGCGGCCATTGAGGGAGCCGTCCTGCTGACCCTCTTCAGCCTGTCGAACACGCTCGAGGAGCGGGCGATGGGGCGGGCCCGGCGAGCCATCGAGGCGCTGATGGCGCTGCGCCCCGAAACGGCTTTCCGCAAGGCGCAGGACGGCACCGTCGAGGAGATACCGGCCTCGGATCTCGCCATCGGCGACGTTGCGGTTCTTCGTCCGGGTTCGCGGGTTCCTGCCGACGGCGTGATCGTCGGCGGCCGGGGCTCGCTCGACGAATCCACGATCACCGGCGAATCCATGCCCGTCAGCAAGGAACCGAACGATCAGGTCTTCGAGGCGACGGTGAACCTCGACGGCGTGCTCGAGGTGAGGATCGCCAGGACGGTGGAGCAAAGCACCGTCGCCCGGATGATCGCGCTCGTCACGGAGGCTCAGGCGGCGAAGGCGCCCTCCGAGCGCTTCAGCGCATGGTTCGGGCAGCGCTATACCGTCGCCGTCCTGGTCGGTTTCGTCGTTGCGCTTGTGGCGTTTCACTGGCTGGGGAGCGATTGGCAAACGGCGCTTTATCGGGCGGCCACCATGCTGGTGGCGGCAAGCCCCTGCGCCATCGTCATCTCCGTGCCTGCCGCGATCCTGTCGGGCCTGTCGGCCGCCGCGCGCGGAGGCGTCCTTTTCAAGGGCGGCACGGCGCTGGAGACGCTGGCCGGCGTCGACGTCTTTGCCTTCGACAAGACGGGAACCCTGACGCAAGGGCGTGCCGCCGTGACCGGCATCGTCGCGCTGGAAGGGGACGAGCGCGGGCTTCTGTCGACCTTGGCCAGCTTGGAGGCGCATTCCGAGCACCACATCGCCGGCGCCCTGCGGCGGGAAGCGGCGACGCGGGGCCTTGCTCTTCATGCCGTCCGGAACGTCAGGGCGCTGCCGAGTGCCGGCATCGTCGGCGAAGACGACTGCGGAGCGCTCTGGGCAGGAAACAGCCGCATGGTCGAGGCCATGCGGGCGTCGATCGACCAGCCTGCATTGCGCGATCTTGTGCAGGGCGGGGAGACGGTGGTGTATCTGGGGCGCGGCGACCGCGTGCTTGGCGCCGTCAGCGTTGCCGACGGCCTGCGCGAAACTTCCGCCGGCGCGCTGGCCGCGCTGAGGGCAGGCGGAGTCGCGACGATCCTGATGATGACGGGAGACCGGCGTCCGGTGGCGCTTCGCATCGGCAGGCAGCTCGGCCTGCGCGACGACGAGATCCATGCCGACATGCTCCCCGAGGACAAGGTCCGGCTCGTCGGGGATGTAGCGGCGGGGCGAAAGATCGCTTTCGTCGGCCACGGCGTGAACGAT